>JAUVYG010000101.1 GCA_030603185.1 Actinomycetota bacterium | reverse complement strand
CCTGGTGGCAAAGTAGAGCGCTCCATTGGCTCCGATTGCCGGGCTGCCGAATACCTCGTCATCTGCACTGTACTTCCATCGCAGTTTCCCTGATGAATCGATTGAGATCAGATCATGACCTCGAGTTCCGAAGTAGAGGTTTCCATCTTGATCAATGACTGGCGGGCCAGACACCTCACCGCTGGCTTCATAAGACCACTCTCGTTTTCCCTCTAGGTCGACAGCGTATAAACTCTGATCCCAACTGGGAACGTAGAGGGTGTCATCTGTCGACATGGCTGCTGATGCTCCCAGGACGTGCTTGGTCTTGAATACCCACTGCCAGGTCCCATCGGGGTTAAGAGCATAGACACGGGTCCAGACTGGGTACTGGTATTTCTCTTGGAACGCGACCATGCCGGGGATGATGCCCCCTTTTTCGGTTTGCAGGAAGAACACCACTCCAAAGTATATTGATCCATCTGCTCCGATGGTCGGTGCGGTGTCAACTTCTCCTCGAGTGAAGTGCTCCCAGAGAAGTTTCCCTTCAGCACTGTAGGCCGCCAGGCTCTTGTCTCTGCTCCCGACATATATTGTCCCGTCTTCACCGACTGCCACAGGGGAGTCGATCTCACCGTTGCGCTTCTGTTTCCACTGAAGAGTCCCGGAGTGATCAAGAACATAGAGTGTCCCGTCGTTGGCCCCGAAAATGATCCGGTCATTTGTGATGACGGGTGAGGACTGAATCTTGCCCTCCGCCTTGAATGCCCATAGTAGGGTACCGTCAGATGAAAGGGCTCTGAACACCTGGTCGTCGGAGCCAAAATAGATATTTCCCTCCTGGTCAAGGGCGGCGGAGCCAAGGATGCTCGAGTCGGTTTGATGCGTCCAAAGCTCCTTGCCGCTTGCAGACAATGCGTAGAGCTTGCCGTCGGTACTGGTGACATATATCTCACCTTGGGATCCGATCACCGGTGATGAGTAGATCTTGCCTTGAGTTTCGAACTTCCACGCAAGGATGGCCTTTTCTGGCCCGGAAAAGGCACTACGTCCAGTGTTCTGTAGGTCCCCTCTTTCGGAGCTCCACTGGGGCGACGAGGTGACGACCTTCGGAAGGGCGAACAATCTTTCAGGCCCGAATAATGACCAAAGCAGCCCGAGCATAAGTACGCCCAGTCCGATTTGGATGACAAGTCTGTTTTTGGACAAGAATCCCTGTCTGGCCTTACGGCGAGGAGGCCTTTCGTCGACAGGCTCTTGGAATGATTCACTCATGCTAGAAGCATACTTCTTTCAGGATTCATTGGCAGTGGGGATAATGGAGTCATGGATAGCAGTACCATTTCACTGGACAAGTATGATGTTGCGGACTTACCCCAAGGCAAGTCCCTTGTCAGGGCGTCGTTTTTGACATTGCGCGACGGCAGTGACTTGAGCATCCCGATCGCAGCCATCAGGGGAGAGCGGTCCGGCCCCCAGGTATGTCTCGTCGCGGCTCAGCACGGCGACGAGTGGAACGGTACTCATCTTTGCCATGAACTATTCGAGAAGATCGACCCCAAAGATGTCAATGGATCGATCATCTTCATTCCTGTCGCGAATCCGCCGGCCTTCGTAGAAAAGAATAGAGTGGGCCGGCTGGACAACGTGGACATGAACCGCGTGTACCAGTTCCAGAAGGGGTTCCGCCCGACTGAGCAGTTGGCCCGGACGCTGTTCGACAGGATCATGGTCAAATCTGTTGCAGTAGTTGATCTACACACCGGCGGACCGGGAGAGTATCTACCACATGTGGGTTGCTTAGAGACTAGGCGTGAGCTAGCAGAGTCACTGGGCCTCGAGTACATGATCCTCAAGGCAGTTGAGTCAGAAGGTGATCTCGTGCGACACAGCGGCTCTCTGGGTCCCGCTTGCGAGAGAAATGGTGTGGCTGCCTTGACCGTCGAGATGGGTAGGGCCAGAGCGGTTCAGAGAGAGATCAGCCTCAAGGTGGGTCGAGGGCTCCTTGGAATGCTTGAGAAGCTTGGGGTGCTCAATGTGGGGGTTGCACCGTCACGCCCAGTTTCGGCCAGTGTGGCTCTATCCGGAAAAGTTCCGATCAAGGCTGGAACCGGAGGAGTGTTCACCACTGCTGTGGATCTTGGCCAGCAGGTGGCAATGGGGGACGAGATCGGTGTGGTCTCGGAGATCATGACCGGGCACAAGCAGTCTGCGGTCGCATCGAACGACGGTGTGATCCTGTATCTCAGACGAGAAGAGATGGTCTCAGAAGGCGAGAGCCTCTGTCACATCGCCTGGTAGCTGTTTTCCGGTTGTATCAGGGCTTCTCGGATTTTCCACACGGGAGCGGGAAGATGTATTTCCAGGGCATTGCCCCCACCAGTCTTAGCTACAAGCTCACCGAATTCAGCATCCTCTTCAAGCTCGGGTGGAACCACGATCACAAGATTAGAGCCACTGGTCCCGACGGCATCCAAGGTGGGCTTTACTAGACCGAGTTGATCGGTGGTCCCTCCAGCCCAGACCGTGACATCTGGTGAACGAGACTCAACAAGAGTTGCAAATGATTTCTCGTCTTCCAAGGTTACAACCTCGTAGTTCGCATCGGCGAGCATTAAAGCGACCAGGCTGATTGAATCGTGGTCTTTGAACACGGCAGCGAGCTTAGCAGGAGCAGCAGGCTGCTCATCGGCCCCCTCATCGGCCTCGTCGCTCTGTGAACCGTCAAGGTCAAGCCCGAATAGACCCGCACTTTCCTTGACTAGGCCAGGAAGTTTGGCCAAGGCATCAATGCATGTTTTTTCACTGATGCGATCTCCTAGTCCAGGGAATCGGATGGGACTGATCGCGTAATCACCCGAGAAACCGATGTCTGCGATCTTCGAGATCATGTCTGCGATCTCTACTATTTGAAGGACCTCTTTTACCGAGTCAGCAGAGACATTGAGGCCATCCGGAGTAAGGTCGTCGTATTCATCAAGACCACCATGGTGGAAGGCTATGGTTGCCTGAAGCTTTTCCGGGAGTTCCCATTTTGCGGCCAGCCAGGCACCGAAGGTGGCGTGGTTGAATCCGTATAATTCCTGTTCCGCAATGGTGAGGGAAGTATCTTTCTGGCGAGCCAGCTCGATACATTTAGTGTAGTCTTCCGGTGTGAATTCGTTGAACAGAGCCTTACCGATATCATGAAGAAGCCCGCACACGAATGTCTCTTCAGGTGTTGGAAAACCGGACCGGGAGGCTACGTCCGACGCGCATACCGCCACACTGATCGAGTGTAGCCACAGTTCTTGATGGTTAAGAATCGTGAGGCGCTCGTCTTTTTTAAACAGCTCGAAGATGGAAAGACTGATGACTAGGGATCGAATCGCGTTGAAGCCAAGAATCGCTACAGCATGTGAAACCGTCGCGATCTGCCTCTCGAAGCCATAGTAGGCCGAGTTGACCATTTTCAGTACCCGAGCCGTCAGAGTCTGGTCTTTCGAGATGACCTCAGCAAGGGCTTCTGCGTTAGAGTTCTCGTCTTCGATGATGGCGAGCATGCGATTGACTACCCAAGGCATTGATGGCAGCCAGCCGATTTTTCCAATGATGGCGTCGAGGTTGTCTTCCCCGGCGATTTGTATCCAGACGTCTTCCATGGCTCCTCTGCGAGTGTGGTACTCCTGCCCCTAGGGCTTTCTAGCGCGGGATGGCGCCTTGGAGTGATTTGCTCTCATGTACTATTTCGGCATTCCAGTTGGTATCCTGAGTAGGATGTTCGATTTCAAATTGAGTTCAAAGGATTCTGGGACGGCCGCCCGCTGCGGTGTGCTCGATGTAGCCGGTCGGCAGATTGACACTCCTGTGTTCATGCCGGTCGGTACCCAGGCGACCGTAAAGTCGCTGTCGCCGCTCGAACTGAAAGAGATCGGCAGCGAGCTGATTCTTTCCAATACCTATCACCTGATGCAAAGACCTGGCCTTGAGGTCATTTCTGAAATGGGAGGTCTTCATGACTTCATGTCCTGGGACCGCGCGATCCTGACAGACTCCGGTGGATTCCAGGTGTTCAGCCTTTCGGACTCCGTGAAGGTCACTGATCACGGGGTTGAGTTCAGGTCGCCCCATGACGGATCGAGACAGAACTTGACGCCGGAAAACGTAGTGCAGGCTCAGGTCGGATTGGGTGTCGATATCATGATGCCCCTTGACCATCCGGTCTCGTACGGAACCTCTGCCGTGGACACCCGGGACGCTCTGAAGCGAACGACCAAATGGGCCGCTCGATCCAAGACTGAATGGAGTCAGCGGGGTGGTGCCCTTTTCGGGATCGTTCAAGGGGGATTCGACGGCGAGCTCAGACGCCGATCCGCCGCTGAGCTCGCAGACCTGGACCTTCCTGGGTACGCCATTGGAGGTTTGTCATTCGGGGAGCCAAAAGAGATCACTTACGAACTGACAGCTGTCACCGCAGCGGACATGCCAGAGGACAAGCCAAGATATTTCATGGGCATCGGCGACCCCCGCGGCCTTTTGGAAGTAATAGCCGCGGGTGTTGATATGTTCGATTGCGTCCTCCCGACCCGTCTTGCTCGAAACGGAGCATTTTGGGCGGGTCGTGAGCGACTCAATCTCAAGAACGCTACGTTCAGGACGGATAAGTCACCACTCGAATCAGACTGTGACTGTTATGCCTGCAAAGAGTTCTCGCGAGCATACATCCGACACCTCTACGTTTCTGATGAGATTCTCGGACACAGACTGTTGAGCATTCACAATCTTAGGCATCTGTTCCGATTGATGGATCAAGTTAGGGACGCTATTCGTAACTCTACGTTTGCAGACCTCCTAGAAAGCTACCGCTCGTGATAATATACGTTCGGCTGGGCGGGCATGATTTAGGTCATCCTGACCGGTCTTGGAATGAATGATTAGAAAGGTGATATATAGATGGGACCGGAGACACTAGTTATATGGGTACTGCTGCTGATCGGAGTCATGTACTTCTTGATGGTCAGGCCACAGCAGAAGCGAGTTAAGGCGCACCGCGAATTGGTCGAGAGCCTGAATGTTGGGGATGACGTCGTTACGATCGGCGGGATCCGAGGCTCCATCGCGGTGATCGAGGACGAGGTAATCACCCTCCTGGTGGCTGAGAACACAAACATACAGTTCTCTCGTTCAGCTGTTGCCGGCAAGGTCACTGATGATGACGCTACTGAGGCCACTAAAGAGACTGTAGTCGCGGCTGACCAGGGAGCTTGATGGCCGGCAACCCTCAGGGACCCCGGGAGCCTCAGGCTCCCCATAAGCTGGTCACTCTTGAGGATTGTCAGCACAACGCCACCTTCTCCCACTACCTAGAGCTTGCCAACGAGTCGCTGAACAATCAGGGCTACACAGAGCACGGCTTTCGCCATGCGAATCTAGTCGGCCATATATCTCTGAACGTTCTTAGACATCTTGGATTCCCCGAGCGTGAGTCAGAGCTAGCCGCGATCGCTGGATATCTACACGATGTAGGTAATCTAGTCAGTCGCGAGATGCACTCGATAACCAGTGCAGTTCTGGCCAAAGATGAGCTGCGGGCGATGGGAATGGCCCCGAGGGAAATAGCTATGGTCATGAGCGCTATCGGCAGCCACGAAGAGACCTACGGAACTGCAACAAGTGCCATTTCTGCCGCCACGATTCTGGCCGATAAATCGGACGTTCATCGTAGCCGAGTTCAAAACGATGACGGGACAACCTTCGACATACACGACAGAGTGAATTACGCTGCTAGGAAATCATTTCTTAGAGTGGATTCCGGCGAACGAAGCATTTCACTCGAGATTGAGATCGATACAGAGGTGAGTCAGGTGATGGAGTACTTCGAGATATTCCTCTCGCGCATGGTCATGTGCCGTAGCGCGGCAGAGTTTCTCGACTGCAAGTTCCACCTGGTGATCAATAATAACGAGCTACTTTAGGGGCCAAGAGAACTAGTGAGTACTAAGACCAAGAGCATATTAAGTCT
>JAUVYG010000011.1 GCA_030603185.1 Actinomycetota bacterium | reverse complement strand
TGTGGCTGACCCTGACAATCAAGAGACTCAGGGAGAGCTTGAGGCGAAGTACGCGAGTATTCACGCCGACTAGTTACTTTTTAATAGGTTACTAATTAGCGCCGCCCGCCGGACAACCGGCAGGCGGCGCTTTTGTTTTCTAGGGTAAAGGGGTAATTTAGATAGTCCAATAGACCAACTAAACCTGGAGGTTTGCATGGCCGACAGAAAGATTATTCTCTCTGAGTCAGAGATGCCTAAGAGCTGGTACAACGTGGCGCCTGATCTACCCAACCCGCCCTCTCCGCCAAAACACCCAGGAACTGGTCAACCGATCGGCCCAGAGGACCTAGCTCCTCTCTTTCCGATGTCGCTGATCGGACAAGAAGTCAGTACTGATAGCGAGATCCCGATTCCTGAGCCGGTTCTCGAGGCATACGCCGCATACAGGCCGTCCCCTATGATAAGGGCGACTGCCCTGGAGAAGGCTCTGGGAACCCCGGCAAAGATTTACTACAAGTACGAGGGCGTGAGCCCAGCGGGAAGTCATAAGCCGAACACCGCGATCGCTCAGGCCTACTACAACAAACTTGAAGGCACCAAGCGTATCGCCACAGAGACCGGTGCTGGTCAGTGGGGTAGCGCTATTTCTCAGGTTGCGGGGATGTTCGGCTTAGAGGTGACCGTCTATATGGTCAAGGTCAGCTACGATCAAAAACCGTACCGCAAGTCCCTCATCGAGACGTGGGGTGGCACTGTCTTTCCGAGCCCGACCGACCGGACGAATGCGGGCCGTAAGACACTAGAGGCAGATCCCAACTCACCGGGAAGTCTCGGAATCGCGATCTCTGAGGCGGTCGAAGATGCGGCCACTCATGACGACACAAAATATGCTTTGGGCTCTGTGCTCAATCACGTCTGCTTGCACCAGACCATTATCGGTCAGGAAGCAAAACTTCAACTTGCCAAGGTCGGCGAGTCGGCCGACGTGGTGATCGGCTGTTGCGGCGGCGGCAGTAACTTCGCTGGACTCAGTTTTCCCTATGTTAGGGATAAGGTGGCAGGGTCAGACGTGAGGCTGGTCGCGGTTGAACCAACGAGTTGTCCGACTCTCACCAAGGGTGAGTACAAGTATGATTTCGGGGATACGGCTGAACTTACTCCGCTAGTAGAGATGTACACTCTTGGTCACGAGTTCGTCCCCCCAGCTATCCACGCTGGTGGTCTTCGCTACCACGGCGACTCGCCATTGGTAAGCCAGATAGTCCATGAGGGAATCGCCGAGGCATACGCGTACAATCAGCTCGAGGTGTTTGAAGCTGGCGTTCAGTTCGCGAGGACCGAGGGTATCATTCCTGCTCCGGAATCCACCCACGCCATCAAGCAGGCGATAGTTGAGGCACTTCAGGCCAAGGAAGAGGGCAAAGAGAAGACTATTCTCTTCAACCTTAGTGGCCATGGCCACTTTGATATGTCAGCGTATGACGCATACTTCGCCGGCGAACTGACAGCCGAGTAAGACTTACAAATGGAGGAAGTTTGGTCCGAGGCAAGATCTGTGGCATCACACATATTAAGGACGCGCACTTAGCTGTTGAAGCCGGGGCGTCCGCCCTTGGATTCATCTTTTGTGATAGCCCGAGGAAAGTAGATCCTGCCACAGTGCGTGGGATCACTCAGACACTACCGCCCTATATCAGTCGGGTGGGCGTGTTCGCTGGTGAGACCGCAGAGCAGATCATCGAGATCGCAAAGTTCTGTTTGCTCGACACTGTGCAACTTCATGGTTATCCCAATATTCCTCAGGCGAATCAGATCAGAGAACACAACCTAAAAGTCATAATGGCGGTCCGGATGAAAGATGAATCATCGCTGAAGGTCGTCGACGAGTATGACGCGGATGCCTATCATCTCGATACGTACAAAGAGGGCACCATGGGGGGCACTGGCGAGACCTTTGACTGGTCCCTAGCACTCAAAGCAAAAGAACATCTTCTTAGTAGGGGGAAGTTCATGGTTCTTGCCGGCGGCTTGAATCCCGAGAATATTGGCGCCGCCATCGAGGCCGTGCATCCTTATGCTGTCGATACTTGCAGCGGTGTCGAATCTGAACCTGGAAGAAAAGACCCTGAAAAAGTACAGTCCTATCTGTCAGCGCTTAGCGATGAGCGATGGCGAAGCTCCTGAACCAGCAGTTAGTCATTTAGCGTTCAGATAGGAGTTAATTTACGATGTTCCAACCCGATTACGACGATTTCGTGAGCATGGCTCACGAGTTCGATATGGTCCCGGTCTACAAAGAGATACTGTCCGACATGGACACTCCGGTATCGGCTTTCAAGAAACTCTCAGAGTCCGATTCGGCGTTCCTGCTCGAGAGTGTTGAGGGCGGGGAGCGCTTCTCGCGCTTCTCATTCCTGGGATCGAAGCCTCGAATGACCGTTTCAGGCCATTCCGGAAAAGTGACTCGTCGGCTATTCGATCCGGATACCGGAGAGTCCAAGGTAGAAACGGATGAGTTTACAGACCCCCTCCGCTATATGGAGGATCTTATGGGTACGATGAGGGCCCCCGAACTTCCGGATCTTCCCCGGTTTTTCGGAGGCGCGGTCGGCTATCTGGGCTACGAGACCGTCAGGTATTTCGAGCCGGTTCCCTCCACCAACCCTGACGACCTTGGGCTTCCGGAGTTCTTTTTCATGTTCACCGATGGGCTAGTGGTCTTCGACCGGCTGACTCACTCGATGAAGGTTGTGTGTTGCGTAAAGATCGACCCCCAGGGATCAGAGTCCGATGTGAAGGCGGCATACGAAGCGGCCCAGGCGCGGATCGAAGAGATCATCGAGCTTCTGCGACGGCCGGTCGAGACGGGAACCGTGAGTGTTTCTGACGATGCCGATGTCACAGTCAGCTCGAACACCGACAAGGATCGATATCTGCAGATGGTGGCTGACGCAAAAGAGCACATATTCGCTGGTGACATATTCCAGGCTGTGCTCTCCCAAAGGTTCGAAGTGCCGTTGTCCGCAGACCCTTTTGACGTCTATCGGGTCCTTCGAAGGGTTAATCCCTCTCCCTATATGTACTACCTGCGCCACGGCGATCTATCGATTATCGGCTCATCTCCGGAGCCACTGGTAACAGTCGAGGAAGGCAAGGTGCTCACGCGGCCGATCGCTGGAACTCGACGTCGGGGAAGGACCCCCGAGGACGAGAAGCGCATGGAAGAAGAGCTGATCGCTGATGCTAAAGAGATCGCTGAGCATGTGATGCTGGTCGATCTGGGTCGTAATGATGTGGGCCGCGTATGTGTGCCGGGTACGGTCAGTGTGGATGAGTTCATGATCGTCGAGAAGTATTCTCACGTGATGCATATCGTCTCGAGTGTGACCGGCGACCTGAATCCGGGAGTCAGCTCGTTCGATGTGCTGCGCGCCGCGTTCCCGGCAGGGACTGTTAGCGGCGCGCCCAAGATTCGTGCGATGGAGATAATCGATGATCTCGAGGTGTCGAAGCGCGGACCGTACGCTGGAGTCATCGGGTACTTTGGGTACGCTGGTTCCTTGGATACCTGCATCACTATCCGTACAATCATCACCACAGGTGGAAAGGCATTCGTTCAGGCAGGCGCCGGCGTAGTGGCTGATTCCGTCGCGGAGCTCGAGTTTCTAGAGACACAGAACAAGGCCCAGGGGCTTCTTAAGTCTGTGGAACTCGCGCATGAAGGCCAGGTGTAACGTGATACTACTAATCGATAATTACGACAGTTTCACATACAACCTTCTTCAGTATCTCGCTGAGATAGGGGAAGAGATCGTTGTGTATCGTAATGATGCCATCGGAGTCGATCAGATCGGGGCGCTCAAGCCCGATGCTATCGTCATCTCCCCCGGACCAGGTAGACCTGAAGACGCGGGGATAAGCATGGAGGTCATTCGGACCTACGGGCCACGCATTCCGAGCTTCGGAGTCTGTCTAGGGCATCAGACCATCGGCGAGGTGTACGGTGGCCGGGTCGTCAGAGCTCCTGAGCCGGTGCACGGCAAGACATCTATGATCCAGCATGATGGCAAAGGGGTCTTCAAGGGGCTCGAGAATCCGCTCGAGGCCACCCGCTATCACTCGTTGATAGTCGAGCGCGACAGCTTGCCTGACGAGCTTGAGATCACGGCGGAGACTGACGGTCTCATCATGGGGATGCGGCACAAGGTGCATCCGGTCGAGAGTGTGCAGTTCCATCCGGAGTCCATTCTCACTAGAGTAGGTAAAGACCTGCTGCGCAATTTTGTTACTGGCGCAGTCGCAGCGAAACGATAGGAGCTACTGTGATATCCGAAGCGATAGACATTGTAATAGGCGGCGCAAATCTCAATCACGATCAGGCTATGCAGGTGATGGAGGAGATGATGACCGGGACCGCGTCCGAGGTCCAGATGGCGACTCTGCTGACCGCACTTCGCTTTAAGGGTGAATCCGACAAGGAGATCCTCGGATTCGCTGAGGTTATGCGCTCCAAGTCCACCAAGGTGACTCCCAAGAGCACCGGACTGATCGATACCTGCGGGACCGGCGGGGACAAGTCTGGCACATTCAACATCTCAACCTCGGCTGCAATAGTGGCGGCAGCTGCCGGAGCCAAGGTCGCCAAACATGGTAACCGATCGGTATCCAGCAAGTGTGGAAGCGCGGACGTGCTTGAGGGGCTAGGCGTGAACATAGAACTTGAGCCTCAGGATGTCGCTGACTGCATTGACGAGGTCGGTGTGGGATTTCTTTTCGCTCAGCGCCACCACGGCGCAATGAAGCATGTGGCCCCGGTTCGAAAGGCCATGGGCATTAGAACCGTATTCAACATTCTTGGCCCTCTGACCAATCCGGCGAGCGCCGAATTCCAGCTGCTCGGGGTGTACGACGAGGAGCTTTGTGCCCCGATAGCCCGAGTTCTGAAGCAGCTGGGGGTGACTCGCGCCATGGTCGTTCATGGTAAAGGCGGTTTGGACGAGGTAAGCCTGGAAGGCCCGACGATCTATGCCGAGCTACGTGACGGCAAGGTCAAGATGAACAAATTTTTGCCCGAAGATTTCGGATTCCCTGCGATCAAACGCGAGGACATAATGGGTGGATCGATCGACGACAATGTCGACATCGTTCGAGCAGTGGTCGACCCTGGATTCGAGAACATGAAGTCCCAGGTGGTATACGCGAACGCTGGTACCGCACTATATGTAGCCGGTATCGCCGACAATATTATGGACGGCACCCAGAAAGCGCGAGCTGCGGTTCTCGACGGACGGGCCAAGCAGGTACTTGATGATCTGGTGGATTTCACTCAGTCGCGGGCAAAGTAGGAAGAGCAGAAATGATTTCAGGGATTATCCAGGGGCGTCGAGAGGCCACTGAAGCACGCCGCGCGTCTACACCTCTTCCTGACCTGGTGCGAAGGCTGAAGGACGCAGGAGGAGGCGCGCCCATTCGTCCCTTCATACCGGCACTTTCAACACCGGGCCGCATCTCTCTTATCGCCGAACTCAAGAAGGCTTCTCCATCGAAGGGAGTCCTCCGCAAAGATTTCCGACCCGCTGAGCTCGCCAAACAATACGCGGGAGGCGGCGCATCCGCCTTGTCGATACTCACCGAGCCAACTAAGTTTCTGGGGACATACGCCAACTTGGCTGAGGCCCGTGCGGCCTGTCGTCTGCCTTGTTTGCAGAAGGACTTCGTTCTTGATGAATACCAGATCTACGAGGGAAGATTGGTCGGGGCGGACGCGGTTCTTTTGATCGTGGATCTACTCAAAGACGAGGACCTACGAGGTCTAGTCGCAGTCTGCGGTGACCTTGGTGTGACTCCACTGCTAGAGGTGCGCAACGATGAGGAGCTTGAGCGAGCAATCGGCGTAGGCGCCCAGGTCATAGGCGTCAATCACAGGAACCTTTGGACCTTTGAGATGGATATGACCATCAGCGAGCGACTCATTCCCAGGATAAAAGAGGCCGGTCGTATCGCTGTCGCCGAGAGCGGGATCGCCACAAGGGACGATGTGAAGCGGATGGCCATGCTTGGGGCAGATGCCGTTCTGGTCGGTGAGTCGATAGTGAGCTCATCAGACGTGGGCGCGAAGATACGAGAGCTGATCGGCTGACGCTCTCGATTAGTACAGGATGTCGGCTAATATTCCGTTGTCATCGAATACCAAGGCCTTTTTTTTGCCGTTATCTGAGGCCACCAGTATCCAGCTGACCTCACCCTCGAAGAGGACTTGTTCAAAATAATGAATTGACGGTGGAGCAGCCTCGAATGCTGCTGTGACCGCAGGCTCCGCGTCTTCAGGGAGAGCCACGGTTAGTTCGGTATTGATGGGTTCCAGGAAGTCCGGGATGTCCTCCCTTTCCAGTGTTTTGAGGTCCAGCGCCTCCTTCTCTTCAATTGCTTCTATGGAACCAGCGGTGGGCTCATCAGCGATTGGGGCACTTTCCTCTACAGGAGCAGCGCGCTGCGCAGTCTCGTCGCTTAATTGGGCCTCTTGCACCACATTGGAGGGACTGGGGACGCTGACCACCACTACTATCAAGAACACGGCGGCGAGCCCGGCGGCCGCCGATATCCAGGGACGAGTCCATAGCGGTCGCTTCGCGCTCTCGGTCACCGGTTGCGGAGCATTCTCTTTTGCATCGGCAGCACGGATAGCGCTTAGTAAGCGAGTGTCGGACTGGTCAGGTAGGGGCGGCGTGTCTGAGCCAGAGAGGGCCTCTGCCGCAGTTTTCAGTAGTTCTAGATCTGCGCGACATTCCTCGCATGTCTCGAGGTGAGCCTCGATGATCTCGCGGTTGGTCTTGCTTACCTCTCCGTCAAGGTATGAGGAGAGCTGCTTTTGCGTAAATTCGTGATCCTCTTCGTTCATCAGCTTTCCCCTCCTTTCATTCGAGGTTTCATATTGTATGACGAGTGAACTCTCATTTTGTTCCCTGTTCCGGTATCTGCTGTGATTGGCGCAAGGCTTCAGCGATCAGCCGTCGTCCCCGGCTGATCCGGGATTTAACCGTTCCCATGGTGGTATCGAGTGCCTCAGCAATTGCCACGTACTCAAGACCCTCGATGTCTCGTAGAACGACCGCGGCCCGAAACTCACCAGGTATCTCGTTGAGAGTCTTTGCGATCAGTTCACCGGTGTCGCGTGCGATCGCGGAGTCTTCGGGGCCTCCGTCAGAGGACTGCCACATGACGCCCTGGGGCCCGAGTTCGCTCGGGTCGACGGGTACAGATTTCTTTGCCCGCAGTCTATCCAGGCAGCGATTGGTCGTCACCCGGTAGATCCAAGTAGAGAACGATGAGCGTTTATTGAAACTCTTCACAGTGGTCATGAGCGCGATGAAGGTCTCTTGGGTAACATCTTCGGCCTCTGTTGAGCTACCCAGCATCTGAAAGCAGATTCCAAAAACACGCTTTTGGTAGCGCAGAGCTAGAGTCTCGAAGGCAACGAGGTCACCGCCCAGGTATTCTTTAATAAGAGTGTTGTCTGATGATGTTTCGTCCCGCATTGAGAGAGTATCTCATAGGGAAGGTAGTGATTTGAAACCAAATGAAGAGCTAGTGGATGCATTGCGAGAGGCCTTGAAGGGTGTTGCTCGTGTGCGTAGGCAGGTAACTTATGGGGAGGCGGCCACTCTAGTGGGCCTCAGCATGAAGCGACCGCCGGACAGAGCCGCGCTCGGCCAACTACTTCAGTCGGTGTGCAAGACCGAGTGCGCGGACGGAAGACCGCTACTGGGGTCGGTTGTTGTCCGAAAGGATACTGGCATGCCGGGCGAGGGTTACTTCAAAGTCGCCCGGCAACTTCGTCCGGGTGGCCCGACAGATGACCGCGAGTTCCACCGGGTGGAACTCGCCCGTGTACACGAACAGTGGGCCGAATAGGGTCGCCGCTACATGTGGTCTTCGGTATCGATCTCCACGCTGTCATCGGTTGGCCATTCGCCCTGCTCATCACCCTGAAGGACGTCTCCCGTCCAGCCGTTCATTCCGTCGGTCACGTTGTAGACGGTCTCAAATCCTTGACCCTTAAGGGTGTTGGCTGCCTGCATGCTGCGGTTGCCTGACCGGCAGATAATGACGATCGGCTCACTCTTATCCCAGCTGGAAGCGGCAGAGGCCACCGTCGCCAAGGGAATCAGTTCCACGCCGGGGATATGTCCAGCCCGATACTCATTCGGTTCACGGACATCTATGACCCGGGTGCCTTTATCAAGCAGATCCATGGTGCCTGTGTTGTTCAGCTGCAGGACAGCTGAGCCTGATCCGTCACCCGCAGCTGAACTGGAAGAGGAGGTCGATGCGGCATTGCATCCCACTACGACTGCGGCCGCTCCGATTACTAGAACCAGACTAAGAATCAGGTACTTGTACAAGGAATCTCCTCTGAATAGTTTCTTCTAGCGAACATAATTACACGGGAGTTGGATGCGACAGCAACCCGGAAGGTTTCAGCCTTTCTTTGGATTCAAGCGAAATCGATACCCGAGACCGCGCACCGTATCGATGAACGAGTACTCAGAGTTCTCATTCAGCTTCTGCCTAAGGTTCTTTACGTGCACGTCGATGGTGCGCGAGTTGCCGATGAACTCATAACCCCACACCTGCTCGGTGATCTGCTGACGGGTGAACAGCGCCCCTGGTGCCGAGGTTAAAAGCAGCAGAACCTGCATCTCCTTCGGTCTGATCTCGATCTCTTGGCCTCCCACGTGAACCCGGTATTCCTTTGAGTCTAGCTCCAAGTCGCCGAACACCATCTTCTCTTCACGGGCCGCCTCGTCAGTTTTGCCGCCGGAACGTCTGAGGTTCGCTTTGATGCGTGCGAGTAGCTCCTCCATAGAGAAGGGTTTGGTGACGTAATCGTCCGCGCCGGCCTCGAACCCCTTGAGTCTGTCCTCTTCCTCGCCGAGGGCGGTGACCATGATTATCGCGATCTCAGGACGCGCGGCTCGAATCTTCGAGCAAGCGGTTATTCCGTCAGTCGAGGGAAGCATGACATCGAGAAGTACCAGATCGGCCTTTTTGAGTTTGGCCATCTCGACGCCCTCCGAACCATCAGCTGCGGTCGAAACGCTGTAGCCGGCGCGGTCCAGATTGTATTCGAGCATCTCCCTCATGGTGAGGTCGTCCTCGACCACTAGGATGGAAGCGTTTTCAGTGTTCATGTGGCGATTTTGTCACGTGCCAGGGTGCCGAACAACTTTATTTACCTCCTTTTTACGGTGAGTGAACCAAAGCCTCAGGCGATGAGAGTATTTTCGTCTTAATGGAACAACTAAGATTTGCAAAGAAGAAGCAAACAAGTAAGCGTATCGGCCTACTCTCGATGGTAGGTATAGTGGCCTGTCTAGCCCTCCTCTCTGGCGGATGTCCAGGCCTGTCAGGAGATCATTCTGGCGAAATCATTATCGACGGCTCTAGTACCGTCTTCCCTATATCTGAGGCGATGGCCGAGGAATTCATGCGTGACAACAGCGGAGCAAGGGTCACAGTGGGAACCTCTGGCACAGGTGGGGGCTTCAAGAAATTCTGCAATGGCGAGACAGACATAAGCAATGCATCCCGTCCGGTCAAAGAGTCGGAAGTGGAGATGTGTGCCGAGAACGGAGTCGACTTCATCGAGCTGGAAGTGGCTTTTGATGGTCTCTCGATCACCGTCAACCCGGACAATGACGTTTTCCAGTGCTTGAACATGGATCAGCTGAACCGGGCGTGGGAGCCAGGGAGCTCAGTGACCACGTGGCAGGACATCGAGCCTGAGTGGCCGGATGATGAGATCGAGTTCTACGGTCCAGGACCTGACTCCGGCACCTTTGATTACTTCACCGATACCGTGAACGGCGAAGAGGGAGCCACTCGCAACGATTATCAGGCGAGCGAGGACGACAACGTTCTGGTTCAGGGGGTCGCGGGCGACAAGGGAGCTCTCGGATACTTTGGATTCGCCTATTACACAGAGAACGCCGACAAGCTAAAGATCGTGGAGATCGACGGCGGTGAAGGGTGTATCGCACCCACCGCTGAAACCATTCAAAATGGTGAGTACGCCCCGCTTTCGCGTCCGCTTTACATCTACGTACGTACTGACGCGCTAAAGCGTCCCGAGATCGAGGCGTTCACCCGTTATCACCTGGATTTTGCAGAGCTACTAGTCCCCGATGTCGGTTATGTCCCTCTGGCGACCTACGAGCCAGAGTACGCGACTCTTGATGAGGCTCTGGCGAAGATCGCTCCTAAAGCCGTGGATGAAACAGCTGACGTCGAAGCATCGGATCCTGAACGGGTAGGGACTGGCTTTTGATTCCGGCCAAGGAAGCAGCGGCAAAGCGCCGCCGGCGTCGCCAGATCTGGGGTAAGATCGTTTACGCGTTCCTGTTCATGGCCGGCGCCATATCGATCCTGACCACCATCGGCATCGTCTACGTGCTCGCCGCAGAGACGATCAACTTTTTCAAACAGGTCCCCTTCTCGGAGTTCATGTTCACAGCGGAGTGGGCTCCGCTGTTCAAGCCCGAAAGTTACGGCGTCCTGCCATTGGTGTCAGGCACTCTGTTGGTATCGCTCGGCGCCATCCTCATCGCGGCTCCCATCGGTCTTGGCGCTGCGATCTACCTGTCTGAATACGCGCCATCCAAGCTTCGGGATGCTCTGAAGCCATCACTCGAGATCCTCGCTGGTATCCCGACGGTGGTTTACGGATTCTTCGCCCTTGTGTTCATCACTCCGCTGATCCGTGAGTTCTGGCCTGACGCGAACATCTTCAATGCACTATCTGCGTCTATCGTCATGGCCGTAATGGTGACTCCGATGATCTTCACGATATCTGAGGACGCAATGCGTGCGGTTCCCAGAGGCCTGCGCGAAGCCGCCTACGGTCTCGGTGCCACGAAGCGTGTCGTGTCTCTTCGCATTGTGGTTCCTGCGGCTCTGTCCGGAATAATCGCCTCGTTCATCCTGGCGATCTCCAGAGCTATCGGCGAGACGATGATCGTCGTGATCGCCGCGGGTGCTACGCCGAACTTTACGCTGAATCCACTTGAGAGCATTCAGGCGATGACCGCATACATCGTCCAGGTCAGCATGGGAGACACACCGACCGGCTCAGTCGCCTATCACAGTGTGTTCGCGGTCGGCTCCCTACTGTTCGTGATGACGCTGATCATGAACATCCTCAGCCAGATGGTCGTTCGTAAGTACAGGCAGGAGTACTGATGGCTGGACTCAAGACCGGATCTAACTCACTTTCTAACAGGATCAAAGAGTACGGTTTTCTGACACTGCTTATCCTGGCCACCATCACCGGCGTAATGTTTCTTTTGACGCTTATCCTGGATGTCGGGTTTCAAGGGCTTTCCAGACTGAGCTGGGATTTCCTCACCAGCTTCCCATCCCGTATTCCTGACCGTGCGGGCATCATGTCCGCGATCACCGGGACAGTCTGGGTGATCGGATTCACAGCGATTATCGCAATTCCCTTGGGTGTAGGGGCAGCGATCTACCTTGAGGAGTTCGCTCCTGACAACTGGTTCACACGCATCATGGAAGCCAACATATCCAATCTGGCCGGCGTTCCGTCCATCGTCTACGGAATCCTGGGACTCGCACTGTTCGTGCGGTTCATGGGATTCGGTCGCTCGATACTGGCGGGAGCCCTGACGCTGGCATTGTTGGTGCTACCGATAATCATAGTCGCCGGCCGCGAGGCCCTGCGAGCGGTTCCCCGGGACATTCGCCTGGCCGGAGTGGCGCTGGGCGCCACCCAGTGGGAGGTCATCCGGCATCAGGTCTTACCCGCTGCAATGCCGGGAATCCTGACTGGGATCATTCTGGCCATATCCAGGGCGATGGGTGAGGCAGCGCCGCTCATCATGATCGGGGCCTTCGCCTTTGTCGCCTTTAATCCCTCAGGCCCCCTCGATTCATTCACGGCGCTGCCGGTTCAGATATTCAACTGGACCTCGCGTCCGCAGGAAGAGTTCCATGCGCTTGCCGCCGCAGCCATTTTGGTCATGCTGGCCGTTCTGATAGTGTTCAACGCACTGGCGGTCTTAATCCGCCAGAGATACCAGAGGAAGTGGTAGAGCTGTTCGATCTAGAGCATGTGACCGTCAGATATGACGGCGCAGTGGCAGTCCGGAATGTGTCACTAAAGATAGATGAAAAAAGAGTCACCGCGATCATCGGACCGTCAGGCTGCGGCAAAAGTACGTTGCTGCGATGTTTGAATAGGATGAATGATCTGGTTCCTGGGGCGACCATCGAGGGAACGATAAAATTCAACGACCAGGATCTGTACGCTCCGGGGATGGACCCCGTTGAGATCAGGCGGAACATAGGTATGGTCTTTCAAAAACCGAATCCGTTCCCAAAGACCATCTACGAAAATGTCGCTTTTGGTCTGCGGGTCAATGGGATGAAAGACAACATGGATGAGCGGGTGGAAAAAGCTCTGACGGAGGCTGCCATCTGGGACGAGGTAAAAGACAAGCTGAAGCAAAGTGCCTTCAACCTGTCCGGCGGCCAGCAGCAGAGATTGTGTATCGCCCGGGCCATTGCGATACAACCCGAGGTTATCCTGATGGATGAGCCGTGCAGCGCCCTTGATCCCATAGCAACGGCTCGCATCGAAGAGCTGATGCTCGAGCTCGTACGCGACTACACCATCATCATCGTCACTCACAACATGCAGCAGGCTGCGCGAGTCTCTGAAATGACGGCATTCCTGAACGCTCAGCTTGATGAGCACGGTGGTCGAAGGGGAGTTCTCGTCGAGTACGACGAGACCGACAAGATATTCACTAATCCTACTGAGAAGCAGACCGAAGATTACGTAACCGGGAGGTTCGGATGATGCGCCGCAACTACGAGGCAGAGCTCAAATCTCTTAAGGAAGAGGTCCTATTCCAGGGTAGCCAGGTCAAAGGTATGTTCGAGCGAACCTTGGCAGTACTTGTCAGCAGGGACGGCGATGAGGCAGCCTCGATCATTGATTTCGACGACCGGGTGGACTCGAAGTACGTTGAGATCGAGCATCGGGTCATCGGTCTACTTGCTCGTCATTCTCCCGTTGCCGGAGACCTACGTCTTGTAAGCAGCTGTTTGCACATCAATATTCACCTCGAAAGAATGGCTGACCTGTGTGTGAATATGGCCAAGATGGTCGGCTTCACGCTCGAGTACTCTCCGATCAGCTCTATCCAAGAGACCTTCCAGGACATGGGTAAATATGCGATGGCTGCGATGGACGTAGCTTTCAAGGCGTTCGACAAAGAGGACTTGGCGCTCGCAAAATCGCTGCCAGAGCTGGATGCTCCGATCGACAAGCTGAACTTACGCATCTTCAAAGAGATTGCAAATGTAGCGGACGACGAGGATATGCTGGATTGGGCTAGTCGCATGACTCTGGTCAGTAGGTATCTAGAGCGGATGGGTGATCATGCGGTCGACATCGGTGAGCAGATAGCCTACATGGTCACAGGCGAGGTTCACGACTTCGATTAACGCGCACTCAATCTGTTGGTCGCATCCATCGGTCCGATCGCAAACTCAAGCGGTATCCCTGAGACGACGTTGATTATCGCTATTGAGTCACGTGCCGAGCCATCCACAACGACCGTTCCGTTGCCACCAAGCTCCATCTGGAGTTTGGTGACATCCCCGTTCTTCGCATAGACGATCCGGTAACGATTTATCGTCGTTTTGCCAATAGGGCTCTCGGCAAATCCGTTCGACCTCCACCAGGGAGGTGCGGACAGACTCTTCTGGGCGACAATGTCGGGCCAATTAGCATGTCCCGGCCAGTAGTTCTGAACCACAGATGTTGTGGACATGCGAGGATCGCGCTGCATCTGAGGCAGCACTTCGGCCAGTCCCCACCTGACGACGTTGTCGGCTATCTCCTGGGCCTGACCTTTGGTCTTTGGGAAGGTGTCGAGATGGGCACGGACTCCTCCAATGAAGTCGTCTCCACCCATGAGCTCGTCCAGCAGGTCGATGATCTGATAGTCCATCGGAGGCCAGAACGTATGATAGTCGCTTTTGAAATCAGCAATATCGCGAACGCCTCGTGACGCCTGGGTCTGTAGGTTCAAGGCCGAGGTGTGAAGCATTCTTCGGTCCTGCTCGAGCTGGTCTAGGGCCGCAGTGAGTTCATTAGCCATATAGCCGAAGAAGCGGATCTCCTCCTCGATGTCGATCAGGTCCAACCTCATCTCGCTGTGCTCGACCAGTTCTACGATCATCTCTGGAATGACAGCGCGTTCCTGGAAATACATGAACATAAAGACCATGAAGGAGGCGAAGAAGCTGATCCCTGCGACGCTCGCTGTGAGGGTGTAGGGCGAGGGTGAAAGCTCGGGCAGGAAGCTGATGGCTCCAAAAGTACCTCCGGCCAGAAGAATCATGATGACGGCGGATTTGATAAGCGCGGTCAGCATCGGCTGCCTCCAACTGGCCTGAGCGCGCTTTTTCTCATGTTCGCCCGAAAGCCAAGCCACTTTTCGGCCCTGTCTTTCCAGCGCGGCCCTTAGCTCAACCAACCGGCTCCGGGCATCGGCTTCTCGGTTCTTCCAGTCGTAGGAAAGATAGCCGAGCACCGCCCTTGCTTCGGCTAGACCGTTACTCCCACGCTTCAGGTGATCATCGATGTGCTGCATCGCCAGAGATACTCGCTCCGTGGCTTCGTGCAGATGCTTGTTGTCCATGTGGGCTTGGGAGCTCGCCTGATCCAGTAGTTGGTCAAGACCGGCCTTTAGGGTATCTAGTTGGGGGTGAGGCTCGGCGCCGAGCATGTAGTCCAAAGAGCCAGAGGAGCGAAGGCTGTCGGTAAGCCTTCGAGCACGTCTAGCTGCCTCGGAGGTGTTGACTATGCCCCCGTCGGTGCTGTCCAGAGAGATCGCGTCCTCTGTGATCTCATAGAGGTCGGCGGGCATCTCGTCCGGTTCGTAATCCGTCAACTCCTCGAGATACTCGGACATTCTGACCAGACAGCCCGCCTCTATCATGTGTGCAAGGGGTAGCTCTAACGCAGAAAATCCGATGCTGGTCATGGTCAGTTGACCGGCGGTGAGTGTCTCGTCTGAGATCACCTGATCCCTACCAGCGGTCAGCAGGAACTCAAGAGATCTTCGTGCAATGTAGTAATACTGCCCTCTGTCCTTGCGAAGGCTGTTTCCGGCCTCATCGGTGTGGTCCAGCCAGACCAGATTCACGTTCATAGGCTTGTTCTCTGGGCGACCGTTGTTCTCAGCCTGACGTATGGCCAACTCTTCCATTATTCCTCTAGCTTGGCTGCGGCCCGCAGGCCCTCCGGAGAATTCTGCCAGCATGATCACATCGAACTGCACGGATTCAGCTGACAGCATGTAGCCAAGTGACTGAATGTTGAGGAGTGTATCAACGGCGTCCACTGGGACTGACTCGAACGGCGATGTCACCACTACCACGCGGAACGGCTTGGAACCGATGGCCTGTGAATACGCTGATGATGGCGTCGATACCCCAGGGCTTGAGATGACCCGGGTGATAACATCCCGCATGAGATACTTCTGTACAACCACTGGTCCATCAAGTCGGGTGGACCGAGGGACTTCTGAGGCGGAGAAGGTAAGGGGCAATATCATCTCGGACGCCCGTAGGTCTTCGGGAAGAGACTGCATGAATAAGTCCACGACCTCGCGGCCGTGGTTTCCTAGACCTACGATCATCGTAGGTGCTAGCTCAAGTCGTAGAAGTAGTGTGTCGTTCATCCTTGACCACCGTATTAAGCGCCGGACGGCGCAACGTCATCGCATCCATGCGAGTAGCGTATATTGTCTCTAATTATATGTATCGTGCGCAACCTCCCAATAGTTTAGGGCATCCAAAGGAGTAATTTGGATTTTTTGGAAAGGACAGCCATTGAGTACAGGTACGGACTACGGCATGAGGGTCGAGACAAAGGACGCTGTGCCCCAGGCACGGCAGCGAATCGAGACCGCTCTCAAGAGTCAGGGGTTTGGGATTCTCACCGAGATCGACGTCAAAGCTACATTGAAGAGCAAGATCGATGTGGACTTCGATGACTACTTGATTCTGGGAGCCTGCAATCCAAGCCTTGCTCATCAGGGCTTACAAAGCGAGAGAGAGCTTGGCCTGATGTTGCCCTGCAATGTCATCATCTACCGCGACGAACAGCGGGGCACTACGGTAGTCTCGATCTTCGATCCAAGGGTTGGGATGACACTGGCGGGAAATTCAGAACTCGAGGATCTCGCCGAGGTCGCTAGGGAAAAGTTGGAAGCAGCACTCAAGGAGTTCCAATCTGCCATGAGATAATCGGTTAATGAAAAGATCAAGACTCATCAAGCTCGCAGTGATCGCGGGCATCGGTATATTGGTGCTCATACCTCTCCTGTTCTCAGAAGAAGCAGATCACGTTCACCCCACTGTCGAGCACATCCCTGACTCATTGTGGGAAGCTGAAACGGTTGGCGGCTTGCCCTTTGAGCGCCCTGCGCAAGGCAAGCCGATGGTGATCAACGTATGGGCCTCGTGGTGTATTCCATGCAAGGAAGAGGCCCCCGCATTTGCAGAGGCAGCTGCCATGTATTGGGACGAGATCGCATTCGTTGGGATCGCCACCAAAGATACCAAGGCCGCAGCTCGACAGTTTCAGGCTACTTACGGCATCGGGTTCCAAAGCGCCAGTGACCCGACCGGCGAGCTTGCGAATCAGCTGAGGGCACCTGCTCTCCCAACCACGTTTTTTGTGGACGCCAACGGTCTAGTGATCTCCAGAATGGTCAAGCCATTGACCGCGGCCGAGCTCGAGGCCGAGCTGTCAGCTCTAATCGAAGAGTAGTGATAACCTAGCCCCATGCTACGAGAGCTTGTTTACTCCTTTTATGAAAAACGACTGACCACGGATGTGCGCCAGGGAAAGATGCCTGGTCATGTCGGACTCATTCTTGACGGCAATCGTCGGTTCGCCGAAGAGAAGGGCTGGAACAGCGTTGATGGGCACCAGAAAGGTGCTGACAAGATCGATGAGGTCCTTCAGTGGTGTGAAGATCTGTCTATTCCCGTCATTACTCTCTGGGCCCTTTCAACGGAAAACCTGGAACGGGCCGGTGCTGAGCTCGATGATTTGCTCGGGGTGATCGAGGGCAAGATACGTGCGCTTGGTACCGATGAGCGTACCCATGAAAGAGGGATGAGGATCCAAGCTCTAGGCCGCCTGGATACACTACCGGAGTCCACCCAGACGGCGCTGAAAGACGCTGAAACGGCCACTGCCTCTCACGGCAAGTACCTGCTCAACATTGCTGTCGGCTACGGTGGGCGCCAAGAGATATTAGATGCGTTTCAGCGCCTGATACTGACCAAGGCAGAAGAGGGAAAAGATCCCAAGACCATTGCCGCTGAGATAGATGCCAAGGAAATAGAGCGACACCTGTATACGGTCGATCTTCCCGACCCGGACCTCATCATCAGGACAAGCGGAGAGGTCCGGCTATCCGGTTTTCTTCTGTGGCAGGCAGCCTACAGCGAGTACTACTTTTGTGAAGCGTTCTGGCCCGAGTTCCGACGCATCGATTTTCTCAGGGCCATCCGCTCATACCAGGCTCGTCACCGCCGGTTCGGCAAGTAGATCGGGTCGGCTTCCTATGAAGCGTCAGCTATCATTTTACGTGCTTCGCCAATATTCATGTGATCAGCTACACCATTGACCCATTCCCAGTTGATACCGCCGCTCCACTGATTGATGTATTCCTTGCGGTTGGTGCCGTAATCAAGGAAGTAGGCGTGCTCATAAACATCCAAGACTAGGATGGGTGAGCATCCCCAGACTCCATCTGAATGAATGTCTGAGAGGTAATTGTGGAACTTGCCGTCCAGGAAGTTGAAGGCAAGGACCACCCAGCCACGTGCGGCCAGCCCCATGGCTTTGAACTCGGACTCCCAAGCCTCATATGAACCGAAGTCCTCTTCGATCCATTGCTTGAGATTGCCGCTGGCAACCCCTGTGCCGCCGAGAGCAGCGAAGTAGTATTCATGAAGAGAGATGCCGTTGGTGGCGAAGACCTCTTCGCGCTTTAACTCACGAATATCCGAGTATGTAGCGTTGGTCTTTGACAGATCAGCACCCGGAGTCTTCTCTTCGATCTCATTGAGCTTATTCACATAGCCCATGTATAGAACGTCGTGGTGCTCTTTGAGCTGTCGCTCGGAAAGTCCGGGTACCGATCTGCCGTCACAGACCGGACAACCCTGTGGGTCGTGAACATGTGTCATGTATCCTCCTGGGAGTGTAATTGTGCCATCAGGTTTATCGCGTGAGTTTGATGTATCCTATTTTTCCCCTACATAAACCTGAATAGTTGAGGTTACTTGTACGGTTTGACCGGACGCGGTTCCCATATTGAGCAGCTGGGTATCGATGATTCAAACCACACGATTGGAGAATATATGTTCAACACCATAAGAGACGTTTTAACTTACGCGTACGGGGCGACGGAAAAAATGGAAAAAAAGGCCGAGGAATTTCGCGAAGATCGCGAGAAGCATATGGCTGAATTCCGCGAGAAGATCGAGAATGCAACCGAAGACGCTTCGGAGTCTTTCAAGGATAAAACCGCAGGCATTCGCGATAAGGCCAAGTCTTCATTTGAAGGACTTGCCAGCGAGGCCGGCCTAGTAACCAAATCCGAGATGGGCGAGTTGCACACAATGATTTCTGAGCTGACCGAGAAGGTCGACAAGCTTGCACAAAAAAGCTCGCAGTAGACGAACGCGGAGGTTCCTCCGCCTTTTCCTAGGCATTGCCTGGGATTTTCGTAAAGAAGCTAAGTTGGTACATCGGTTTGGGATGAAGGCTGCCCGTTTGCGTATGGGCAAGCAGCATCGCAAACGGGCAGCCCAATTCCGCGAGACCGCCCTTGAGATGGGCGGGGTACTGATCAAACTGGGTCAGTTCATGAGTACCCGCGCCGATATGATGCCCGAAGAGTATCTTGAAGAGCTAAGGAAGCTCCAGGACGAGGTCACTCCCGTTCCCCCGGAAGCTATCCATGCTCAGATCGAAGGCCAGTATGGAAAGTCTGTAAAAGAGCTCTTCGATAGTTTTGACGAGATTCCCCTGGCTTCGGCAAGTCTCGCTCAAGCTCATTTGGCAACCTTACACAGTGGGCAACAGGTGGTTGTAAAGGTACAGCGACCCGACGTTGAGGGACTCGTCTATGTCGATCTAGCCACCTTTGCATTCGTTATGGGAGCTGTAGAAAGGTACACGGGATTCGGGCGACGCAACGACATTAAGGGGATCGTCTCCGAGTTTTCCAAGACCCTGGGCGAGGAGTTGGATTTCGTCCGCGAGGCTCATAATGCCGAGCGGTTCGGAGAGAACTTCAAGAATAACGACAAGGTGTTCGTTCCCAAGATTTACTGGGAGTACGTGACCGACAAGGTGCTGGTCCTCGAGTGGATACAAGGGATCAAGATCAATGATCTCGAGGGTTTGCGTCGGGCCGGATATGATCTCGATCACCTGGCGGTCATGGTCACCGAGGCCTACCTGGAGCAGGTGATCGAGTACGGTTTCTTTCACGCTGACCCTCACCCTGGCAATCTATTCGTCTGTCCCGGCCCCACCCTTGTCTTCATTGACTTTGGAATGGTCGGAGAGATTACCCAGAAGGCACGTGAGAACCTGAAGGCTCTAGTAGTGGCGGTGGCGCGAAAGGATCCCGATGATGTCATTTCCGTTCTTTCGCGCCTTGGCTTCACTCGGAAAGGAGTCAACCTCACCGCCCCCAGGAACGCCCTGGCCTTCATGTTCCAGGAGTACCAGTCCATCACCTCCGCTGACGTGACCTTCGACGCGCTAGAGAAGATCCAGGAGGACCTGCGAGTCATGGTCTACGAACAACCCTTCACGTTGCCGCCTCAATTCGCCTTTCTGGCCCGTGCGATCGGGACGATGATCGGTGTTGCCAATACACTCGATAGTGATTTCGATGTGACTGAGGCCGCAAAGCCGCAACTCAACAAGCTCATTGATGAAGCAAAGAACGATTGGATCGAGATCGTTCTCGACCAGGCCAAGTCGATCGGAACCTCACTGATCAGAATGCCCAAGCAAGTCGAGGGGCTGCTTGATCGGATGGATCGTGGTGATCTTCGTGTGCGCATCGACGCGGCGTCATTGTCCAGCGCGGTCGGGAAATCCTCGAAAGGTTACAAGCAGCAAGCCTCTGCGATTTGGGGCGTCGGCTCACTCGTCGGTGCGATAGTGCTTCTTCTCGCGGACTATCAGGATCTAGCGATAGGTCTTGGGGTCCTGTCGGCCTGGATGCTTCTGAGGTCGGTCACCTCAGGTAGGCGGTCATTCCCGCTCTAGTTTTTTCGCCATTGTCACGACCGTGCCTACATTTGACTCATCAAAGGTGACCTTGTCCATCGTGGATAGCATGATTAGTATCCCCCGGCCGTTCATAGACATCTCGTCATGTAGAGAAGAGACTTTCTCGTGGAACACACCCTCATCTGATATCTCGATATGTAGATACCCCTGTTTACATTGACATGAGATGTTGACGCGGCTTTGGTCTCCCATGGGGGATCCGTGTTTGATAGCGTTAGTGCAGGCCTCTGAGACCGCCAACCTGATGTCAAAGAGCTGTTCCTCAGTGGCGGCGCACCCAGATGCGAAATCGCCGACGAACTCTCTCATGACTCTTAGCTGGTCGACCGTGGCCGGTAGTTTTAACTGTTCTTTCTCCATGCAGCTAGCACTCAAGGGCATGACCTTTTTCAAAATTCATACTACGGTGATGTTCCCGAAGGGGAGGCGGTTAAAACGTGATTAGCAGAGGGTTGCCATTGAGGCAGTGAGTTCGAGGGGCTGCGAGCGTTGGCCGAGTGCGCGGTCCTTTACCTTCCGTAGGGTTACGGTGGTTCCATTGCCTGAATGCCACTCGGAGGAGTCGGTCAAGGACATGATCAACGGTATCCCCAGTTTGCCCTCGCATGTCCCGGGGATGGGAAGCTCATAATTGGTCACATGGAACGGTGCGAGTCCGAAATCACGGATGACTACCTCGATGTGGTCATCGCGGTCGAACATCTCTACTGAAAACGGAGTCGAAGCGTGACGAATGCAATTGGTTACCGCTTCATTTAACGCGATGAGCAGGCAGTCAGCACTCTCAGCAGAAGCCATCGGAGCGAAGAAGGCTCGGGCTATCTCCCTAACCGCCGAAGCTGATTTTGGGTCTGGTGGAAAATCACATCGGACCTTCAAGCGGACTGCCTCCCGGTGGTTGTTGTGCTCTCTACTTTGGTCTATTTAGGGGTCCCGTGAGACAGGTGTCAAGACCGCTTCTTTGTTCGGTCGCCAAGCAAAATCGGGGCAATCTTCTACTCATCCGGATTGACATGGCCAATAGGTGGGAATAGAGTAATTAAATGCATAGAGATATGGCTATGAATGAATAGGTGAGATTGTTTGAGTCCGTATGAGCCAGGCGAGTTTTCGGCGGTTTTCGGAGCGATGTCAGATCCGACGCGCCAGCGCATATTGATGCTCCTCGAAGAGCGAGACAGGTGCGTGAATGAACTTGTTTCTCAGTTCAAACTGACTCAGCCGACAATCTCGCGTCATCTCGGTATACTAAAGCAAGCGAAACTTGTTTCCGACACTAGAGATGGACGCAGGGTCTGTTACTCGATTAATCGCGAGTATATGTCCCAGTGTTGTGGCCGGTACTTTAAGCAATTTAGCTGCTGCTCGGCAAGCGTAAGCTACGCAGGGCAGAATATTATCAGTAAAGAGGATCGTTCTATCAGGGAGGAGGTGAAGCAGACATGACTAAGCGCTTCATGCTTCGTCGTACAGCTCACTGTTCAGAGGGTTGTAAACGCTGGTCCTGAGCACAGACCGAAAACGGCTTCTTAACCTTTCACATCAGAAAGGCTTTCTGATAGACCCCGCCTCCTTCGGGTGGCGGGGTCTTTATCATTTTTGGCAGCCCGCGCAGTAAAAGGAACTGCGCCCTGCGACCTTGATGCGTTTGATCTCGTCTCCACATCTGCCACATTTGCCCTCGTGACCGTATATCTGGTGTGAGTCCTGCATGGACCCCTTCTCTCCGTAAGCATCCATATAAGTGCCGATGGTGCTTCCCCTGTTCTCAATCGCCTGGCTTAACACCCCGACGATGGCTGCATGAAGACGTTTCAGGTCATCTCCGGTCAGCGAATCCGCTTTTCTCAGAGGGTGAAGGCCTGCAATGAAAAGCGATTCATCCACGTAGATGTTCCCAAGCCCCGCGATTCGTCGTTGGTCCAGTAGAGCACCTTTCACAGAGGCTCTGGACTGCATCTTCTGCTTCAGGAGCTCCGGTGAGAACTCTTTGGAGAGTGGTTCGGGGCCCAGGTTCAAGGTCGATTCTATGTCCTCTGAGATGAATATCTCTCCGAACATTCTGGGGTCCCTAACCAGCAGAGCAGTGTCGTTATCTAGCTCCATTCGCACATGGACATGACGGTTTTCGCCATGCTCAGCGGCCATATTCAAGTCGGGGCAGTAGATGGCAGCTCCGCTCATTCCGAAGTGAAGAGCTAATGTGGTGCCATTGGGTTCTGCCAGCCGGAACAGCAGGAACTTGCCGCGGCGATCAAGGGCCACGATGCGTTGACCGGTCGCCGCTGTCTCTACGGATGCAGGGCTGGGGGAACGCCGCACCATTCGCCGCTCAGTCACTCGCAGACTTCGAATGGTGCGGCCGACGGTGTGTGGCTCGATATCTCGACGGATTGTCTCGACTTCAGGCAGCTCAGGCATGATGAGAATCCTGCTTGTACATCGGGTAGAATTGAATGCAGATGAATATTATCACCGTTACTGATCTGGTGCGCCGTTTCGGCGACCTTACCGCTGTCGATGGGGTCTCTTTCCAAGTGAAAGAGGGGGAGATTTTCGGATTCCTCGGACCTAATGGCGCGGGCAAGACCACAACAATAAACATGCTCTGCACTATCCTGCGGCCTACTGACGGTCATGCGACTGTCGGGGGCCATGATGTGGTGCGCTCTCCCATGAGCGTTCGACGGAACATCGGCATCATCTTTCAGGACCCGAGCCTCGATGACAAACTGACCGCTCGCGAGAATCTGGATTTTCACGCTCGCATATACGGTGTTCCCTCCAGTGAGCGTGCCGGGCGCATCCAGGATGTTCTTGAAATGGTGGAACTTGATGGCCGGATGAACGATCTGGTCAGGGTGTTCTCTGGCGGGATGAAACGTCGGCTAGAGATCGCACGCGGCCTGATACATCACCCGAGGGTCCTGTTCCTCGACGAGCCAACGCTCGGTCTTGATCCCCAGACCCGTCGTCACATCTGGGAGTACCTTTTGGACCTTAGGAAAGAAAAGGGCGTGACCCTGTTCTTGACCACGCATTACATGGAAGAAGCCGAGAACTGTGATCGAATCGCCATTATCGATAACGGTAAGATCATCGCGGTGGACACCCCCGTGGGGCTCAAGGACGGTGTCGGCGGGGACGTCATCACCCTTCACTCCGAGAATAGCGAAGAGCTGGCGGCGCAGATCAATAGTAGGTATGAGGTCGAGGCGACCGCCACGAACGGCAGCGTAAGTTTTTCCACCGAGGACGGTGAGGAATTCATCCCTCGCTTGTTCCGTGATCTTTCTACAGAGATTGGTTCGGTCAATCTGCGACGCCCGACACTCGAGGATGTATTCGTGCAGATGACCGGTAGGGCCATCCGCGAAGAGGAAGCTGATAATACAGATCGCATGCGACAGCATGCGCGCGCATGGCGGAGTCGCAGATAATGCAGGAACTCAAGGATCAAGAGCTCAACGACAAGATGATGGAAGCGGTCATCAGAACGGCAGTAGGAGCTCATACTATCTGGAAGCGCGAGCTCATAAGGTTCTGGAGGGATCGCTCCCGTGCCATCGGTGCCTTCGTCCAGCCCACTCTTTATCTGTTCGTACTTGGGACCGGACTCGGCGCTTTCTTCCGTTCGGGGGGAGCCGAGGGCGACTACATCCAGTTTATTTTTGCCGGGGTCATCGCGATGTCGCTTCTTTTCACCTCGATATTCTCGGCGGTCTCGATTGTTTGGGACAGAGAGTTCGGATTCTTGAAAGAAGTCCTGGTGGCCCCTATTCCGCGTGCTAGCATTGCCATCGGCAAGGCCTTTGGCGGGGCCACAGTAGCGACCCTGCAGGGGACGCTCATCTTGATATACGCGCCATTCGTCGGCATATCCCTGAATATCATCACCGTACCCGCGATAATCCTGGTGATGTTCATCATCAGTTTTGCTATCACGTCATTGGGTGTGGTGGTTGCGGCCCGGATGCGCTCACTCGAGGGATTCCAGGTGATCATGAACTTCATCGTAATGCCGCTGTTCTTCTTGTCGGGTGCATTGTTCCCGATATCAAACCTCCCCCCATGGCTGAGCGGGCTGGTAAGGTTAGACCCACTTACGTATGGAGTGGACGCGCTTCGAAATCTGACCGGTGGGGTATCAGGTGCTTTGGCGCCTGTTTATCCGATCTGGCTGGATGTTGGGGCTGTCACGTTGTTCGGGGCGATGATGATTACGTCCGCGGTCTGGCTCTTCAATAGGCAGGAATAGTGAAAGATAAAAAGATTCCCCAGAGTCTGAACTCTAAGAGTCGCGGGAGGCGCACGAAGAAGCGTCGCGCAAAAGCTCTCAAGATCAAGCTCAGATCTGGAGCGGCAATAACAATTGTTGTTCTCTTATTACTGGCCATCGTTGGTCCGGTGATAGCTGGCGGCATTCTTGTATCGTCACTTCCAGAGGTAGAATTGACCGAGCTGCCACCTATCCAGACCTCGATAGTGTATGACCGCGATGGCAACGTTATCGCTCGTCTTCACGGTGAGCAGGACAGATACGTAGTTCCGGTCGGGAAGATGCCCGAAGATCTTCTCGAGGCTGTTATAGCCATTGAAGATGCCCGTTACTACGAGCATAATGGCGTCGATTACATCGGTGTTTTAAGAGCTCTCGCCATTGATATCGCCGAAGGAAGAGTCGCTCAAGGCGGATCCACGATAACCATGCAGTACGCGAAAGAGGCGTTTCTGACCTCTGAGCAGACTTGGATCAGGAAGATACGCCAAGCGATGGTCGCGCTCGAGCTTGAACGGAAGTACTCCAAAGATCAGATAATCGAGTTCTACCTTAACCGAATATATCTTGGGTCCGGCGCCTACGGGGTCGAGGCAGCTGCTCGCACCTACTTCGGAAAATCCGCGGAAGACCTCGCCCTGCATGAGGCGGCCTTGATTGCAGGTCTCATCCAGCGACCCGGAGAGGTATCTCCCTTCATCAATCCCGAGGCCTCATTAGGCAGGCGTAACGTTGTCCTGGACCGAATGGAAGAACTTGCCTTCACATCGCCTGACGCCATCGCAGCAGCCAAAGCCCTGCCTCTAAGTGTTAAGGACTTTCGCGGTAACGACGACACCCCGGTGCCGTTCTTCATTGATTACGTAAAGAACGAGATATCAAATGAGTTCGGACCGGCAGCCATATTTCAGTCTGGATTCCGCATATACACGACGATCGACCAGGACCTGCAGAAACATGCTCGTTACTCTATCGACAGCATTCTGGATCGAAGCGGGGACCCAACGGCTGCTATTGCTTCGATGGAGGTGGAAACCGGGTACATCCGTGCGATGACGGGTGGAAAAGACTACGAGAACAACAAGTTCAACCTGGCGACGCAAGGCAAGAGGCAACCAGGTTCAGCATTCAAACCGTTTGTTCTAGCCACTGCGCTCAACGAGAAGATGTCGATCTACTCGACCTTCTCAGCTCCGGGCAGTATTCGCCTGAATTACTTCGGCACCAAATGGAAGGTGTCCAACTACAGCAATAAGGGGATGGGCCGGATCAGTCTGGCCACAGCCATGATCAAATCCACGAATACCGTGTTCGCTCAGCTGATCCTTAAGGTCGGGCCGAAAGACGTCGTGAAGATGGCAAACGATTTGGGCATCGAGTCCAAGATCAACTCCGACCCTGCGATCGCCCTCGGCGGTCTTGAGCGTGGGGTATCACCAATGGAGATGGCCAATGCATACAGTACGTTCGCGAGGCGCGGAGAGGCCGTAAAGCCGATAGCGATCACTAAGATCACTGACGCCGATGGAAATATAATCCGAGAGTATACTGCCGAACGAAAGCGCGTCATGGCCCAAGCTGATGCGGATGCCATGAACGCAGTACTTCAGTCAGTGGTCAAGAGTGGCACGGGCACTCGAGCCTATATTGGCCGGGCCGTGGCTGGTAAGACGGGGACTACTCAGAGCTATCGCGACGCGTGGTTCATCGGTTACACCCCGCAGCTTACCACCGCCGTTTGGGTCGGTCATGCGAAGGCCGCCGTAGAGATGCGGAACGTCCACGGGCGTCGAGTCAGCGGCGGTTCGTTCCCGGCAATGATATGGAGTAGATACATGAGGACCGCTGCGGCTGAGTTCCCGGTCGCCTCATTTGCTCGCTCACCCGTCGGGGGCAAGGCCACCAAGGTGACACTAGAGGGAGAGCTGGTCGAAGGTGACAGCGGTGATGGCGAGGCATCCACGACTACTACTGTGGCTCCGACCACATCGACCACCTCTGGTACCACTACAACATCTAGTCCGCCTCCGCCGCAGACGACTACGACGATGCCTCCCACCACGACTACTACTGTGCCACCGACCACTACGACAACGGTGCCACCGGCCACTACCACCACGACCCTGGCACCTTAAAGGGTTTGTGGGTGCCGGTTTGAACAGGGGGCCAAGGGTGTGGCAATCTAGAAACGTGAATAATTCTTCGGCGCGTTCTCGGTCATATCGTTTTGTTCCAGTAGTCGCTCTACTGCTAGTGAGTGCTTTGTCTATTGGCTGCGGTGGGCCGCATCCCCTGTCCAAGGCTGAACTCCACGAGTCTGAGATCAACCAATTCCCACCAACAGGTAGAGAGGCCGAGCAGTCTAGAGAATCGCGCCTTGAGGGCGTTGGCAACGAGCTTGAGCATGAAGTGAGCCCGGTGCCGCTTTCAGCAGCCGAAGAGAGCAATCCATTCAGGTCAGACAGGGGACGGTTGGTAGAATCGAGCATTTCTGCAGGGCGGGACCTGTTTGAGACTCACTGTGTCTCTTGCCATGGGGTAGCCGGTTTCGGAGATGGGGAGCTCGGTACCGAGCTGGAACCTGAGCCCGCGGATCTACACTCAGCGGAAGTCCAGCACCGGTCGGATGGTGCCCTTGCGTACCTGATCACGAACGGGATCCAGGGAACCAGCATGGAGGGTTTCGAGAACACGTTGAATGAGGACGAGACCTGGCACGTGGTCACATACGTTCGAACCTTTGGTGAGTATCGTTCGCCAGCGCTAGTGCGCTGACTACTTTTGCAGTCCGAATACCCCTAGAGACAACATGGTCTCAAGTACCTCGTGCGTGCCTGATTCGAGGAACTCGTTTGTCGCTGAGTGGCGCAAACGGCTCATCTCGTTCTGGTCTGGCATGGCGGAAGAGACGTACAGGAATGTGAACCTGTCTGACTGCATCCCCTCAGAGGGATCCCCGAACACCTCCGAATCAAGGGAGTAGACCCTGTCCTCTAGGAGCTCGCGCTCGGTCTTCGGGATCAGTAGCGGGGAGGCTCCCTGACGGGCTGCGTCACACTGCTCGATGTCATAGGTCACGACCTCTTTCGGCAGTTTGACCCCGGCCTCTTTATATTCCTTGAGAAGCACTTCGTTGGCCTCGAGCGAGTCGTTCTTCTGGTCCATGTATTCATCGTCTGGGTACATGCCGAAGAACCTGCAGCGCAGAGGACGCACCTCGTAGACGGAACATTTGCCACTCTCGAGGAACGGACACTTGTGGTCCAGAGTCACGAGATGAAGGAACTCATATAGGACTGTCTTTCGGATTACCTTGTTCAACTGCTCATCTGGAAGCGTCTTCATGTGATCCAGAATATTGGCGAACTCGATCATCGATGTCTCTGCCGAGTTGAAGCAGCATGCGCTGCAATCGTCGAAGCAGGCAAACGAGGGAATGGGCTCATACGCAAAGTCCAGACGTCTTCTGACCTTCTTTGCTTCTGCGGTCTGCAAGACCTCGGCCATAGTGAGTTGTGTATCAGTCGTCAAAGCGTCTCCTTGGCTGTTCCTGGGGTAGTCACAATAGCATACCAGCTCCGATGGCTGCACGTTGCTGAGGCACCATCCCTGTGGTTAAAATGGGCTAGTAAACGTAGTTATATGTGTCCTCTTTTATCTGACCCGCGCGGTGAGCGAGGCCGCTGGAATTTGCAGTATATACAATCGCTGGTTGCAAGACCGCTAATCTTGGTAGTCATCACGGTTCTTCTGGCCGGGTGTGCACCCGCTGTTGGCTCTCTTGATCCGGACGCCAAGATCTTTAGAACCATGCTCAGTAAGGACCCGGTCTCTCTTGATCCGATGATGGCTCAGGACCCCGAAACCGTTGCTGTCATAAAAGCTATTTTCGATGGACTCACCGATTATGACCCGGACACATTAGAGGTAGTGCCTGCGGTCGCTGAGTCCTGGGACAGTGACGAGACCGGTACCGTATGGACATTCCACATAAAGGAAGGCTATCGCTACCACGAACCCTCCGGAATCCTGGCTCGCCAGGATGTCGCAGCCGAGGACTTCAAGTTCGCCTGGGAGCGAGTGGCCGATCGGGACAGCGCCTCTCCATTGTTCTATCTGATGGAGTCCATCAAGGGCTACGAGGAACTCCGGTCCAGAGCATCAGAAGAGATGGACGGGATCGAGGTCGTTGATGAGCACACTCTGCGCGTAACGCTCAGATATCCCATGGCTGACTTCCCCGCTCTCGTAGGACATGTCGCCTTCTCTCCCTTGATCGAACGCAGTATTGACCTGTCACCCTCACAGTTCGCCAAAGAGCCGATCGGCAATGGGCCGTTCATATGGGCCGACTGGCTTAGCGGCCAAGAACTCGTTCTGGACTCATTCCCCGAGTACGGAGGGGAGCATAAGCCAAAGCTGGATCGAGTTGTCTTTCACATCTATGACGATGAAAGGCGAGCCCTGGATGATTTCCGGATCGGCGCCTTGGACGAGACCCAGATACCTATCGGCGAAATGGACGCTTTGAAAGCCGATCCCGAGTACGCCGAGTTTGTGTTCAATGATCCATCGACTACCGTCGCCTTTCTCGGTTTCAATCACGCGATTGCACCTTATGGGAATAACGTACGGCTAAGGCGGGCGGCGAATCACTCCATTAACAGAGAGGCTGTCGCATCCGCAGCAAGAGCGGCCGGTCAGATGTCCGAAGGCATCGTTCCCAGCGTTATCCCCGGTAACTCTCCCGTACCTTGGCCCCTCGCTTTTGACTCCGCAGCTGTTACCCGAGAACTCGATGCAGCCGGATTCCCCGGCGGACGAGAGCTCCCCAGCGCCCAACTCGGCTACAACCGTGACGGTGGGCATCAGGGCGTAGCTGATGGGATAAGAGCCACTCTCACCTCGTCTTCTATACCTGTGGCATTGGCTCCAGACGGGTTTTCGAGCTACATTGGTAAGGTTGAGGCAGGTGTGTTTCCTATGTTCCTCACCGGTTGGACTCCGGACTATCCGGTGCCTGACGCATACATAGCACCACTGTACCAATCGAGAAGTGCAGACGGCCTGGTAGGGGCGTTGAACACCACCAGGTTCAGAAGCGCTGAACTTGACGAGCTGCTGGCAGAAGCCCGCGCCACTTTGGATAGTGGCGCACGAATGGGTCTTTACCAGGAGATGGAGGCGATAATAGCCGTAGAAGCGCCAGTGGTGCCTCTGTACGAGCTGAAGACCCGTAGGGTGATCAATCCGTGGGTCGTCGGCTACAAGCGGACTGCCTTGAACGAGACACCATTCGAGTTGATTGACATTGAGAGGGTCGAGATTGCCCCGGACGAACACTGACACACAAGGGAGTAACTGAATGGGCGATATATTTGCGCCGCTTCCCCAATACATTAATGACAATATTCCCCAGCTCCACCAGGGGATGGGGATCGAGAACATCATCTGGCTGTATGCCTACATGTTCGGCCTCGTCACATTCGTAGGGGCCGTTCTGATGATTATGGTCGCCCGGCGCTTGGTGCCGGTGGATTATGAAGAATCCGAATCGAGTCCACCCGCCCAGGAAGTGCCCGCTGGCGACGCAGGCGATGATTCTGATGAAGAGCCCGATCCCGGGGGAGATTCCGACCAAGACGAGGAGGACCCTGAGAAATAGTGAGACGCCTTAAGGATCTGCTTTCCAGATTCATACCGGCGAGACGGGGTTCTAAAGCGGTAGAAGTGGGGCAAGACGAGACGGAGAAGCCACAACCTCAAGAGGTCGCTGGCCCTGTCGAGTCGGGGAAAAAACGCCGACGCGTGCGCCTCAAGGTGCGCACCAAATTCCTGACGCCCGGGAACAGTATCTCCGGGCGCGTACTCACGCCTATCTCGGATCCAGACTACAGGATGAAACTGCCCGCTCCCATTGCCAAGCTGATAGGTGGGGGTCGCGGTCTCCCGATCATTGGCAAAAGGCTTGGGCGCATCTCGGACGAGGGTGCGAAGGGGCCACATCTACTCAATCGAGAGCTAAGACTGCCACGAGTGATCGCGAGTCTATTTCGCAAGTTTAAGTTCATCCCATTTCTGGGAAGACAGTTCCTTCGAATGGCAAACGGTCACCTGACCACGCCTGACTTCCGCAAAGGGTTGACTCGCATTAGATTCGGTCTGTTTGGGGGTGCCGGCTTCCTGCTCGTCATCTTCCTGGCCACAGTGCAGTTTCCTCTCACCACAAATCCCACTTTCTGTGGGGCGTGCCACTCTCAACGACCGCAGTTCTATAACTGGAAAGAATCAAGTCATGGGCAGGTCACCTGCTATGCGTGCCACGTGCGACCCGGACTGTTTTGGTTGGTCAGGGATCACCTCATTGATGGGCCGATCGGTATGCTGGCTGAGGCCGAACTTGCCTTGAACGATTACGGAGTGAACGCTGATCCTGTTGAGGACACCTCGTACCTGATCAACTCCAGTAGCCACGCGGCGCTTGCTGTTCTCCAAATGTCTTCTTGTTTGCGCTGTCACGACATGCAGACTCGGCGCACGACTGCGACAAAAGGCCTCAAGATCGACCATATGGCTCACATAGAACGGAACATTCGATGTACCTGGTGTCACAACCGAATAACGCACTGGAAAGTGCCAAAACACGTCAACTTCATGACGGGCGAGGCATGCTTCCGTTGTCATTATGAGACGGGTGACGATGCGCTGGTGGGCAATGGCGCGCCGCCGCCTTCAGAGGCCCAGCAGATAATCGGCGCCGGCGGCTCGCTCCACGACGATGAACAGGCGCCCGAAGGTGAAGAGGGCGCGGATGAACACGCCGGTCTTCCCGGTGCCACGGCTGCGATCGCGGCCGAAGATGAACACGAGGCTGATCCAGCCGCTGACGAACATGCTGAAGAAGGTGGCGAGGCGCACGGCACGGATCCCCTCGCGGCCAGCCAGGGTCACAGATATCTGGATACTGAAGACAGGGCGTATCCTCACCCACCGCTTCCCACAGTTGAAGCCGTCAAAGAATTCATTGCTGGACCCGCGCATGAGATCCCTTGGGAAGAGTTCAAGGCCTCAGGCGAGTGCACCGTTTGCCATGTCCGCGGAAAACTTTAGGTAGAGCTG
>JAUVYG010000082.1 GCA_030603185.1 Actinomycetota bacterium | reverse complement strand
GCCCACCACCAGAACCACATACATCCCCAAGGACAGGTCTTTTGTGTGCCTTGTCTTGAAGACTTTGAGGACTTGAGGGAGAAACGCAAGTGTTGTGAAGACTGCGGCAGAAAAGCCAACTACCGTAATCCACTCCAACTTTTTTTGACCTCACCTTTCGCCTCAAACTAGACCCACTACGTCAGAAAGAGTTTAACCGACAGGTGGTGGAGAGAGTGGTTGAATCCGGTGCCGAGGTTGAGATTCTCAGCTACGTCGCTCAAACCAGAACAGAATCCCGCGACTCAGAAGATCCAAGCTTCGTTAAGACTAGCTCGGTCACTTGTTTAGAGTCGTCACTTCTCATGACAGCGACCTCTTTTTCAGTGCACCTACTGAGTCTTACTGACCGCTTGGTCACGCTGGCCACTTCAGTCAGATTGGTGTTTGAGAAGATCCCGTCACCCCTATTGATCCCAGAAGAAGACTCGTACAGGGATATCTCTCCGAATCCCTCATGCCTCTCGCCGGGAGTCGAGGGGTGGATCCCAGTCCAGTAGTAGAAGATCTTGTTCTCATCAGGATTAACGCAGCAAGCCACTGACTCCCAGTTCACCGATATTTTGCCGTCTTTGCTATAGGCTCGGCCCAACATTCTGACAGTGCCAGTTGCGGGATGAGGCCTGACGCTGATAAAGCTGAGGGCAGAGGGCTCGGATGGGGTTATCGTCTCCCACCAACAACCGGCGAATTTATTGCAGAACTCTTCTGCTCGGTTGGTGCGCCCGACCACGGTTTTGAAAAGATCTTCTGGGCCAGTTTTGGCAAAGATGGTGACGACCACGATCAGCAGTACGAAGATCCCGATGATGCCGTAGGTGGCAACCATCTGTATGACGTCATTGGCTGTGAAGATCAGCACTCCGAGAGTCACTACGACCGCCAGGACTATCAGACTGAAAAAGCCGATAGTCGTCTTTGTTGCCCTGATGATTTCAGCCCAATTAGAAACATCGAGCTGCCTAGGCCTGTCCGGCATTCTGTACTCCCCACGTCGCTTGGCGTCTAGATTAATCATACTCTAGCTCTGCTGTTAGGAGGAAGGATACTCGAACCCTCGAGGCAAGCTATTCACGGTTCAGCTATCCTGACGGCTGGGGAATTAATCAGCTTTCGACTGTGTTGATAAGGAGGGATCCACTTTGATCAGAGTCGTTCTTTCAGTCGTTGTCACAGCTGCCATTCTCATCTCCGCCATATCAGCGCTTGAGTCGATGAAGGTCCCCTCCTTGCAGATACAGGACGGTAGCAATGCCCCTTCGCTTGAACCCATCTGGTCGCACGAAGGTGAGGGCGCCCACACCTATGATGTTCCCGGTGAGGACATGGTTCTCATTGGCTCTGACGACTCGCTTGAAGCTGTGGTTTTCAGTACGGGTGAGACTATTTGGAGCATCACTCGAGACGAAAGACTCAACCACCCTATCGTCGCTGGGGACACTATCTACGTCATTACGGGATTCCACGGCAAGCAGCGTCGCCTGATCGCATTCGACCTGGCAAGCGGTGAATATCTGTGGAGTAGAGACGTTGATGGCGACAAAGCTCCCAGTCGCACCACAGCCTCAAGCAACATGGCTTTTATTGGCGAGACAGAAATCGTTCAGGGATCCCCCAGATTCCATCTAACCGCCATAGATAGTCGCTCTGGTGAACAGGTGTGGAGAACCCCATGGCCATCGGTACCTACCCACATTCTGTTCGATGAATCTAGCGAAACAGTGATAGCGACCACTGAAAACAATGAAACCATCTACCGCATCAACACCCAAAATGGACGCAAGTTGTGGCGATACAAAGGCGAGCCGACTGAGTCAGATATCTGGATAGAGATCAAAGACACTAAGCTGTTCGTCAAACACCTTCAGAACCGACGAGAAGGTGATAGTCTCGTCATCCTTTCCAAGGAATCAGGAGAGGTACTAGAGAAGTTCGCCCCTGGGTCAGGGGGATGGGTCCTCGCCGACGATGGGAGCTATTCTGTTCATGACTGGATGAAGGGGGACATTCATTTCTACAATCCTGAGGGTGACCACGTATGGTCCGAGAACGAGGGCAAGAAAGACCACTCGATCGAGAGCTCATTTGGTGCTGCTGGGCCACCGATATTTGGCAAGGAAATGGCAGTCTACTCGGTCAACAGCGAGAACCGACATCGCGTAAAGGCGGTTGACCTCCAGAGGGGGCGTCAGGCCTGGCTACTCGGAACCACCGGATACACGCACGACCCGATAATCGACGGCGGGAAAGTATACATCGCGAGTCTAGACAAAGACCGCGTCACATCCGTTCAAGCTGTTGACCTGAAGACTGGGGCCATAATATGGAAGTCACGATTCGATCTAGATCTGGGGGAATCAGAGCCCACTGCCTATTTTGGAGGCATTATGTCCCCAATGGCACTCTCAAACGGACGACTCTTCTTGGGAATGGCAGGAGTACCCACCAGCGTACTGTTCGAGGTTGATCCTGACTCAGGTGATCTTATGGGCCGAGCCGAGCTAGGCGAGTCAGTTAGTCCTTACGGCAGAGGCATCGAGGGCAAGGTCATTTTCGAGGGAAGATACAACATCTACGCATTCAAGCCATAATACCTCCTCAGCACCCTTAGCCCCAAACAAGTAGACGATCATAGTAAGGTCGAAAGAGTTGCGAAGAAAACGTTTGAATGCACCCATTAACCTGGCCTTTCCAGCTCCGTTTAAACGCGCGGTATAAGACCTTGGCTCAGGCTTTGGGCTTGGAGTCCTGCTCTAGGTAGTCCCAGACACCTGGGTCCTCTTGACCCAGCCTCCAGGCGGAAAAGCCCTGGAAGCCATGCCTTTGACTGAGTTCCATCTTAGACACGAAGCTGTCTTTGTTCTCGAACCAAACATTGTGATTGCGGCCATCAGCATCTTCGTACACGAAGTGCGGAGACTTATGTTCGTCGTTGAACCATACCGGTGCGTCATTGCCCGAAACCATCGCCATCGCGTCCTGATAACTTCCAGAAGGCTTGGAGCCTCCCCACTGCCTGAAATACAGCGGAATGCCCATTAGCACCTTGTCAGGAGGTATGGTTTGCGCAGTGTATGTGGCCACGCCATCGACCCATGGAATTCCTGCAACAGGACCAGGATCTGAGCCTCTATAGTGCTCGTCATAACTCATTACGGTGACCAGATGTGCGTACTTGCCGATAGTGCGATAGTCGAACTCAGGATTGATCCTGTCATTCCACTTGGACATGACGGCGATACTGGCGATCTTGCCCTTTTCCTCAAACCTTTCGCTCATCTCTTTCATGAAAGCATTGAGGTGGGAACGATGTCCATCGGCTAGATTCTCGAAGTCGACCTGAAATCCCATGTACCCTTCGTGCTCGGCCTCGGCAAGTAGCGCGCCTATTAGACGGGTGCGCTTCCACGGGGTGGTCAGAAGGTCATCAGCTATCTTTCGCGAAAAGTCTTTGTTCGTGACCAAAGGAAGAAGCTTGATGTCCCGCTCTTTTGCCAATTGTTTGACGTTGTCGTCCACCGAGCCGTTGAGATAACCCGATTTATCGATGTAGTAGGTCTGCGGGGCAAGAATATCTATCTTGTCCCAATGGGCCTTAAGAGACTGAAAAGAGTCCTTGGTGTTCACGTAATAGAAAAGACGAGTGTCATTGCTGACCGTTTTTTCAGTAGCATCCTTGACGTTGTTGACGGCGGGTTCGCCACTAGGAGCGGGTTCAACGGTCTCGGGTTCTGTAGGTTCTGTCGCAGCAGTTGTGGGCTCGGCGGGGTCTGACGGCCCCCAAGCTGCGACCGTGAAACGCGAAAGTCCTGAGATCCCAGCGACAGCCGGAGTTGTCTCGACCAATGACCCAACTGCTCCACCTATCGCTCCGGGGAAGTAGGCAAACATTGTCAAAGTGGACGCGATAACAACAACAGTAGTGACCAGCGCCAGTGCGGACCGCTTTAGTACACCCTCCCAAACGGTGGCACGAAGGACATCAACGGCTGTTGAAGTCAGAAGGGATACCATGTGGAAAAAGTTGCGAATGATGCGTGGGAGAATACCCATTTATCAGATCCTTCCTGAAATAGATAGAGGAAAGCGTATACGACCTTATCACAGGCCCAAAGCGTTTGCTGGCGGTCTTGAAAGTGCCAGACTTCACGCATGAGAGTAACCAGAAAACCACGGATAATTTTTACACCGGAATTATTGTTCTGACCGCGATGGCTCTTGCGGCCATAATCGCTTTTGGTCAGCTCGCGGCTCATGACGCAACGGGCGGAATCGTTCTTATTGCCGGATTCGCAGTCATGTCGATCGTCGCCCTCATGCGGGTCAATGAAAAACATTGGCCCTCAGCAGTGGTAGACGAGTCCGATCCCGAGTCCGTTGATGCCGACGGCAGTACTGCGATCCGCGGCAAGCTCGGACGAGAAGGATTCGGGGGGCCGGGCAATCCCGATCCGTTGCTTCGCTCAATATTTATATTACAGGCTGCAATCATCGTAGTCTCAGCGCTGACTGTCTTCGATGCCCAGGCCTGGGTGTTTGTATTTTATTTTATGGGCATCGACTTCACTCTGTACGTGATCATGAAGAGGCTGAATGGAATAGCCGCGGAAACTGCTGATGGCGAGCCTGTGTCGGATTAATAATCCGCGTGTCGTAGATTCAAGTACTGCTGAGTTCCTAGGGATCAAGCCCCATTACATTACTTGCTTGAGGGCGCTGCGAAGTACTTGGTGACGTTGTAACCTTTTAGCGTGTCACTCTGCTTCATTCAATCTGTCCGCCCCCACAAACCAGGAGTGTAATGGTCTTACGACGCTCAGTACTGCAGTCCTTAGCAGTTCTCGTAATCCTATTCGGAGCCGTGATTATCGCGCCCACAATGGCCCTATCGGCGGCCGGTGACGAGCATTCCACCCATTCAAGTGGAGAGCACGCAGCGGCTGTGGCCAGCGAAAAGGCTGAAGGTCCAGCAGGCCACCATGAAGGGTCGGCCGCGCCAGAATCCGATGATGGTTGGATCCTAGGAGCAAATATCACTGCAGCCATCGCGGTCATTCTTTTCCTGGTAGCTCGCGGCCGCCGCCGTGAGTCTATCCCTGGTAATCCCAATAGTGCAAAGAGCGCGGATGGCCAGGATCCCTCGTTGAAGCATCCGACGAGACTGAGCGCCCTCGACCGTATCTTCAGGAGCCCGCTCTATCCGATCGTCCCCCAGGCTGCGGTGATCGGGGTGTTCGTGTACATTCTCTTCGCACTTCTCTTCGGATCCTCGAACCCCTCGAACAATTTCGGCTCGGTCATGGTTTGGATCATGTGGTGGCCGGTCATCCCTATTACCTTCGTGCTCGCCGGTCGCTTCTGGTGCTCTCTTTGTCCGTGGGGTGCTCTCTCAGATTGGTTACAGACTCACTTGTCTCTCGGACTCAAGGTCCCCAAGGTCATAAAGAAATACGGAATCTGGGTCATCTTCGGCGGCTTTATGTTCATCACCTGGTACGATCTGGCTTTCGGCCTCACCACCTCGGCAACAGCCACAATAACCGTGCTCTTGGTCGTCGCGGTCCTCGCCCTCATCACCAGCGTTCTCTTCGAACGCCGCGTCTGGTGCCGTTACCTCTGCCCCCTCGGCGGCATCTTCGGCAACTACTCGCAGGCCGCGATCGTGGAGTTCCGCGGCACCCCAGAGAAATGCGCCACGTGCTCCAAGCACGCCTGCTACAAGGGTGCGCAAGCGGCTCCTGGATGCCCACTCATAGAGTTCCCGCTGTCTATGGAGTCGAACCGTCTCTGCAATCTCTGTGGCAATTGCGTAAAAAACTGTGAAAACGGCTCACCGAAGCTTAAATGGCGCCTGCCCGGAAAAGAGCTGTGGGAGAAGCGCGACGGACGTCTCGACGAGGCGGTTCTCGCCTCGGTCCTCGTCGGTGTCATCCTAATGGCGGGCTTCGGTATGCTCGAGTTCTGGCAGGCATGGGTGACAACGACCTCAACCTATTTGGGCATCCCGGAATGGGTGATCGTGACCATCGCCTACATCGCGGCGGCCCTCGCTGGCCTTGGCCTCTCGATCCTAGCAAGTGCGTTCTCGGCCCGCGGCACCACTGAAGGCACCTGGGCCAACCTGACACGATACGGGTATGCGCTCATCCCGCTCAACCTGGCAACGCATATCTCGCACAACATGTTCCACTTCCTGGGCGAAGGCAAGACTATCGGTACTGTAAGCCAAAAGTTGGTAGGTATCGGTCCCGCATATGCAGCCGCTGCCGGTCATGCGTCCGGTGGACACGGCGCGGCTGCGCTGGTCTCACCGGCGGGCATCCGTTGGGTACAGTTCACACTCATGGGCCTCGGTATCGCAGCCTCCATCCTCGTGACCTGGAAGATCGCTAGAAGGGGCACCATCCGTCGCGAGACTGCACCTCTCGAAGCTAGCGCAGGGGCTGGGGTGGCAACATCCAAATCCTCGATCTGGCGGGGTTTCGGGCCTCAGCTCGCAGTCATCACGATGTTCAGCTTCGTCTCATTCATGCTCTTTGTGCTGCCGATGGCCGCGCGACATTGACCGCGCAGAGCTGTTAGCGAACGTTCTTTGCAGACTCAAGGTCCGCGTGTAGTAGGTTCGAGTCCTACTGGGCCCACCATTCGTGAATTAGTTCCCCATTGTCGCCTTTTTCAAGGAAACAGAACGGCTCTTTGAGCTGGTAGGACACGATGCGACCGTCCAGAAGAACAAGGTTCGAAACCACGTTTGAAAGTATCTCTCTTTTGGCGTCCATATCGCCTGATTCGTAGGCTATCCGAGCACTAGAAGCAGCTCTAGCAAGCGTCTCTACCTGCTCGAACGTTGCAGACTTAACTTCTGAGAGCTTTCTAGCTTCCAATTCGAAGGTGGTCTGCAAATTCTCTAGTTCAGTGGACTTTCTTTTGTAGTCCTCTGCAGACACAACGCCAGCAAGGAAGCCTTCAAGCAACTTGTCTCTCTTTGCCTGTGCCGCAGACGCGTTCCGTTTGGCCTGTCGTTTCTGTTCATGTACTCCCTTGAGTTCTTCATCTTGAAGGGCTTTGGCATCGTCACGCAGGGCAATAACGATCTCTTCAGATATCTCGATGCGAGAGAGTATCTGCGATACCTGCATTTTGAGAGCTTCTTCTCGGGTGTATTTCTTGTTTGCGCAGGCATCCATGCCTTTACCTTTGGTGCAGCGGTAATAGGTGTGGCCCTTTTGCTTCTCAGCTGTGATCTTGCAGCCGCAGGAGCCACAGACCAGGTAATCTCGTAGTTCGAACCTGTGCTTTGTGGTATTCGTCCCTGAACGTTTTGAACTAAGCGCAATCTGTACTCGGTCAAACGTAGAAAGGGAAATCAGCGGCTTGTGCGTGCCCTGATAAGTGC
>JAUVYG010000100.1 GCA_030603185.1 Actinomycetota bacterium | reverse complement strand
AGTAGCTTCACCGCGTAGCTGTTTGCAAAGACGATCTCATCGTTCTGGTGGACAAGTATCCCCTCGGACACCTTATCGACCACGTCCTGAAAGAACAGAGGGTCCTCAGTGGGAACGCTGCTGATCTTTATCGTTCGCCTGCTTATGGTCATCCCGCATCCCGCATCGATCGATTCCCCCATCAATCCCTGTTTGGTCAATGTACCCGTTGACCAAACAGTTCGCACTTAGGGATTTTGGCGCGGAGTTCTGATAGTCAGCGCCGATATTCCAGCGCTCAGAAAAGCGAGTATCGAACCCAGGATCATAGTCATTCGAAAGGCGTCTGAGAACGAGTTTTTAACAGCCACCTCGGCCGCTTCAGCCTCTGACGGGTCGAACTGATCGGGAGCTTCGATGGCGCCCAGGTGATCCGTCTGATCCAGTATGGCCTGTTGTTTACCTGAAGACAGACCGCTGTCAGTCAGCTCATTTGCGAGCTGGCCAGCGAATGCGGATATCAGAACCGCTCCAAGGACAGCGACAGCCATCAGGGCGGATACGCGCGAGACAGCGTTGTTTACCCCAGATGCAACGCCCGAGAACTGCGGTTCCACTGCGAGCGCGGTTTTGGTCAACGGAGCAATCACCAGCGCCATTCCGAGCCCCTGCAACAGGAGGCCAGGAAGGATGTCGCGTACGTACGACGCCTCGGTTCCCATCATCGACAGTAGTGCCATTCCGATGGCAACGATGATGGGACCGACGATCATGGGTATGCGAGGGCCGATCTTGTCGGCGATACTACCTCCCCTCCCGGAGAGGAATGTGATCAGGATGATGGTCGGCAAGAGGGCCAGACCGGCCATGACGGGCGAGTAACCTTGAATCTGTTGCAGGTCGAGGACGGCGAAGAAAATCACTATGTTCAAGGCCATGTAGAGAAAGAACGTCACTATGTTAGCCCCGGCGATCAGGGGATTACGGAACATGCCCAGGGGAACCATCGGCTCATCGGCTCTCGCCTCAATTATCAGGAACAGGGGAAGAAGAATTCCACCCAGGACTAGAGCGGCAATCACAAGGGGATCCGTCCAGCCCATCACCGGCCCTTGAATGAACCCATAGGACAGACCCAGCAGGGCTCCAGTGATGGTCGCAGTTCCAGCCCAGTCGATGCGTCTAGCATTGGGATTCCGGCTTTCTTTGATATGGCGCGCTGCGATAATGAGGGCCAGGATGCCCAAGGGGATGTTGATGTAGAAGATGGACTGCCAGCTGACAGTTTGGACCAGCCAACCCCCGATGAACGGTCCGATAGATGCGACCCCGCCTGCAAGACCTGCCCACAGCCCTATTGCTCTGCCTCTTTGTCCTTCTGGAAATGAGGTCGAGATGATGGACAGGCTCCCGGGGATCATTGCGGCGGCACCGATTCCCTGAATCGCTCTGAAAGTGATCAGTTGCTCAATGCTTCCCGAGAGAGCGCATAGGAGAGAGCCGATCGTGAAAAGGACAATTCCGTAGAGGAACACCTTTCGTCTTCCGAGGTGGTCTCCGAGGGAGCCGCCCAGCAGCAGCAGCGCAGCAAGCATCAGAGCGTACGAATTGACTACCCACTGTATGCCAGCGATATTGGCGTCTAGCTGTGACTGGATCGAAGGAAGAGCCACAATAACGACGGTTCCATCGAGGAAGGCCATCCCCGAGGCTAGGATGGTGGCTATCAGTATCCAACGGCCTGATCTTGATGTGATCTCGATATCGCTCATGGTTTTACTCCTCCCTAATGGCATGATACTCGGAAGCATTCAAAGGGAGATTGATCGTTTTGCTGACCCATAGTCCGGCGAGTCTTAGGCTCGCTGGTATCTTCTCGATAACCACAGGGCTTGTTGCACTGGTGGTGCTGGCCGCGACGATGACGCTGGACGTGACAGGCTCATCGTCGCGACTTCTTGCCTATACCCTTACCGCTATCACCAGTATTGACCTGGTGATCTTTGCCTACGTCTTAATCGTGCTGGCAACGCTCTCGCGACAACTGCTGGGGGATGAGGTGAGGGTCAACTCGATTCTGGTTCTACTGGCAGCCAACATAGTGTTGGTCATCCTGAACGTGGCGTTTCTAGCGGTGCCGGGCCTTCAGGATCCGGTGACCATACTGTCGTTCTTTGTGGTGAAAGGTACGGGCCTTGTGTACTTATGGTTCGGCTGGACCCAAACCAGGCTGATGCCGCACTTGGGATGGCTGATCGGCTTTTTTGCATGGGCCAACATAATGATAGGGGTGGGATACTTGTTCTATCTACCGCTGGGAGTCATAGTCAGCGCGCCTGCATTTGTGGCGCTAGGAATAGTGTTCTTTAGGCAGAGCCGCCTAGAGGCGGAAGCGCTAACCTAGGGAGTCTTGTTGGCTCCGGGGTATCCGGACTGTCCGTCCTTGTGGTACCAGGCAGGAACTTTTCCGCGGTCCTTTTTCAGGCCGCAGCGGGCACAGAGCACCTCTGACTGATACTCGTTGTCTACAATTCTCCAGTTGTGGTCGAGGATGTAGCAGAACGGACGCAGTGCAGCTTTCATCTGGGCGCTTGTCTCCTAGTAAGGGTGAAACACAATAGAACCGTGCTTAGAAGTTATGAATCATCGGCTACAAAGTCAAGGGTTCTCGGCGCGCGGTAGCTAATATCAGGCTGTCCCACTCAGGGATGAGTTGTTCCGCCAGGTACGGCTGGACAAGCACTGAGTGATTCTGGGTGCGCACCTCATCTATCGAGTCACACAGATTTCTGAGCTCGGATCGCAGCTGGTCTTCATCGCGGTACAGGTACTTTGGAGGAAACAATTCAGGGTAGGAGAGGGCGGCTGGCAGCAGCGGACGACAGCCGGCCGCCACAGCTTCAAGCACCGCGAGCCCGTAGAACTCGTGGATCGCGGTGGAAATGACGATGTCGGCTTGGTCCAGCACTTCCTGGTACCCCTCGCGGCCCTCCTGATACCCCCAGTAGACGATGCGATCGGATAGCATCTCTTTGGCCTCGGCGAAGCAGGAGGGTACGCGTTGAAAGCTTTGGCCTATGACGCTCACCGAAAAATCTACTCCGGATTCAGCCAGGGCACCAACTGCTCTAAAGAACATCTCAGGTCCCTTGTCATGCTCCCATCGATGGTTCCACAGTATGTGAGGAGGCCCCGTCTTCCCCGAGCTCACAGCCGAAGGCCCGTCAACTGGCAGCGGCATGACCTCACTCTTTTTCTCGATCTCGCTAAGGACCCACTCGGGCCGTTCATCCGGCATCATCCTCAATGTGTCGACAACACCTAGTTTGAAGCTCTCGAGATTGAACCGGCTGTTCCACGCGATCCGGTCGGCCGACAGGCAGCTGGTCAGATTGGTCAATCCGAAATGTACATCACGCAAGTCATCGGTCTTCACCGGATATGCGAACTGGTTCTCGTGCATGACTAGGAGGCAAGGCAGGTCTGCAAGTTCCTTGGGAGCCATACCTCTAAATTCAGCAAGAGAAAGCATGGAAGATGTGATGATCAGGTCGAACTGTGCTCCGGTCGAGAGGAGCTTGGTGCACTCGCCCACAGCATGCATCGCTCCGCCGCGCATTCGCCACTTCCACTTGCGCGGCGGCTGTGAGATGACTGTGACCTCGTGGTCCAAGCGACCCATGAGTCCATCGATGAAAGCTTTGTGCGACCCACCGTAGTATGGCTCGATCACTAAAACGCGAAGACGGTCGCTCATTTCAGGCGGGGCTGACCGTTTACAATGACCGCGTCGAGCAGTTCTGCCGTGGTGTCCTGCCCCGGAGTAATAGTGGCGGTAAGAATACCGGACTGACTGGCCAGCTCACTAGGAGGCGTGTGAACGAAGTTGCCCAGGCTGTAGGCGACAATAGCGCGGCCCATTTGCTCTACGGGCTGAATGACATGCGAGTGATGACCGATGATAAGGGCCGCACCAGCATCAACAGCCGCTTTGGCGAGATTCCTCTGGCGGCTGTTCGGCTCTGTCGCGAGCTCTTCTCCCCAGTGGAAGGAAACGACAACCTCATCGGCCACATGTAATGCGTATTCGACGTGCTCTGCCACATGATCCGGACCGACAGCTTTATGCGCCCCGGCTTTTGAGTCACCTGCTGCGAAATCAAGTGGTACTACATCCGTGAATGCGATCATGGCTATCCTGGTCCCATTGGCCTCGACTATGGTCGGGGTGGAAGCAGCTTCGTGGTCCTTGCCTGCCCCTACGGTATCCAGGCCGACCGAGTTGAGAGCGCTCAGAGTGTCTGTGAGAGCGTCGGCCCCATAGTCATAGATATGGTTGTTCGCAAGATTGGCGATGGTGACACCACCCCTGGATAGAACCTCGGCCCAATCCGGCGATGAGCGGAATAGATACTCTTTTTCAGCGGCAACACCTCTATCAGAGAGTGTGCCCTCGAAGTTGGCGATCACGATGTCTGATTCGGACAATTTTTCTTTGGTCTCGGCAAACGGGTAATCTATCCCGTTCCGCTTTATCTGCTCACCGGCGTAGCTTGCGAAGATGATGTCACCCACGGCTGCCACCGTGACAGAGCCCTTTGGTACTTCAGCCACATCCTCTGTTAGGGCTGCTGTCCCGGTAACGACTGCAACTGTTGCATCAGAGGTTTCACTGGATTCGCCGTCGGAAACCTCAACTGCCTCGGCTTGCTCCACAATGGCGGTCTCTAATATAGAGTCGGTCTCGCTTTGGGCCGTCGGCCACAGCGTGACGATCGCCAAGAAGACGATGGCCGTACCCAGAAGGGGGCCGAGGATTTTGGCCCAGGGGAATGAGATGCCTGAAGAGGAGTTGGCAAAGTGTCTACCCTTGGTCCGCTTATTGCTGCTCATGGGGGTGATGATAGCAACATTAGAAGATAAAGGCGAACAAGTGTTCCCGGTTAATCAGCAGTGCAGTAGCTGCTCGTGCATGCTAGCAAGTCCGCGCGATTTGCTATCAAGTTTCGTCCATCGTAATCTCAATATATTGTCAGCACATCTCGCTGGAGGGTCAGCTATTTCGAAATACGTAGACTTTGTCGTCGGTTCTAGGGTTTCTGCATTTCTACTTCTCGTTCTTTTCACCGTTGTGTTGGGGCAAGCCAACACAGCATTCGCAGCGGATACGGTCCAAAAGGTTTCCACCAGTACTTCGGATGGGGAAGCCACCGGCGATAGCTCCGCGGCATTTATTTCAGCGGGTGGCGACTATGTCGTCTATCAGTCAATAGCCACGAATATCGTCGCGGGGGACACCAACGGTGACTGGGACATATTTCGTTACAACACGAGCAACGACACTACGATCAGGGTATCCGTCAGTTCCTCTGAAGCCGAGTCGAACAGCTACTCCTTTAATCCTCATGTTTCCAGAAACGGACGCTATATCGTGTTCGAGTCCGCAGCTAACAATCTAGTAGTTGGGGACACCAACAACTCGAGCGATATATTCCTACGAGACGTGACTGCGGGGACGACCGAGCGGATCTCGATCGATTCTTCCGAGAACGAGATCACAGGTGACTCCCATGCACCTCAGGTATCGGCCGACGGACGCTACGTTGTTTTCCACCACACAGGATCGGATCTAGTGGCGGGCGATAATAACGGTGTTACGGATGTGTTCGTAAGAGACAGAACACTTGGGACCACCACTCGAATCTCTGTGTCGTCTGCCGAGGGCGAGGGTAACGGTGAGTCCCTGAATCCATCGATGTCTGAGAACGGACGCTACATCGCCTTTGAGTCTGCTAGTACCTCGTTTGACGGCCTTGACTCTAATGGTTCAAAGGATATCTATCTGCGAGACACCACGCTTGGAACCACTACTGCGGTATCTGTGAGTAGTGCAGAGGCCTTTGGGTGTATCCCATTCACCTGTGCAGGCACAGACGCCGTTAATCCTTCGATATCAGTTGAAGGAGGATACGTCGCGTTCGAGTCCCCCGCACCTAATCTAGACACGGGGGAGAGCGCCTTCTCGTCAGACACCGATATTTTCCTGCGCAATATTGCAGCTGGAACCACCAAGCGC
>JAUVYG010000052.1 GCA_030603185.1 Actinomycetota bacterium | reverse complement strand
CATCTCGTAGCGGGCTAGTATCAGTAGTTTTTCAACGAGGATGACCAGTCTGTCAGTCTCAGCGGTAAGACGCTCAAGAGTCCGTTTGTACTCCCCGGTGGAGCGGTCCCCTTTTAATGCGACCTCTACTTGGCCTTTCATGATGGTCAGAGGTGTGCGTAGTTCGTGGGCGACGTCTGCGGAGAACGTTCTCTCTCGCAGAAAACCAGTTTCCAGTCGGATCAACATTTCGTCAAACGTATCAGCTAGGCGACCGATCTCATCATCCGGAGCGTCCAGCTCGAGCCTTTTGCTGAGATCATCTGTGGAGATAGCTCTTGCAAGTCGGGTGACCCGATCCACAGGTCGCAGAGCTCTTCCCACCAAGAAGTACCCCCCAAGGCCTGCAAATCCCAGCGCCACTGGGAATGAGATAGCAATCAAGGTCCGAATTCGGGCCAGCGTGGCCATGATGTCATCCAGAGGTTCGGCTATCTGCAACCAGCCAGCATCTCCTGGCAGGCTCAAAGAGTATGTGCGGTAGTGGGCCGGATCGGTGATGATCGACTGATACTCTCCGCTCCTTGGGGTAGAGGGGGCAGGCAGTAGGTCAGAAGGGCCAAAGGAATCGAACACTTCGAGGTCTTTGTCGATCAACCGGATGGATGATCGGTTGCTGAGTCTCGCCGCTGCTTCCTGTGCCTCATGGGACACGTTACCAAGAGCACTTTCATCATCCTCGGAGAGCGTGATGCTCAGCAGGTATGATCCATCCACTTCTTCCAGAGTAGCCAGGGACTGGTTTGCGGCAAGCCTTAAAGAGTCGTCTTGGGCTGAATGCAATTCGATGGAAAGTGCCTCGTATCCAACGGCGGATACGACACCGATGGTCAATGCGATGATCAGCGAGAACCAAAGTGTCAGACGAATCCGTATAGGGAGATTGCGGATCATGGTTCGTCGGAATTGAGCTGGTACCCTTGTCCTCTCACGGTCTTTATCAATTTATTGTCGTATCCCTCATCGAGCTTCTTGCGCAGATATCTGATGTACACATCCACTACGTTCGAGTCATGTGAGAAGTTGTATCCCCAGATCTGCTCAGCTAGCTGAGCGCGACTCTGAGTCTGCCCAGGTCTTCTCATCATATACTCGAGCAGACCAAATTCTCTGGTCGTAAGTTCGACTGTTGAGGTGCCTCGTGTAGCTGTCCTCGAGTGTAGGTCCAGGGAGAGGTCTCCGACCGAGATGACATCCCCGACTGCTTCCGGTATTCGGCGAAGCAGGGCTCTGACTCGGGCCACGAGTTCGGCGAACTCGAATGGCTTTACAAGGTAGTCGTCGGCTCCCGCATCTAATCCCCTTACTCGATCATCGATGGAGTCACGAGCAGTCAGGATAAGGATGGGAGCAGGAAAATCTTCGGAACGAAGTTGCTCACAGAGCTCGAGGCCACTTCGTCCGGGGAGCATCAGATCCAGAATGATCAGGTCTGGAGTAGACTCCTTGACCATAGCTTCAGCTCTGCCTGCGGTTGCGGCGGTGCGAGCCTCATAACCCTCTTCAATCAGCCCTTTTCTAAGGAAGCCTTGAATCTCGGGATCGTCTTCAACGATTAATATATCTGTAGTCATGAGGGGAAGGATATCAGAATTGCGTGTTTGGTATTAGTATTGAGTCTATGAATAATAATCCGATTATCGTGGCTCTCGACGCCTCGACTCCAGGTGAGATAGAGTTTTTGTGCGAACAGCTATCAGGGCACGTCGGCATGTTCAAACTTGGATTCGAGTCCATTTACTCGATGGGCTCAGCAGCACTCGATATTGTGGCGACTTTTGGCAACGTTTTCTACGACTGTAAGCTGCACGATATTCCCAATACTGTTGCGGCGGCGTCACGTCAGATCGCGGGTTATCGCGGGGTCGGCATGTTTAACGTTCATGCACTCGGTGGATCAGACATGATGCGTGCTTCCGTTGAGGCCGCTACCGAGGTGGGGGGTGACTCTCGTCCTATTGTTCTTGCAGTCACCCTTTTGACGAGTGTCGAACAGAATGATCTCGATGCCATGGGCCTGTCCATCTCCAAAACTGAATTGGTGCCGCGTCTTGCTGTACTTGCGCAGGAAGCTGGCTGTGATGGTGTGGTGGCAGCGGTCGAGGATGTTGCTGCGGTCCGGAAGGCGACGGGTAAAGGATTCAAGATAGTGACTCCGGGTATTCGACCCGCCGGGTCTGCAGCAGGGGATCAGAAGCGGATCGCTACACCTTCCCAGGCCATGGACGCCGGATCGGATTACCTGGTAATAGGTCGGCCGATCACTCAGGCAGAGGACCCGGTTGTCGCGGCTAAAGGAATATTGAGAGAGCTTGAAGACAGTAAGGTGAGCAATTGAATCAAGAAGAGCTAAGGGATCTACTGGAAGAGACTGGGGCACTTACGACCGGGCATTTTCAGCTGTCCTCTGGACTTCACTCGGATACCTACTGCCAGTGCGCGAAGTTGCTGTGCGAGCCGCGACACGCTTCGGCAGTGGGAGCAGATCTTGCAAAACTATTCGACCTGGGCGAGATAGATATCGTCGTCTCTCCCGCTGTAGGGGGCCTGGTCATCGGATATACCGTTGCGGCCGCCCTGGATGTGCCCTTTATATTTACAGAGCGTGAAAAATCCGCAGGTAGTGGCAAGGGAAAGATGTCCCTGCGTCGTGGATTCGAAGTGATTCCTGGCACAAAAGCTATAGTGATTGAGGATGTTGTCACGACCGGAGGCTCGGCCGCCGAGGTGGTCGCTCTTTTGACCGAATCCGGTGTGAACGTTACGGGTGTTGGCTCAGTCATCCGACGAGGATCAGCCACAGAAGTGACCCAGGGTTGGAAGCATCTACTGGAGGTCAGCGCAGACGCATGGAAGCCCGAGAGTTGTCCTCTCTGTGAGCTTGGCCAAGAGACACGCTCTCCGGGCAGTAGCCGTCTGTAGCAAGGTTTTCCTGCATTGATTTGCAAATCGCTTCCCTTCAAAGCTACGCTGGTCGGTGTATACCTACATGTATCAATGAAAGGCAGCCGATGACCGTGATTCGCACAAAATGGTCCCGAGTACCCGGTATTACCCTGGCCATTGCCGTTATGCTCGGACTGATCCTAGTGACTTCAGGCTGTCCTTCGACCAGTTCGAGCTCTGATGACCCCCAGGGTGCGACCGCCGAGGACTCTGATTATGGTGCGGACCCGACAGAGGCTGATGCCTCGAAACCTATCAGAGGTAGACTCCTGGACCTGGATGATGCTCGCAAAAGATCTCGCATTCCTATCGCTGAGCCGACAGAGCTTCCGGAAAACGTATCCCTTCGCCAGGTTCGGTTGGATGAAGGAGATCTTGATTCCCCGACCACCAGAGTCCATCTGATCTACGCGAGCGATGATCTTCCTGAGCCAGAGCACACCGGTGAATTGTGGGATGGAACGAAGGTCGCCTACGACGGTGGCATATCATTCGAAGACATGACCGGGTACTCTGATCCGGTCGTGCTGCTGATGGAGCTAATGCCCGTAGAGCCCACTCCACCCACCGAGACAGTTGAAGTAAGTGGAGCTACTGGTGGATTTGTTGGAGGGACCGAGTCGGCAGACGGATCAAAACGGTCTTTCTCTCGCCTAGAGTGGTGGGCCGGTGGAGTCAGCTACCACCTATTCGCCTTTGGCGATCAGGATGAGCTGATGAAGATAGGGACGAGTGTTCCGAGACCTGCGGAAGAGGTGCTTGCCCTGAAGGGTGAGACATCCATTATGGGAAATCTGTCGGACTTGAAAGAATTGAACGCCCACCCTTTGTTCCAGCCGCTAGGTGCTCTTGAGCCGCTGTTGACTCCGAACAATGCTCGGTTGAGGTACACATTCGCCGAATATAATCCCGAGGAAGAGGTTTCTTCAATTTGGATGATATACAGCGGGGATGAAGTCCCCGAGCTTAGAACCGAGATCAAGATGGACGATGGATCGACAATACCGTTCACGGATCGGATCACATATGAACAGCTAGATGACTTCGTTGGCGGAATGGTAATGGGTTATGTCAAAGAGGACGAGATCCCGGAGACCGCCCCAGGCAATCCCGCGGTCATTCAGAACATGCCTGCCTACTACAGGGGCTCGTTCACCAACCCTGCCGCCTCACGTCCGATGCCCAACCATATTCGCTGGCATGAAGATGGCGTCTCCCTGAGAATCCACGGTTTCATCGGGCGAGGATTCCTGGTTCAGGTCGGGAACAGTTTTGAGCGGCTCAAAGCAGGGGCAAATACTGTCGAAGAGTTCTAGCTTCCGATATTATTCGGGATAACATCAATCCCTGGGAGGGCAGAGCATTTTGGAAATGATAATCCTGCTGATCGTTCTAGTCGTACTGATCGGATTTGTGATCGTCGGGTACAACCGGATGGTCACGCTTCGGAATCGTGTGGACAATGCCTGGTCTCAAATCGATGTCCAACTCAGACGCAGGTACGACCTTATTCCCAACCTGGTCAAGACTGTCCAGGGTTACGCAGAGCATGAAAAGGGAGTCTTCGAAGAGGTGACAAAGGCCCGCTCTCAGGCGGTGTCGGCAGGTTCAGTAGGCGAACAGGCCAAGGCCGAGAACTTCCTTTCGCAGACTCTACGGTCACTTTTTGCCGTGGCCGAGGCTTATCCTGACCTTAAGGCGAGCACCAATTTCATGCAGCTTCAGGAAGAGCTATCCGGAACTGAATCGAAGATCGCCTTTGCTCGCCAGTTTTACAATGACACCACCCTCAAGTTCAACACCGCGATACAGGTGTTTCCATGGCTCGTCCTTGCCAATCTCTTCAGCTTTAACGAGCGCGAGTACTTTGAGATCGTGGATCTGGCTCGAGAGCCGGTCGAGGTGGACTTCTCTAAGTAGAAGCGTAGATGTACGAGCAGATATCCTCTAACATCTGGCGAACCCGTCTGGTCATATTCCTGTTCGTGGCTCTCGTCCTGGCAATGGGGTGGTTGTTCGGAGAGCTTCTCGCCTTCGGATATGTGGGAGTAGTGATCGCGGCCATCGTTGCGGTAGCGATGAGCTTCGGTGGTTTCTATTACAGCGACCAGATCGTTCTTAAGATGTCGAAGGCTCGACCAGCCAACCGGGAAGAACACGCCTATTTCCTGAACACGGTCGAGGGGCTTGCGATCGCTGCGGGCCTGCCCGCTCCGAAGGCCTACGTCATCGACGACACCGCCCCCAATGCGTTCGCGACCGGCCGAGATCCCGAGCACTCCGCAATAGCCGTCACCCAAGGCTTGATGGACAAGTTAGACCGACAGGAACTTGAGGGTGTCGTGGCCCACGAGATGTCCCATATTCAGAACTACGATATACGTCTGATGGGGGTCCTCGCCGTCTTTGTCGGGATCGTAGTACTCATGTCCGACTGGATGCGTTATTCGTTCTATTGGGGAGGAGGTCGGCGCGATATGGGGAGGGCCGGCCCCTACGCTATCATCATAGTGATCGTTGCTCTCATCATGAGTATTGTCGCGCCACTCATTGCTGAAGTGCTTCGTCTCTCTGTATCTCGAAAACGTGAGTACTTGGCCGATGCCAACGGAGCGCTTCTCACCAGGTATCCGCCGGGTTTGGCATCAGCGCTTCAGAAGATATCCGAGGATACAGAACCGCTTGAGGTGGCCAATAAGGCCACCGCTCACCTGTACATCTTCAACCCCCTTCGGGATGTTGGTGGAAAGATGAACGCTATGTTCGAGACTCATCCTCCGGTGAGCGAGAGAATCAAGCGATTGAGCGAGATGTCCGGGTCGTATATTGAGCATTAAGGGGTACGTTCACTACCGAATAGGCCTGAGCAGGGGGGCAAAATGGTAATCGATATTCTAATGATCGGATCATTGATAGGTTACGCGGTGCACAGGGGGCATCGTAGCCCTGGTGAGACCTTCTCAGAGCTCATTTGGATAATCCTTGGGGTCGCCTGCGCAGTTTTCTTGTACCGACCGACCGCCGCCGTCCTGCAGCTCGATCACGCGATCGGTGATGGGCTCGGCAACATTTTTGGTTTCGCAGTTGTCTCCCTAGTGTTCCTGGCCCTCAGACATTTCTTTGTCGCCGTCCATCATAAGGATGCCGTCAGAGAGCAGCATGAGAAAGCTGAGGATGCGGACGACGACGATAACCGGCTCCACTTCAGTTGGTTGTCTGTTGGCATTGCCGGCGTATCAGGATCCGTCACAGTGTCGTTCGCCTTGCTCCTGTGGTCCGCCGTTCCAGCCTCGGTCTTCCCTGGTAGCGACAACGCGCTATCAGGATCGGTCCTCACTAGGGCGGTGATCGAGATCGCACAGCCACTGAGCCCGGCTCTGGACGACCTTGTGGTGACTGCTTGGGAAGACTCCGAGTCTCTGCTTGGCTCCGGTATTGCCGGAGCTACCACTGAGTCAGGTAGGAGCAACTTCACCTTGGCGCCTGACGAAGAAGTGTTGATGCTTGCAGCTGTCAATCAGGTCAGGCTCGACCATAAGCTTCGACCCCTAGAGCTTGATAGCAGCCTGACAAGTTTGGCTCGCGATCATGGAATGGACATGGCCGCGAACAACTTCTTTGCGCATACCTCCCCCACAAGGGGCGATCTGAGAAGGCGCATCAGTGTTGCGGGGGTCGAGTTCGGTGCAGCAGGAGAGAATCTGGCAAAAGCTCAATCGGTTCACCAGGCTATGACTGAGTTGATGCTATCCGATGGCCACAGAGAAAATCTTCTTCGCCCTGACTACACCCACATCGGAATCGGAGCGATCGTGGGGGAGACCGCAGTCCACTACTATGTCCAGGAGTTCGCAAACTAGCCCGAGGTTTGACCCGTGTTGTAAAGGGTGATAAACGTTATGTGTATATCAAACCACTAAACGAAGCGCCTTAGCGGGAGGATTCCAGGTATTGGATCCATCAGTCTCGGTACGCGAGATCATCGCCCTCAAGATATCTGACGGTCAATACTCCTATCGGACCCTCGGCGAAAAGCTTGGAGTGAGCCACGCGTATTTGAATAACGTGGTGAAGGGTAGGCAGAGACCTCCTAGAGCTACTGAGTTCTATCTGAATCTCGGTCAGGCATTTGAGATTGAGGCAGCTACCATATCCGAGTATCGATCAGCGGTCCTCAGGGGACGCTTGGAGCCTGACTCCGACCTCTTGGACTCTGCATGGGAGAAACTTGCCAATGATCTAGGAGGGGACTACCAGGTGCGGATCGGCTCCGGGGCGGGGACGAGTGGCCTTCGCATCTTCTTGGACAAGTACAGCGTTGAACTTGATGGTTCTCCCTTGAGCCTCTCTTACAAAGAGTTCGAGCTGCTGCGCGTAATGGCTTCCGAGGTGGATCGCGTTTTCACTCGGGATATCCTGCTGGAGACCGTATGGGGGTACGGCTACTTCGGCGGGACGCGAACCGTTGATGTTCACATCACCCGGCTGCGAGCGAAGCTGGGGAGTCAGGCGATGCTGATTCAGACCGTTCACCAAGTGGGATACCGTTTTGTGGGGCCAGTCGAGATTATCTGACCCTTTTTACATCCTCGTAACTTCTCTGAAACATCTCTCCCCTAGATTTGTTGGTGTGCTAATTGCCACCGACGAAAAGGAGGTTGAGAAAGTATGGACACGAGTCTTCAGGATTTCATGAACGGTAGTAATGTGTTGTTCCTGATCTGGGGAGCCGTCCTCGTCTTCAGCATGCATGCCGGATTCGCTTTTCTTGAAGCTGGGTCGGTACGAAAGCGCTCCGTGGTGAATGCATTCACACGCATCGTCACTGACTGGGCAGCAACCGCCATAGTGTACTTTTTCATCGGTTTTCCCATCGCCTACGGCATCAACTTTCTGGGTTCGGCGGCTGAAATTTCGTCCGCACAAGGCTTTGATCTGGCTCACTTCTTTTTCTTGATGGCTTTCGCTGCCGTGATTCCGGCTGTTATTTCAGGGGGAATCGCTGAGAGAGCCAAGTTCTACCCGTACATGATCGCCTCAGCGATTCTGATCGGAACCGTATATCCGTTCTTCGAGTCGATGGTCTGGGGGCAGCTCGGAACCCTCGGCGGTGCCGACGGCTTCCTCGCTGCCACTTTTGGAGCACCATTCCACGACTTCGCTGGCTCCGTTGTGGTCCACGCCGTCGCCGGTTGGATAGCCCTCCCAGCAATTCTTCTGCTCGGCCCAAGACTCTTGAGGTATCGAGAGGGCAAAAGTACACCTCTGCCTGTGTCCAGTGTCCCGTATATCGCACTCGGCAGCTGGTTCCTGATGATCGGTTGGTTCGGATTCAATATTGCTAGCGCCGTTACCTTGGATGCTATGTCCGGTCTTGTCGCAGTCAACTCATTGCTCGCAATGGTCGGGGGCATCCTGGTCGCAAATTTCATATCCAAACGAGACGCTGTCTTCATTCATAATGGTGCGCTTGCCGGACTGGTGGCCATATGCGCAGGCTCCGATATTGTTCATCCGATCAGCGCGCTCGTGATCGGTGGTATCGGTGGTGCGGTGTTCGTAAAAGGATTCTTGTATGCCAATGAAAAGTGGCAGATCGATGATGTTCTTGGTGTGTGGCCCTTGCACGGGCTTGTTGGAGTCTGGGGCGGAATCTCTGCCGGCATATTCGGTGTGACTTCAATGGGCGGTCTGGGGGGCGTCAGTCTCGCCTCGCAGATTATCGGTACGGCCGCTGGAGCCGGTATCGCGTTTGCTGGCTCATATCTCATCTTCGGGGTTATCAAGAGGTTGGCTGGCCTCAGGCTTACTCCCCAAGAGGAGCAGATCGGACCGGACCTGATCGTTCATCGAAGTAGGGCTTATCCAGAGCAGGAGATGGTGTAGGTATGATCAAGGTAGAAGCTATCGTTCGGCCCGAACGGATAAGAGATGTCCTGGATGCGCTGGCCGAAGAGGGACTATTCGGGGTCACTGTTTATGAAGTGAAAGGCTCAGGTCGACAGAAGGGTTTTGTCGAGCATTACCGGGGTCTAGAGATCAAAGTGAATGTACTACCAAAGGCCAAATTAGAGATCGTTGTGAAAGATTACCGTGTCGAAGAGGTGGTGGATGCGATAAAATCAGCTGCTCGGACTGGTGAGATGGGCGATGGGCTCATCTTTATCTCGAGGGTCGATGACGTTATACGAATACGGACCGGCGAACGCGGAGATGAAGTACTGGCCGACATAGAAGGCCGTTAGGATTAGGAAAACTGGGGCACCGCTCCAACGAAGAAAGGAACGCAGGAAAAGAAATGGCAATTACGAAAGATGCAGAATACGTTATAAAGACGGTGAAGGAGAAGAACGTCTCCTTCATCCGCTTTTGGTTCACCGATGTTCTAGGATTTCTCAAGAGTTTCGCGATAACTCCCAAGGAGCTCGAGACCGCCTTCAGTGACGGCATGGGTTTTGATGGTTCCTCGATCGAAGGTTTTGCACGGATCCAGGAGTCAGACATGATGGCGATTCCGGATCCTTCCACGTTCGAGCTTCTTCCATGGCGTCCATCCGATCAGCCTGTGGCTAGGATGTTTTGCGACGTTCAGACCACCGGAGGCCAGCCCTTCGATGCTGACCCACGACAAGTTCTTCGCAGGAACGTCGAGAGAGCAGCAGCTCTTGGCTACACTTACTACGTAGGACCAGAGCTTGAGTTCTTCCTCTTTGAGGACGCCAACGGAACCGTACCTCTGGATAACGGCGGCTATTTCGATCTGACCCCACTCGATGTTGCGTCAGACTTTCGTCGTAGGGCAGTCTTTTACCTAGAGAAGATGGGAATTCCGGTTGAGTACAGCCACCACGAGGTAGCTCCTTCCCAGCACGAGATCGATCTTCGCTACTCAGACGCTATGGGTATGGCTGACAACGTCATGACGTATCGTCTGGTCGTTAAAGAGGCTGCACATGAGTCTGATGTCTATGCGACATTCATGCCCAAGCCGATCGGCAACCAGAACGGCAACGGTATGCACGTTCATCAGTCTCTGTTCAAGGGAAGCGACAACGCGTTCTTTGATGCAAGTAGCCCAGATAACCTATCCAAGACAGCGAAGCACTACATTGCCGGTTGTCTGAAGCATGCTCGTGAGATGTCACTTATCACCAACCAGTGGGCGAACAGCTACAAGCGCCTGATTCCTGGCTTCGAGGCTCCTGTATATGTTTGCTGGGCTCAGAAGAATCGCTCAGCGCTTATCCGTGTGCCTATGTACAGAGAGGGCCATGAGAAGGCGACTCGCATCGAGCTTCGCTTCCCTGATCCTTCCTGTAATCCTTATCTCGCTTTCGCCGTGATGCTCGCAGCCGGCCTTGAAGGCATGGAGAAAGAGTACGAGATTCCTGAGCAAGCTACTGACAACATCTACGATATGTCCGACGAAGAGCGCATCTCCCGTGGTATCGAGGAGCTTCCAAGCAACCTCGGTGAGGCACTAGAGGCGTTCGAGAACTCTGACCTTATGCGTAAGGCGCTCGGCGACCATGTATTCGAGTACATCTGCGAGAACAAGCGCAAGGAATGGGACGAGTACCGTTCACAGGTTCACCAGTACGAGCTGGACAAGTACCTGTCCGTTCTCTAGAGAACAAGATCTAACGAAAAGGGCCCGGAGCTTTTGCTCCGGGCCCTTTTTTTATCTCTAGCTCAGCTATCCGCTGCCATCTGGTCTAGGAGCTGCTTGGCTCGCCAAGAACCAGTTCCACCCCAGGAGGGATAGATCGAGGGCGGATCTCCCATTTTCATGCACAGCTCGAGAAGTCTTTTAGCGCTAGCAGAATCACCCTGGCTCATGGCTCCCTGTGCCTCCATGTAGAACAGGTCTGTAAATGTCGGGAACTGACCCTGAAGCTTTCTCAGTAGCTTTTGGGCGTGGTCACCCTCGCCGAGCATGCCGAGGCAGACAACGAGGTTCTTGCGAGCTCTAAGGATATAGGTCTGGTTCTGTCCGGATTCCCCTTGTTCCTCTTCTATTAATGAGTAGTAGTCAGCCGCTTTGAACCACTTTTTATCCGCAAACAGCTGGTCACCGAGTTTGGAGACAAGGTATAGATCCTTCGGATTCTTCTCCGGCGCTCAAGGGCGGTGTCGACGTCCGGGCCGACAAGGATTTTGACGAATAGCGCGAGCTTGTTGGATGTCTTCAAACTCTTCTTGAGCGCCTTTGGAGTGCCGACAAACTCCTCATCGGCGTCAGGGTGAAGGACCCAGTCTGAGGTGCAGTGATCCAGTCCAAAGTTGCGGGCTGCAGAGAAATCATCGATCCAATCGAACTCTACGACCTTTGCGCCAAACTCCTTTGCGATCTCTACTGTCCTGTCGGTAGAGCCCGTATCGACAATTACCATCTCGTCGACAATGCCTTTGATGCTTGCAAGACTTCTGGGAAGCATCTCTTCTTCATCGCGGACAATGGCGACGAGGCCTACTGTGGGACCCGTAGAGTGTCTTTGGTCAACGCGACCATCGCGGCGGGAGCGTTTCCGGGATGCTTTTGCCACTGGTTTAAAGCGCGCAGTGACCGCTGGCGCAACCACCTGATGAGCAAGCCTGGTCATTGCTTCCGCACAGACCTTCGGCAGCAGCTACGACCGCAGTGGATTTTCCCACCGAGAACGCGGCGAACTGTCTGGTCAGCTCCTGTGAGCCGCAGTCCGGGCAGCCGTCAGGCTGCCCTCCGACTGACCGGACCAGATCCTCAAAA
>JAUVYG010000139.1 GCA_030603185.1 Actinomycetota bacterium | reverse complement strand
AACTCCGTGGATCTTCGGAAAATCCTTTTCTATCACCCTGAAGGCGTCTCGGATCCAGGCGGCCTTGTCTCCCCCTGCTTCGCCAGATGCCATCTCGGTGATGATTATGGGCTTGCTCGAAACCCTACCAGCGGTCCAGAGTGCCGAGTTAAAGATCGTCTCGAAGGATCTCCACTCGGTATCGCTGCGGATAGTGCCGAAGTTAAAGCCGCTCAGCCCAACATAATCAACGTAGGAGTCCCCGGGAAAGTAACTGGGAATGGTGGTGGCATTCCAGGAAGGGGGTCCATTGTGATTGGGCGACCAGACGAACTTAACGTTGCTGGCGCCCTCAGCCCGGAAGAGCGAGACGATTCGCTTGAAGGCCGCACGATACTTGGCCGGTGTGTTTCCGGCTATGTCCGCTCCCCATGGATACCAGTTACCGTTCATCTCATGCATCGGTCTGAGCAGAATCGTACCTGAGACGGTCTTGGCATCCTTGGCATAATCTCTGATCTCGGTGTCGTAGGTTCCCGCGTTGATGGAATCCAGGCTGCGACCCCAGGGCTCCCAGGTGATTATGGGGGTAGTCCCCCGATTGATGAGGGTGGTTGAGAGGCCTGTTGGAAAGGTCCCGGCCCAGTCGCGGAATAGCATGAAATAGTCTTGTTCGAAACCTACCTGTTGCTCGTAGGCATCCAGTTGATCAATGCCCTGACCTGGAGCGTAAACTCCCATTTTGAGATGCCCTGCAGTGGCCGACGCCGGAGCCAGCAGTGTCGCAGCTAGCATGATTAGAGCGGCTGCGAATAGTTGTTTCCGCGCCAAGATGATTCCCTCTCGCTTGCTTGGGTTCTCTGCTGGCAATGTAGCAAACTCTGGGTGCGGTCGCAGCTTCCCCAGTGTTAACACAGCCAGCCCTTTCCTATAGTGTGAACAATAGTTTCTTACCCATTTAACCTGAAGGGGCCCTCCCATTGTTTCTGACCGAATTCTCTCTTAAGCGAGCCACCGTGACCCTACTGATCGCGGTAGGTCTGGTGATCGGCGGCATCTACGCGGCGTTCAACATCAACCAGGAGTTCTTCCCGGACACAAGTTTCCCCATCATCAATGTGATAACTGTGGTCCCGGGGGCCAGCCCCGATGATATTGCCGAGGATGTGACCGCTCCACTTGAAGCGTCGTTCTCGGATGTCGAAGGCCTCGAGAGTCTTAGGTCCACAAGCGCGAACAACGTATCGATAATCACTGCTCAGTTCGATTTCGATGTCGATGTCACTGAGGCCGAGAATACGATGATCCGACAGGCAGCCGGAGTGCAGCTGCCTGATGACGCTCAGGCTCCTAGCATCTCTCGCATCAACTTCAACACTATTCAGCCCGTATATCAGCTGAGCGTCAGCGGGGAGCTCCCCGTGGAAGAGCTCGAGAGTATTACCAGGGAGCTTCTGGTCTCTGATATCGAGAGAATCGACGGAGTCGCCGATGTAATCCTGATCGGCGGGACACAGACAGCGGTTAATATCGATGTCGATCCAGACGAGCTAGCCAAGACCGGACTGAGCATGTCGGCGGTCACCGGGATCATCCGAGCAAACAACATCGTAATCCCATCGGGATCCATTGAGTCCGAAGGCGAGATCAAGGCGCTTCGGACCACCAGCGAACTCACGACTCTCGACGACTTCGACAACCTTACGATCGGACCCGGTCTGACCCTCGGTGATATCGCAGAAGTCGCAATCGAGACCGAGTCTCTGGGAACCATCAATCGAACTAACGGAGACCCCAGCATCGGACTGACTGTCATCCGTGGCCAGGAAGGTAACGTCGTCAATATCGCTGACGAGGTCAGTGAGATCATCGCAGAGGCAAACAACGACACTCCCGGAACTGTCCACATCACCACCCTGGATGACCAGTCGATACTGGTTAAGGAATCAATAACGGGCCTCTCTCGCGAGGGACTACTCGGTGCGCTCGGAGCAGTACTCGCGGTCTGGATATTCCTACTCAGCTTTAGAAGCACTCTTGTCGCCGGAGTCTCGATTCCACTTTCTCTGATCGTCGCGCTCATCGCTCTCTATATCGGGGACTACACTCTGAACATCCTCACCCTGGGAGGCCTAACCATCGCAGTGGGTAGAGTAGTCGATGACTCGATCGTCGTGCTCGAAAACTCGTACAGACACATAGCCATGGGAGAAGATGTCGACGTCGCGGTCCGCAACGGCGTAAGACAGGTGTCGGGGGCGATCATCGGCTCGACCTTCACCACCATCGCGGTGTTCCTTCCCCTTGGATTCATCGGTGGCTTCACGGCTGTCATATTCGAGCCTCTCGCCATTACCGTCACAGTGGCCCTTCTGGCCTCACTGCTGATCGCACTCACTCTGGTTCCGGTACTCATCCGCTACCTGATCAAGCGTGATCCCAAGCAGATCATGGCAACCGACGGGGGTTCAACAGAGTTCGAAGCAGCTCGGGCTGAGTCAGACAAGCTAGAAGACTCACAGCATCTGCCCGATACGAGACTCCAAAAGATGTACACACCTGCCCTTAAGTGGGCCCTCAGTCATCGGGCAATAACTCTGGTGGGCGCTTTCCTCTTGTTCATTGGTAGCCTCAGCCTTACGGCAATACTTCCCAGCAACTTCCTTGGCGGACCAGGGGAGTCGTCGATCGAACTCTCTGTCTCACTTTCAGACGGTGACGACTCGATCCCACTCCTAGAAGAGAAGGTTATAGAGGTCGAAGAAATCGTCGCCGAGGTCGAGGGGGTCAAAGACTACGCGTCGTCACTCACATTCCAGGCAGGTGGAGAAGGAACCCTTAACTTCCAACGCATAGTCGAAGGAGACTCAGCCCTCGCAGCTCAGGTCATTATCAGCATTGACGACGGTCTGAGCCTTGATGACATGCGCGAAAAAGTTCTAGACGAGACCTCTATTGTGGACGGAGCGACCATCAAGCAGCCTGCAAGTGAGGGAGACGCTAACACGCAACTACAGATCTCGTTCATCGGTGACGATGTGGATGAACTGACCGCGTTTGCCGACGAAGTGAAGACTGAACTCGTGGAATTGGACAGCCTGTCTGATATTGCCGGGTCGACCACGGCAACCCAGATCGAAGTGGCTGTCGATGTTGACCAGGAAAAGGCCTTGGGCGCCGGACTTACCGGAATACAAGTGGCGCAGGCCGTACGTGAGTTCACCTCGGAAACCACAGTCGGCAATATCCGCCTCGAA
>JAUVYG010000096.1 GCA_030603185.1 Actinomycetota bacterium | reverse complement strand
TAGCAGCTGACAAAGAATATCCCTCATGACTACAACACGATTCGGTATATCTCTGGACGACGATCTGCTAGGTCGTTTCGACAAGGCCATTGAGTTCAAGGGCTATGCAGCGCGCAGCGAAGCTATCCGTGACCTGATCCGGGACAGCCTCGTAGAGTCCGAGTGGGCAGGCGGTTCGGACGAGATGGTCGGAACCATCACCATCGTCTATTCGCACCACAAGAAAGAGCTTCCAGAGACACTCACTTCGATTCAGCATGGATTCCATTCTTCTATAGTCTCGTCCATGCATGTACACCTGGATCGGGACAACTGCCTTGAGGTACTTGTGGTGCAGGGGAAGTCATCGGAGATTCAGAATGCCGCCAATGAGCTCATCGGAGCCAAAGGCGTAAAGCATGGGAAGCTCACTATCACAAAGGTGTTCGATTAGATGAATGTAGATGAGATTCAGATCATCCCAGTAGAGAGCCCAGCGGATATTCTGCCCGAGCTCCGGAACACTCCCATAGAGAGCCTGATGCGCTACCACAACTTTGACGAGTCATTTCGATCCTATGAGTTCGCCGAGATGTTGGTCGGAATGTGCATGGACAATCGAAAGCAACTCCGCATCCCCGACAACTTCGCTTACATCCTGCGAGCCGGTGGGGGCAACCTTCGGAAGAATGAGTTCAAGGTCTCGTATGCCATTGCGATCGGTGGGGTCAAGGCCATAGCGATCATCGGCCACACTCAATGCGGAATGGTCGGGCTACTCGAAAGAAAAGACCGGTTCATCGCGGGTCTCGTGGAACACGCCGGCTGGAGCAAGGAGCAAGCCGAAGAGCACTTCGCGACTCACTCCAATAATTATGAAATCGGTAATGAGGTGCGTTTCGCGTGCGAAGAGGCACAGCGGCTGGGTGCTATGTACCCCAAGCTTTTGGTGGTTCCTCTGCTCTACAAGGTCGAAGACAGCAAGTTATATCAGCTCAAACCAGAGTAGGAGGGGGCGAAGATGATCAAGCACATCGTCATGTGGAGGCTCAAAGACTCCGCTGCCGGCGCCGACAAGGAGCACAACGCGGCGCAGGCAAAAGAGATGATCGAGGCCCTCAAGGACTCGATAGATGTCATCGTGAAGATCGAGGTCGGCAAAGACTTCAACGGAGGTCCTGCAGCCTATGACATTGGTCTCTACTCGGAGTTCGCCAGCCGGGCAGACCTCCAGAGCTATCAGGACCACCCTGAACATCAGAAGGTCGTCGCCTTCATGGGCGAGATAGTGGCTGAGCGCGCGGTCGTAGACTACGAGGTGTGATCTTGAGCTTTGAAGCTACGCGAAAGTGGCTGCTCTACACCATCGCTGCGACCATCGGTTTTGGCGTGATTCTATCTGTGGTCATGGTCGCGGGATACCCCGAAGCTGCATTCGCACCTTTTAACCAGATCTTTTGGGGTGAAGCGGAGATCACGCCCGAGGGAGTGATGATGCAGCGATGGGTTTTTGGAGTATTCGGTATCACAATCGCGGCATGGGCAATCGCCGTTCTTTTTCTAGTCATGTATCCACTGAAGGAAAAGCAGATGTGGGCATGGAACGCTTTGACCATCACGATGCTGTTCTGGTGGGTACTTGATTCTGCGATATCGATATATTTTGGCGTTGCGATAAATGCTCTATCAAACACCGTGTTCTTCGTGGCAATAATGCTGCCCGCCATGCTTCTCCGTAAACACATCCTGGTGCGCTCATGACCAAAATAGACCCGTTCGAGCCACCAGAGGCATATCCGATTCCATCATTCCCAACTTTGGTGGTAAAAGACTTAGACGAGGCCACCAAATGGTACGTACGAGTTCTCAGGTTCGATCCGATCTTTCAGATGCCGGGGCCAGACGGTGTACCGATACTCACGCACCTGCGACGAGAGAAGTACGCGGACATGATGCTGATCGCAGGGGACCCAGGGCCCAATCCCGGGACCGGAGTCCTGATCAACCACACACTTGGTGAAGAGACCTCTCTGGACGAGATCAAAGCTCGAGTGGACGAATCGGGGCAGGGTTCAGCGGATGGACCTCACGAGCAGCCGTGGAACGTCACAGAGCTTCGTGTGACTGATATTGACGGCTACTCCCTTCTATTTTCTAAACCCAAAGAACTAGGTAAAGACTTCAGGACCGTCGTCCACGAAGTGGACAGGGGCCTGCGTGAGAGTGCTGAAGAAAACGGCTAGGTTAGCCGATAGAATGATTTATGGATAATAGTTCAGGCATATGAATGACTCAAAAGGATGGTTCGGATGGCTCGTGTGACATCGGTATGGTACCGAGGCGGATATAAACTTAGGGTCGGTTTCGATGACGACACCGCTACTGACACCGATCTTGAGGGTCGGCTTGGTCAGGACTTTGAGGCGCTAATCGATGTTCATCTCTTTTCCCAGGTCCATGTGGACGAAGGCCAAGGGACCATTGCATGGCCCGACGGATCTGCCATCGACGCGGAATGGCTAAAGACCCACGGTCATCCTGCCGGGCGAAGGTACTCTTTTGCAGGAATCGATGTTGTTTGCCCACATTGTCATCATCATTATTTTCAGCTAAAAGAATCCCAGCTGAGCACACCAGTCCTCAAGATGTTTGATGTTGGGACCATGGGCAAGAGCGCATCAGTGCTCGCATGCACGAACTGCAGCCACATCTCATGGTTCAGCGGTAACCCCGACACCAAGTAATCCGTATCCACACTTAAATCGGGCTGATCAGTACTTTATCGTGTCTGCAAGCCCGGCCGCGTGACGTGAGAGTCTGGTGGTGTGGTCCTCATGTTCCGTGCGGAATGTGCCGAACACCTTTTTGATCTCGTTGGCATCATTCTCTACCGTTTCGAAGAGTTTGCGCTGAAGGGTCGTACTTTCAAGCGATATCGCGGCCGAAGTAGCACTGAGCTCATCAACACCGACAGCGTTTGATATCAGTCTTGACGCTTCAGTCAGCAGCTCAAGGAAGTGGGACTCATCATGTCTGGAGGGGTCCAGCCTAAAATCCTCATGAATCAAGCTAGTCATCAGGCCCTTTGCAGCTTGCGCGTGCTTCGCCTCTTCTTGCGCGAGCTTGTACCAAAAGGCTTGATTGTCTGTGAATATCTCGGAATAGGTGCTGTACAGCACTTGAATGGTCTCTTCGTACTGAATAATCGTACGAATAAATGATATCGAATGTTTGAGGGCGTCAGCATCGTGGCCGATCTGATCCTTGTCCATCATTCTTGTCGCCTCCCCAGGCAGTTTGAATATGCCGCGTATGATACTCGATGATAAGTTGAATGGGTAGAGTAAGAGCATGTCATTTAATGAAGAACTGGCAGCACGGGTAACGGGGATAATCCGTAACGAACCACACATGTCCTCGAAAATGATGTTCGGAGGACTCGGCGTGATGATCGGGGGCAACATGGCCTGCGGAGTCATCGGCGATGACCTTATAATCAGGATGTCCCCCGAAGACTACGACGAAGCAATATTGCACGATGGGGTTCGCGAGTTCGACTTCACGGGGAAACCAATGAGAGGTTGGGTCTTCATCGACGGAGCTACGGTTGCTGATGACGACGTGCTATCGGAGTGGGTAACGGTCGGCGCAGACTTCGCGAATTCACTGCCAGCCAAGTAACTCTTTTCTACCCCGCACATTAAAAACATCTAATTTATGTCTCAACCGTCACTCAAGATAGTCGATACACTATGTAGACAGGCATATGCATATCTACTATGCCTGTGACAAATTGGGGGGCAAGAGCAGGGTGCAGATGTGAGATCGTTTTCTAGAATCAACATTAGAACCAAGATGGCCATACTGATCCTGGCCAGCGTGCTAATTCCCCTTGGAGCGACTTTGTATCTTTTCTATGGATGGGGTACCGCCCAGCTCGATCAAAACGCTAAAGTGGAACTGACGTCAGAGGTCGACCAGATCTCGATGGTGGTTGAAGAGTACTTTAGTGATCAGCAGAAGCTGATCTTGCAGTTGTCGGCGAACTCCGCCTTTCAGGACGTGAGTCCGGAACTAGAGAATGATGCCGCTTGGCGCTCCGAGGTCGAGGGAGCCTTTTCCTACATTCATTCACTGTATCCATATGCTCTCGATGAGGCTTGCCTGATAGATGAGAGCGGATCTGAACTAGCTCGTATAGTTGGGGACAAGATAGCCCACAAGACCGATCTGTCCCATGACGAGAAAAAAGCCCCGTTCTTTGAGGGGTCAATGGAAGTCGATTTCGGTCAGGTGTACCAGAGCCAGCCGTACCTGTCTCAGGATAGTGGCAGATGGGTGCTGGCGAGCACGACTCCGATTGTTTCAAATGATGGAGTGAACAACTCTTTTGCCCACTTCGAGATGCATCTGGGTGGCTTGCATGACCTTCTGAGTGAATGGGCCAGCAAGACCGGTCTCTGGTCGCTGATGGTCGTCGACAAGGACACGAAAGCTATTATCATCAATACGGCTGGTACGGTTCGTACGGATTCACCGTTCTCGAATATTCGGGAAGAATTCAGAGACGAGGACAGCCAAAATATTATGCTCAACGCGGTTCAGGACTTTGAGCATGGATCCTCAAGTATTCAAGCCGAATCCCGCGCGAAGGAGCAATGGGTTGCCTATGCTCCGGTCAATCTAAGTGACGGCAATCAGAACAACTGGATGATTGTCGCGACCTCTCCTGCAGTCACTAGCGCCGACTACCCAGAGCTGATGAAGTATCTTGTCGCCAGCTTGGTGTTAGGCGGAATACTACTGATTGTCGGTCTGGTGTCTTCGGATAGAGTGATCGCATCCTTGATGCGACGGAATGCCTCTCGGGTCGAGGCGTTAAAGGGATCTGTAATGGTCACTGACATCGCTCGGGCCGAGGGAAGCCTGGCTAAGAGCGCGTCGAGCCTACTCGAAGCCGCAGGGGCAGCCATCAAGCATTCCAAGGAGACCTACGTTGCACTTCACGCCTCGGTTACCTCATTGAGGACTGGCAAGGAATCGATGGCTGAGGCGCTAACCGGTTTGGATAAATTTGTAAAAAGCCACGAAGAATTGATGAATAGTGAGTCCCTTGATTCCGTTGAGGTTATCCGCAAGAACATCAACAGTGCCATGGGGCAGATGGACTGGCAGGCCGGCTCCATGCAAGAGATAAGAGGGGCATTGGATCAGTTGTCCGCTTCCGTCGCGACCACTGATGTCGAGGCCAAGACCATTACTCACACCACTGCCCATAGGCAAGAGGCCAGTCGCCGAGTCGAAGAAGAGCTTGAGCGTATTAGCGCATCGATATCCCGTGATATCGAGAGTGCCACTGAACCTGTCGACTCGGGCGAGGCTCTCGAAACGAGCGGCGACAGACCTTAGTAGTCCGTGGGGTCCACCCAGAGAATCCTTGATACTTTGTGACTATAGGGCTATTTTTTTATCTTATCGCCCATTAACGGACTCGAGGGTACTTGGCCGTAACTATTGCAGTTCCAAAAGAAAGTATGGACGGGGAAAAGCGGGTCGCCTGCGTTCCCGAAGTCGTCACGCGCTTTGAAAAGATAGGTGTGAAGGTGGTCGTCGAGTCCGGTGCCGGACTCGGATCATGTTATTCAGATGACGCATATACCGAGGCAGGGGCAACGGTCGTACCGGACCGTAGCAGCTTCAAGGATGCTGACATCGTAGTCAGAGTCCAGCCACCGACTCCCGCCGAGGCGGGCGAGGTCGGAGCGGATCAGATCCTTGTCGGATTCATGTCTCCCTCTGCTAACCACGAAATGATCAAAGTCTTAAAGGACAATAAGATTACTTCTATTTCGGTTGAGCTTATTCCCAGGATCTCCAGGGCGCAGGCGATGGACGCGCTTTCATCGCAGGCGTCCATCGCAGGCTACAAGGCCGCTCTAATGGCCGCAGATCATCTTACGAAGTTCTTTCCAATGCTTACGACTCCTACGGGGACTATTCGTCCTGCGAAGGTATTGGTCATCGGAGCCGGTGTTGCCGGACTTCAGGCCATTGCTACAGCAAAACGACTCGGCGCCATGGTCGAAGCGTACGACGTGCGCTCCGCCACTAAAGAGCAGGTCGAGTCGCTTGGCGGTAAGTTCCTGCAAGTCGAGATAAAGGCTGAAGCTGAAGGTGGCTACGCTCGAGAGCTGAACGAAGACGAGAAGGCCATGCAGCAAGAGATGCTTGCTAAGCATATTGCTGCAGCCGATGCGGTGATCACCACCGCAGCAATCCCGGGCCGTCCTTCTCCACGAATCATCTTTAAAGAGATGGTCGACAATATGAAGTCTGGATCGGTCATCGTGGATCTTGCCGCCGAGGGTGGCGGAAACTGCGAGCTCACTAAACCAGGTGAGTCCATCATGCATGACGGTGTAGAGATCTACGGACCTTTGAATATACCTAGT
>JAUVYG010000104.1 GCA_030603185.1 Actinomycetota bacterium | reverse complement strand
AATGTGATCCATATCGAGGCCGATGATCCATTTGATTTCACCATCGGTATGATATTCAAGACGTGGGGAGTCGTACTGTCTCCTGATCAACTGGGCGGGTACAAAGCCGAGGGAGAAAACACCGTGCACATTCTCGTCAACGGCGAGGAAGCAGCCGACGGGCTTGACCATGTCATCAAGACTCAGGACAACATCGTAGTGGCATTTGGAACGGCCGACTCATTTACGGCACTTCCTTCGGCCGCGAACCTAGAGGGTCAGCCCTAGTCCCATTTAGCCCTTGTGGAAAGTATAGGTGCCTTTGCCGGAACGTTTTGACTCATACATGGCTTGATCGGCATGGGACACAAGTTCCTCGGCTCCCGAATCATCGGTCGGATAGACGGCGATACCCAGGCTGCAGCTCACCGATATCTGAGTTGAGTCGACCGTGAAGGGTGAGGACATCTCTTGAGTGATCTTCTTAGCCAAGATCTCGGCACCACTGTCGCCGTCCAAGTCGGTCTGGACTAGCACGAACTCATCGCCCCCGACCCTTGCAAGAGTATCCGTCTCGCGAATAATACGAGAGACTCGGCCAGCAACCTGCTTCAACAGTTGGTCCCCAGCAGAATGGCCCAAAGTATCGTTCACCTGCTTGAATTCGTCGAGATCGAAATAGATGACTCCGACGCTTTTCTGATGGCGCCTTGCTTGAGCCAAGGCCTGATCAAGGCGATCGTTTAACAGGGTCCTGTTGGGTAGATCGGTGAGTTGATCGTGTTGGGCCATGTGCTTGATGGTCTCAGCCGCTTCGGAGCGCCGCTCCGCAAGTCTTGCGAATGTTACCGACCCGACCCCCAATATCAATATGACCCCCAAATAGAGAACACTAAATGGAAGGATCAGCTGCTCTTCATCTACCCACAGCTCTTCCGAAGAGAGCATATAGATCAGCTTGAGCTCATCATCGCCGACCTGGATCGTATCAAAGGCTGTCAGCCCCGCTGAATCCTTTAATACCCCAGACTCGCTTCCGCTCATTTCTATCCAAGCGTCGGGTCTATCCCCTTGAAAGCTGGGTGCATCGTTGTCCAATATGAAACCCCATTCGGACACACGATCGGGACCGCGAAGGTAGTAGCCCTCGTGGTCAACCAGCAGCACGGACCCAATCCTTCCCCGCAGCGAAGCAACGTAGTCCAGAATCTCCTGACCATCAAGATATAGAATCACTGCACCGATTGCCTTGCCGTCCACGTGCACAGCTCGGCCAAACCGTATTATCGCTCGATGTGGCTCCTCGATGACCCCGTTCTCAACATTCAGGTCGAACCTGGACACATAGGTCTCAGATGCAGGGGCCTCAATCGATTCCCTAAAATAGTATCGGTCACCCTTATCCGCGAGCTCTTCCTGGGGTGTCAGTACCGGTTCACCATCCCCCCTGTTAACGCGCACGAGCTCAAATCCGGACTTATCGAGGATCCTGAGTTGGCTATATGAGGCCTGAGCAGTTGAGAGTCTGAGCAGCATATCAGCGACCTCCTCCCCGGCGACCTCACTGCCCTGAAGGGTCTCAGCAACGTGGGGAGAGCTGGTGATGAACTCGAGATTCGTATGGACCTGATCAAGCATCACCTCCACCCGCTCGGAACCAAGACTCACCAACTGGGCTGAACGCTCAGTACCGACCCGGTGATCCGCCTCGACCTGTCGATTGAATGCGTACGCAAATCCGATTCCGATCAAGGCCGAAAGGGGGATGAAGGCGATCAGAAAGTATTTGATGATCCGGCTCTTGTTCCACATTGTTCTACCATCGGCAAAAAATACGGGTGGTATGACCTGATCGTCGAATCCCAACAGTAGGACTTAGCTGATGATAGCTTCGCTATCCGCTATGAGCTCTTGCGACGGCCTAATGAATTGCCGTTCCAAATATCTTCTGCCGGGTACTACTATTCTGTATGCCAAATTCCAACCCTAGGAGGGGTAATGACGGGACCACTAGATGCAGTGACCGCAATCCACAACGCCTTCCGCGCCGATATTAAGATGATCGATGACGCTGCTCTAAAGCTGGCGAGGGGTGACGACGGGGCGGGTGTGAAGCTCGAACGGTACCGTTTCTTCAACGAGATACTATCCTGGCATGCCAAGGGCGAAGAGCTGGCAATGTTCCCATTGCTTGAGGGTATTGCACCGTCGGTAGCAGAGGCCTATGAGAGAGATCACAGGGGCCTCGAAGCCGCCTACGATGCGCTGGACGGGGCTGTATACGCAGGTGATAGTGTGGCCATCGGTCGCGCGTCAGCAGCTTTTAGATTTCACTCTGATATCCACCTCAGAAAGGAGGATGCTCACCTCTATCGCATCCTAAAGGAACAAGCTTCTGCTCCTCAGCTGGCTGAGGCAGTCGGTGTCATGTCCGGCACCATTCCCAAGGATCGTTTTCCCGAGGTTGTGGCCTGGTTGTTCCCACTCATAGGCGCAGACGATCGAGAGAACATGACTCGAATCTGGCAAATGGTCATGCCTGCGCCAGTCTTCGAGAATGTAGAAAAACTCATTCACCAAGCTATCGGGGACGAGTGGGCAGAACTCACCCGTCGAATACCGACCCTTAGAATAGCCTCTTAATTGCTGACCGATCGTAGAGCCGACGAGCGGAATTGAGTTCGCATTGGCGATATCCCTGATGGAGAAGGTAATCTGACAAGGTCATGTTGCATAAAATGTGTGGCATACATTTGGTGCACAATCCCAGCTCCGACGGTTCTCTACAAGGTCCCTGAAACCACCCTTGATCCACCTGTCGCTACTCTGATCGTCCCGCTTGGGACCGTATTTCCGAAGTTGCAGTAGCCGGTCGAAGAAGTCCTGCATGATCCCTGCCAGGTCCACTTGGATCCGTTCCACTTCTGCAGGTGGAGAGTCCAGCCGGTGAGTGCGCTGCCATAACCATCCCTTATAGAGGCATGGACCTTTGTGTTCTTCCATGCAGTTAGAGTGGAACCCTTCTTTGTGACGGCAGCAGATGTCACAGCAGAACCCCAAGTCCCCATGCGGAACTTAGTGGTCGGGCAGACTGGGGCCCAAGCGGCGTAGTAGCCAGTCGAGCTTGTCTTAACAGTAGCCTGCCATACCCACCTGGATCCGTTCCACCTCTGAAGGTAGAGCGTGTGGTTGGGGTAGACACCTGTCGGACCACCGTACATTCCATGAAGCTTGGTCCACTGGCAGTACTTAACCTTTGGCCTGTAATTGTTCCAGGTTGTGATGTTCTTGGTGAAGGTAGGTGTGGTCAGGTTCGAGTACTCGCCAGAAGCAGCGTGTCTTGCCCGGTAGGTGCGGTTACCGCCGCCGTAGTAGAACCAGTGCTGGTAGTAACCGGTAGTGTTTGTGGTTACAGTCTTGAGCCACTTCCAAGTGTCTCCTTCTTTGTACTGCAGGTACACCCTTGTGCTCGCCATGGGGAGGTCGTTCTTATCCTTTACGATGCCCGCCAGCTTAGACCAGTAGCCATATGGAGCCGTACTCCAACGAGGCCAGATTCGTACATTTGGTGGGAGCGGTGTGAACTTCTGAATCCGACCATTGTCGGTATCTGAGACAAAAACATTGCCGTCAGAGTCAACGGCGACTCCGGTAGGATTCTTGAACTGTCCGTTGCCTATGCCGTAACTTCCCCACTTGCCTAGAAATTTGCCGTCAGAGTCGAATTCCTGAATCCGATTGTTGTTCTTGTCTACTACGTAAACGTTTCCGGAACTAGGGTCGACTGCGATACCACTGGGGTCCTTGAACTGTCCGTCGCCAGGGCCGTAGCTTCCCCACTTACCTAGAAATTTGCCGTCAGAGTCGAATTTATGAATACAGTCGTTACCTCGGTCAGCCACAAATACTATGCCGTTAGAATCTACCGCGATACCAGCTGGGCGATGATACTGTCCGTCGCCTGGACCGTATTTTCCCCAATTGCCAAGAAATTTACCGTCGGAGTCGAATTTCAGAATCCAACTGTAGATTGAATCTGCCACGTAAACGTGCCCAGAAGCGGGATCGACTGCAATACTCGCTGAGGCGAGTTCGTCAGCATACCAATCGTCCAAAAGGTTGCCACTAGAGTCGAACTTACGGATTGGAGCAGGGTATCCAGGCTCAGCCGTGAAAACATTTCCGGAGGAGTCAACGGCCACTCCCACAGGAGAGCCAACTGAATCCTCCCACTTTGAGAGAAAACCACCGCTTGCGTCGAACTCTTGGATTCGATCATTTCCCGGCTCTGCGACCAAAACGTTGCCGGAGGAACTTATAGCAATTCCAGCTGGATGGTCAAACCTGCCATCGCCCTCGGAATGAACACCCCAAACGTTGACCAGCTTGCCATCTGAGTCGAATTTCCGAACATTGTCATGGCCTACGTCGGCAACATACACCTTGCCAGCCAGAGAGACAGCTACGCCCGAGAACTGCAAAGAATCCGATATGATGCTGTCGTCTAAGTGACCAAGTTTCGAAACTCCCCACCCCTTGCCGCCCCACTCGGCGATAAAGTTGCCTACAGAGTCGAACTTTTGAATTGTTCCAACGAGCCCATCCGCAGCGTAAACGTTCTCACCAGAGTCAACCGCGATTCCGTTTAAATCATTAAATCCGAAAGAACTCAGACTTCCTTTCGCCTTCCAGGTGCTAATGAAAGAGCCACCGGAGTCGAATTTCTGAATTCTGCGGTTGCCTGTGTCAGTCACATAGACGTTCCCGGAAGGGCCGACAGCAATAAACTTAGGGGAGCTGAGCTGACCGTCGCCTGTACCTTGGCTACCCCACCTGTAATCAAAGTTACCGCTCGAGTCGAATTTTTGCACTCGATGATTCTTGGAGTCTACGACAGAGACATCCCCAGTAAGATCCACCGCCACATCTGTTGGTGAGTTGAATTTACCGTCACCAAAACCATAATCTCCCCACTTAGCCAGAAATGTGCCAGACGAGTCGAATTTTTGAATCCTGTGATTGCCTGTGTCAGCTACATATACATTGTCGGATGAGTCAATGCCGATTCCTTCAGGAGCCGATAACTGACCGTCACCTGAGCCAGAAGCGCCCCACTTTGACAGGAAATTGCCACTGGAATCAAACTTCTTGATCTGATGATTGTCTGTGTCAGTTACATATACATTGCCAGAGGAATCTATTGCGACATCACTGGGATTATCGAGATGCCACTGTTGTGCCAATTGAGGCCAGAGACGCTCAAACTCATAACCCGAGCTTGCTGTAAGCCGTTCAGGACCACTAGCCGCTTTCTCGGCGGCAAGCACAGAGTCTGGACTTGCTACTAATAGCATTGAGAGTAGTACCAGGCCGGCAGAAAGCTGCGAGCACTTACGGCATCCGAACCTTAGAAATGCGTACGTCATCAGTCCCCCCCCAATGGCCCCCACCACGAGCCTCCATGCTGGACCCTGTGGAAGCTGGTGTCAATGACTGCTGACGTTGTGCTTCTCTAGCAATTTGTTAAAGAACGATTACCAGCACTTTGATCCGAAGCGCGACTAGTCTGCCTGGCGTTTGTTGGAGCCGACGAGCGGAATTGAACCGCTGACCTGCTCATTACGAGAAGACCTATCTCACTCCGATCGACTGCCTCTGAGTACCTCGTAGCGCAGCTGCGTCGGGGTATTGCTGGGGTCGCTCTTCATCTGAGTATGCCTGAGTACCATCCTGTATGGCTGAGTTGGTGCACAAAGAGGTCGAACTGTGAGATCAGAATCCCTTCGACACTACCCTAGATCCACCAGTTGCCACCCT
>JAUVYG010000018.1 GCA_030603185.1 Actinomycetota bacterium | reverse complement strand
GTTCCATCGGGCATCGTCTTTGTTGATGGATCAGGCGTCGGCGAGGTCGAGGATATGGTTCTCAGAGATCGTCAGACTCTAGCAAAGGACGGAATCTGCGTCATCATTGTGACAGTGAACTTAAGTAGCGGAGAGTTGCTCGGGGATCCTGAGATCGTGATGAAGGGATTCGCAGTCGAGGAAGCCATCGAGAAGGTCCTCGACGAGGCCAAGGACAAGATAGTCCAGTCAATGGAAAAGTCCGCAAAGGATCGTATTACAGATATCGGCATACTACAGAACCACGTCAGGGAGGCGGTTGGAAGGCACCTGAATCAACGAATCAGGCGTCGGCCTATGATCATTCCGGTAATTGTAGAGGTCTGATCCTTGGATCTCACACATGCCATAGTCCTAGGGTTTGTCCAGGGAGTGACCGAGATGCTCCCTATCAGCTCCTCGGGACATCTGGTGATCGTTCCCTGGCTGCTGGGCTGGCCGGATTCCGGACTCACATTTGACGTCGGAGTACACGTCGGTACTTTGCTGGCAGTGGTCATATTCTTCCGCAGAGAGTGGAGGGACATGCTTTTGGCTGGATTGACCACAGTTCGGAATCGGACGATCAAGACGGCTGATGAGAAGATGGTCTGGATAATCTTCCTAGCGACGATTCCAGGTGTGTTAGCCGGATTCCTTTTAGAGGATGCAGCAGAAACGGTCTTTCGCACGCCCTCACAGATAGGGATGCTGCTGATCGTTGCCGGGGTGATACTGTTCATCGCCGATAGGGTGCCAAGCTGGTATTCGAAACATCACAAGGAAGCCAGCGGACCGTTCGGACCCGGGAGGGGAGTAGAGACGTTGAGCTGGAAGGACGGCCTCATCGTGGGGCTAGCTCAGGCGGTAGCCATTCTTCCGGGGGTCTCGAGATCAGGATCGACCATGACTGCAGGATTGTTCCTCGGATTCAATCGAGAGGTCGCTACCAGGTTCTCATTCCTTTTGGCAACTCCCATCGTGCTGGGGGCAGCCGTATTTCAGGTCTTCAAGCTTTCTTCCCCTGGATCCCTTTCTGCTGGAATAGCCCCTCTATTGATCGGCCTTGTGGTATCAGGGATCACCTGTTTCCTTGTCATTCGTTTCTTGCTGAAATACGTACAGACTAAGACGTTCACGATTTTCGTGATCTACTCGATCGTGGTCGGCGCGGCAGTGATGATAGTCGCCGGATCCGGATTCGGGAGCTAGCAGGAAAGCCCAGCTATTGCTTGGGAGAGTCAGCAGTTCCTGGTATCCTTACCAGGACAAGGAACCGCACCGTGGAGGTGCCATTTGACCAAGACCTCGTCAAAGAACTCCGGGTCCAAGAAGGGCTCTCAGGGTAAGACACGCGGTCGGGACGACGTCTTAGCGATAATTCTAATAGCCGGCGGTTTTCTGCTCGCTATTAGTGTTCTCTCGCAGGCGCTTGGAACTCAATCAGCCGGAATCATGGGTCGATATGGTGACCTTGGACTTCGTTATGCCATCGGGGTGGGGCGATTCCTACTCCCATTCGCCCTTTTGGCCTGGGGTGCGCTCATCGCGCTCAAGGGCCACCAGACCAAGATTCCGATTACCGGCATCGCAATGGTGCTGGCGGGATTTGTGGTCGCTGTGCAGCTGTCCGCCCCGGATGATAGCTTCTTCCATCACGCCACCGTTGCCTCTCACGGGGGGTATTTCGGCGCCATCATCGGCTGGCCACTCATGAAGTTGGTCGGGACCATCGGTGCGTACATCGTGGTCATTTCCGTAGCTACCATCGGTCTGGTCTTGGCGACAGGCTTCTCATTCAGCTCGAAGGTCCAGGACTGGTATGCCAATCGTGAAGCCGAGGCCGATAGACGAGAGGCTGCAAAGAAGCGAGCGCAGGCTCGAGGCAAGACAGTACCCAAGGGAAGCAGGAAGCTTCCCGAGGAAAAGACATCAACCAAGAAGTCCCCTGACGTATTTGATCTACCAACAACAGTTGAAGACCAGGCCGAGATCGTTGACTCGGCAGTTGAACCGAAAGCAAAGGCCTCAGTCGCTAAAGGTGATGGCGAAAAAGAGAAGACGGCCAAGCAGTTGGATTCTGCGATATCCCACATCGAAGGAGACGACTACAAGCTTCCTCCACTGTCTATGTTCGAGGCGGGTCCGCCGGCCTCCGAGGTCTCGAAGAAGGACCTCAACGAATCGATAGGGATACTTCAGACAACCCTTGCCGACTTTGACATCGAAGCCAAAGTGAACAGAGTCATCAAGGGGCCGACCGTGACCAGGTTTGAGCTGACCCTGGGCTCGGGCATCAAGGTCAGCAAAGTCTCGGGGCTGAGTGACAATCTTGCGATGGCTCTGGCGGCTCCAGAGATCAGGATTCTAGCACCTATACCCGGGCAGGCCGCTGTCGGCATCGAGGTGCCTAATAAGAAAAAGGACCTTGTGAGTCTTGGCGGCATCATGCGCAGCGATGAGGCCCAGAGCCAGACCAGCCCGATCGGATTCGCGGTGGGTAAGGATATTGCGGGTCGTCCGATATTCTCGAACCTCACCCAGATGCCGCATCTGTTGGTAGCTGGCGCAACTGGTTCTGGTAAGAGCGTGATGGTCAATTCGCTGATCATTTCTTTGATCTCACGCGCAAGGCCGTCGCAGGTGAGGTTGATCTTGATCGACCCCAAGAAGGTCGAGCTCAATCAGTACAATGGTCTGCCACATCTGCTGACACCCGTGATCACTCAGGCCAAGAGAGCATCTAACGCCCTGGCCTGGGCTGTAGGTCAAATGGAGGAGCGTTACGAGGCGTTAGCAGCCGCCGGGGTGCGCAACATTGATGGTTACAACGAGTGGCTGAAAAAAGAGGAACCCGACAGCCCTCCGATGCCATATATCGTGATAATCATTGATGAGCTTGCCGATCTGATGATGGCTGCAGCCAAGGACGTCGAGGATGCTATCTGCAGGATCACGCAGATGGCTCGGGCCTGCGGAATGCATCTTGTAGTCGCGACGCAGCGGCCGTCCGTTGACGTTATTACCGGCCTGATCAAGGCGAATATTCCATCCCGGATCGCCTTTGCCGTTACTTCTATGGCAGATTCACGAGTGATTCTCGACCAAGGTGGTGCCGACAAGCTCCTGGGTAAGGGTGACATGTTGTTTATGAACCCCGCATCACTAAGGCCCGAAAGAGTCCAGGGTGCCTTTGTCTCTGACAGTGAGGTCGAAAAGATAACTGATTTCTTAAAGGCACAGGGTGAACCCGAGTATCAACCAGAGATCGTGCTTGATCCACGCTCCGAGGCCGGAGACGTCCAGCTTGCTGATCCGTTGTTCGAAGAGGCGGTCGAGATCGTATTCAGCACCAAGCAGGCATCCGTCTCGTACCTCCAGAGGAGACTCAGCGTCGGATACACCCGTGCGGGCAGACTCATGGATATGCTCGAGGGACGTGGTATTGTCGGAGGGTACGAGGGTTCGAAGCCCCGTGCGCTGCTGATTACCCGCGGGGAGTGGGAACACATGAACAGCTCCTCGTTTGAAAGGTAGACTTTGGAAACCATAGGCGACGTGCTCGCTGAAGCGCGCCGAGAGCAGAATCTCAGCATCAGAGACGCCTCAGAGGCAACCCGTATTCGCGGTAGGTACCTTGAGGCCATCGAATCCAATGAGTTCGACGCATTGCCTGGCGAGGCCTATGGTCGTGCATTCATCAAAGACTACTGTCAGTTTCTCGGAGTCGATCCGGAGCCATTAGTCACGCAGTTCAATCAAGAGATCGGTGCCTCGAATCCGATGGTGACCGAGTCTGTCACTCAAGATGTCGTGAACCGACCCCGAGGACGATTTAAGAAAACGGCCGATCGTGAGCGCGCGTTTCCGGTGGTCCCGATACTCGCAATCGTGGTGCTCGCTCTGATCATCGGGCTTTATTATGGGCTCGCTGGCGCTCCCGATGAGGAGAGCCGGACAAAAGTCGTAGGGGCAGATGAGTCTCTTGGGTCCTCAACCGACGGATCCGATGATGGATCATCGGGAGTGTCCGAAGCCGACGCCAAAGTAACGGTGGTCGGCGAGGCCGTCGGAGCGGACGGAGCCTGGGTTCGAGTCATGTCTGATGGCAAAGAGATATTCAAGGAAGTCATGAGCAACGGCGAGGAGCAAGTATGGCGGGCTGAGAAGACCATTATTCTTCGGGTCGGCAATGCAGCTGCATTATCGGTTTCCGTGAATGGTTCTGACTCAGAAGTTCTGGGCGACGAGGGGCTTGTGTTAGAGAATGAGTACAACAGCGATTCATGAAAATGAAGTTAGAGGAGGAGATCGAGTAGGTGGCTAAGGAAAGCAGTTTTGATGTCGTGTCTGAGTTGGACCTTCAAGAGGTCGACAATGCGGTCAATCAGGCGACCAAAGAGATCGTGAATCGTTACGACCTGAAAAAGTCAGATACCACAATTGAGCTGGATCGCGAGAACAGTTCGATCGGGGTCGAGTCAGAGAACGACTACACGCTCGGAGCGTCTGTGGACGTACTTCAGTCCAAGTTGGTAAAGAGGGGCATTTCTCTGAAGGCTCTGGACATTGGCAAAGTGGAGCCGGCCACCAGCGGTCGTGCTCGTCAGACCATCGGTCTTACTCAGGGTGTAGCCACTGAAAAGGGCAAAGAAATAGTCAAGGCACTAAAAGACACCAAGCTCAAGGTCGGAGTCAGCATCCAGGGTGACAGCGTGCGGGTCTCCGGCAAGAACAAGGATGACCTGCAAGAGGCTATCTCTTTGATCAAGGGTACGGATTTCGGACAGCCTCTTCAGTTCGTGAATTATCGTTGAAAAAAGGGAGTAACCTCCCCAATCAAATAACCATTGCCAGGATAGTCGTTATCCCGGCGGTCATGTTCTTCATCCTCTACCCCATGGCGTATGGTGAATGGATAGCTGCAGCTGTTTTTCTGTTGGCTGCGGCCACTGACGGACTTGATGGATATCTGGCCAGGGCGTACGAGCAGGTCACCGTATTCGGTCAATTCTTGGATCCTCTTGCAGATAAATTATTAGTTTCAGCGGCATTGATATCTCTGGTGTCCTTGGGAGACCTGTCCCCGTGGATAGCTGTGATAATCATAGGCCGTGAGTTCGCTGTCACAGCGCTCAGGCTGGTAGCTGCGGACCGTGCCGAGGTCATTCCAGCCGGCTCACTAGGGAAGATCAAGACGGTCGCTCAGGTCACAGCGATCACGTTGTTCATTATGCCGGGAGAGGTTATTCCGGGGCCGATAGGCGAGGCATATTTTGCCTTTAAATGGACCCTAATGATTATTGCCACCGCACTGACGGTGTACTCTGGTTTGGATTACTTCAGGAAAGCCCAGACAAAGTTGTACACATGATTCATGTCTATCTGCTCACCATAGGCACAGAACTTACATCAGGCATACAGGACGATTCGAACTCCACCTTTTTGGCCGGACGTTTGTCCGAACTCGGGATGTCTTGTAGCCACATGCATTCCGCTAGCGACGAGATGGAAGCGGTTGTACATGGGATAAGGGATGCGCTCGAAGTGGCCGATGTCATCCTGATGACCGGTGGACTCGGCCCGACCGACGACGACATCACACGGGAAGCGGTCTCTGTCGCAGTCGGTTCACCCCTCGTGCGTGACGAAAAGGTAGTAGCGAAGCTTAAGGGCATCATCGGTGAGTCCGAGAAAGTTCTCAAAATGGCTGATCGTCCTAGCTCAGCCACCATGATCCCACCGGGGGTGGGAATAGCTTCAGGTCTCAGATTGGATGCTGACGGCAAGATTATCTATGCGCTACCGGGCGTTCCTGAAGAGATGCGTGAGATGTTCGAGTCTCATGTAGTACCTGATCTGGTGGGTGGGCTGGTCGACGGCCGCAGCATCGCCAAGACCTACAAGCTGTGTGGCTTGAGTGAGATCGAAGCCGAGGACAAAATATCTCCGCATATTCCCGAAGGTGTCAGGTTGGGGGTTCTTCCTCAAGTAGGCGAAGTACATCTTCGAGTGATCGCTTCATCTGAGGCAGAGATCGGCGTGGTCGACCGGGCGGTGAATCAACTCTTTAGGGAAGAGCTCTACGGCGTGGATAATGACTCACTAGCTTCTGTGGTCGGAAGAGAACTTCTCGAGAGTGGGGAGAAGCTCTCGGCTGTCGAGTCCTGCACCGGCGGCCTGATATCAAAACTACTGACGGATGTGGCTGGTAGCAGCCATTTCTTTGAAGGCAGCATCGTATCGTATAGCAATGAGGTCAAGTCCGGTATTGTCGGAATTCCTGAAAGCGTCCTCATCGAGCATGGAGCGGTTTCTCGAGAGTGCGCTGTCATGATGGCCAGGGCAGGCCTTGAGAAGATCAGCTCGGATATGTGTGTGGCTGTGACCGGGATCGCCGGGCCAGACGGTGCAACGGCCGATAAACCGGTTGGTCTTGTCTACATAGCACTCGCCACCCGTGACGGTGACGTCTGCAACGAGCACATCTACAAGGGATCCCGGGATGTCATTCGCCATCGATCAGCCAAGGGTTCTTTGGACCTAGTGAGAAAGTACCTATCCGGCCTGCCAGTCTAGTCTTCGCGTTTGATCGCCATGATAGCGATGTCATCCACCAGACTTCCGCCCGCAAAGTCGTAAGCGGCACGAGCGACTGAGGACGCGATATCCTTGGCAGGTTTCTCGAAGTTTTGCTCGAGAACCTTGAATGCTCTAGAGAATCCGAAGAACTTATGGGTATCGGGATTCCTCGCCTCGGTCAGGCCGTCGGTGTAGAGAAGCATCACATCACCCCGACCCAGTGTCACCCTGTGAAGTTTGTACTTGCTGTCTTCAGTTATCCCAAGTGCCGGTGTACTGGACTCGAGTATTTCCCCGCCCCCATGGGCTGGACGATATACCAGGGCAGGTGGATGGCCGGCGAGCGAGTATGTGAACTCGCCGGTCTTGGGGTCAGCCATTGTGACAAAGGCCGTGACAAAAGAGTCCAAGGTGTTTTGCGACATGTAGGTCTGATTCGAAAGCTCAAGCGTACGAGCGGGACTTCTGCCCACTCCGAGGTAGCTTCGGATCGAGAACTTGACTGCTGCTGAGCGAGGCGAGACTACCACTCCGTGGCCACTGGCATCCCCTATGACGAAGGCGACTTTGCCTTTAGCCAGAGGAATGATGTCGTAGAAGTCACCCCCGACCAGTGCGTGCTTGGTGGCAGATGCATAAAAGGTGCCGACGTCCAGACCCCTGATGGGAGCTGGATCACCTGGGAGTAGACTCTGTTGCAAGGTACGAGCGATGAACGCTTCTTCCTCCAGGTGAGACTGTAGTTTCGCGTTGGTCTCTGTCAGCTCGCGCCTGGTCTTTTCCAGCTCTTCCAGGGCAGTCAGTGACTGCTGATACCTGCGAGCATTGTCCACAGCGATTCCGATCTGACTGGATATCGATGTGAGTAGCTGCGCCTCTTCCCGCGTCAGCCTGCGAGACGTCGGAGCGAATAGCTCGAGCACACCGAGTACCTTGTCGCCCACCAGGAGTGGAGCCGCGACAAGGCAGTCCACCCCCAAAAGACGTTCGGAGTCGTCACATATGAATTGGCTTTCCGGATGGTCGAACGCGGCGAATATCTCTTGGCTGCGGACCGCTACACCGGTACAGCCATCTGCTACACCTAAGTTAGATTTTTCGTCCAAGTAGTCTTTGGTCAGGTTTTTGAACACCTCGAGTGAAAGCTTCTTGGTGTCAGGGTCGTAGAGGTAGATACCACCGGAATCGACTGAGAATATCTTGAGTGCGGCAACAAGCGCGGACTCAAGAACCGTAGTCAGATCCAGGGACCGCCCGACGGCGAGCGCAACCGAATTTACCGCTTGAAGTCGCTGTATCTGATCGTCGTAAGAAGATGATGTCTTGACCAAGGTATTCCCCACTTGTCGCTATCCATAGATTCTACCACCATTAGACCTTTGCAGCAGGTAAGGGCTGTAAACGGAGGCGTACTATCTTACCAGCCTGTTAGTTAGGGAACGGATGGCAAGCTCCATTAGAACAACTGTAGAGACGAGGATATACAGGGATTTCCAGTAGATCATCGAGTCCGGTCTCTCAATGATCAGGCTGCGGGCAACATCCACAACACTCGTGAACGGGAGCAACCACATCGCGCTCTGCACGATCTCAGGAAGACGACTGAGGGGGAAGTATGTACCTGCCAGAAAGAGCATGGGGAAGACCACCCCGGCGAAGTAGAAAGTGAAGTACTCAAGATCGGGGACTCTAGAGCTGACGATCAATGCCATCGACGAGAAATTCAGCGCTCCGGCGAAGATGATGAGGGGCACCAGTACAAGGAGAGGCCCTGAGAAAACCCCGAGAACGGCAAGTACCAGCAGAACAGCCAGGGCACTGATAGAGGCCTTGGTAGCGCCCCAAAAGATTTCGGCCATGGCGACATCCGACGCTGACACCGGAGTGGTGATGATGCCTTCGAAGGTGTTCTGGTAGGTCATCCGAAAAAAGGAACCATAGGTGCACTCGAAAGTAGCTCGCAGTAGTGTTTCTGACGCGATCAGGCCGGCGGACACGAACACAAGATATGTGACTCCTTCGATCTGATCGATGAAAGACCCGACCCCGATGCCGAGAGCGAACACGAGCAAGAAGGGCTCGGCGAGTGGAGGAAGCGCGTAGAGTTTCCATCTTTTGGCGTAGACGTACGCATTGCGCTTCCATACCGAGAACCACCTGGGAGTGACCGCTCGCAGACCTTGTGCTCCCATTAATCGTGTTCTTTTCCGGTCATGCTCAAGAAAAGCTTTTCCAGAGAGCCATCGTAATCGGCGGTTAATTCATCAGGGGGGCCAGAGGATAGGATCTTACCGTGGTCCATGACTGCAACGATGTCACTCAGCTCGCTAGCTTCTTCCATGTAGTGGGTGGACATCACAAGTGTCATCCCCTGAGTGGTCAAGTCCTGTAGGGTGTCCCAGATAGAGCGCCTGACTTTCGGGTCCAGCCCTGTGGTCGGCTCATCCAGAATGAGTAGTCGTGGGTTGTTGATCAGGGAGCGGGCGATGAGCAGCCTGCGTCTCATCCCTCCCGATAGCTCTTCGGGCTGGGAGTCGATCTTATTTGTCAGTTCTACGAATTCGATGAGTTCTTCGGCGCGCGACCTTGCGAGCTTCTTCTCGATGCCGAAATATCCAGCGTAAATCAGCAGGTTCTCCATGACCGTCAAATCGCGGTCCAGGCTGCTTTCCTGAGGTACGACTCCGAGAACGGATTTTACATCCGCCACCTGGTCAGGAAGGGACATGCCGGCAATCTCAAGAGATCCTGAGGTTATGGGCGTGAGCCCACACATCATGCGGATAGTAGTGGTTTTTCCCGCTCCATTGGGCCCGACGAAAGTAAAGAAGGATCCGTCAGGCACGGTGAAATCAAGGCCGTCAACAGCGGTGAGTTCTTTGTATCGTTTTGTGAGAGATCTTGCTTCGATCATATGCTGGCCTCAGGTAGTAGAAACAGTCCGCAAACAACCCAGGTGCTGGGATAACTGATATTCTCTTATTGATAGGGATGGAGCAATAGGCAAGGTTGCAATGAGACAAAGAACAGATTTCATTTCTGATGAGACCGGATTGTTTTCACCAGGCATCAAGGCCATCATAATTTTCTTCGTGCTTGGTTTCGTTATTTACGGAGTCGGCAAGGTTTTGTATGTTCAGCACTCTGTGACCAGCGGTGCCCAAGAAGCGGCGACCGCGGCAGCCGACGAGATATTCCAATCCCACAACAATCAACGAGCCGAGAGTATTGCTAGAGAGTTCGCCAAAGCCTCTGGCGCTGAGATGACAGAATTCCAGGTGTTCCGGGGCCGGGTGGAGGTAAAGCTTGAGAGCAATTACCAGTTTGAGACACTATCTAAAATAGATTTCATCAAGCATTACATCGTTACGGTCGCGACTGGTGACGCTGAGATCAAGGGCAGCAATCAGAGATGAATGCTCCTGTTATGTGGATCGCCATTCTCTCCCCCCGCCAAGACTTTAGCCTCATCCGCAAGGGCTATCCGTTGGACTGGTGTGTTGGCACGGGGTGCGGTGTAGGCGATCTCGTTCTTTTCTTTCTCGAGACCAACGATGAGAATAGTGGAATATCCAGCGTTTACAAGGTCGACAGACTTATCTACTCGAAATCCTGTGCCGACAGAGGCCTGGACGCTGCAGCTCTCAGTCACGTAGCTGATATTGAGACGCCGATAAGTTCGACAGAGATATCCAGCCATCCGGTTCTAAGTAAGATGCCGGTCGTTTTTGAAGAGTTCCGCGGAAGAATATTCAAGGTGCCCGAAGAGAATCAAAGAAGGATTCTTTTTAAAACAGCTCTGGCTCGGTCGATGAACCTCAAGAACCGCCTAGATGGTATGGCATACAAGTTCCCAAAGTAGAGTCGCCTAGCTAGCCAATGACTCCCTGGCGGTACACCTCGGGTGACATTGCTCTTCTTGCCAGATAGAGAGGGAAGGCGAATAGCCACAGGGTGACACAGGCCAGAGCCCAGTTGGCTGCGGTAAGCCCGTTAGCACCTCTGTCTTTTGCGTCCAACCCCACCCACACTGCGGTACCTATCACTGTGCCCATTGTCAGGGTACTGAGCACTATCTGGTCGAACTGAGCCAGAGTACCGATGGAAGCGATCATGGCTAGATATATGCCATTGGCAGTGGCCAGGTAGATCACTAGGTGGCGAAGAAGGTCCCGGTAATGCTCGTTCTTATCGATCTGCTTTTGTCTGCGCACCAGGAAATCTTCCACGCTCGAAGTGGACTCAGAGATGGACCGGATATGTGGGGCTCTATCTGGCTCTACGGGGAGCCGGGCAGGTTCACTCATCTGTGCTTCCTCCTTCATACCTTTCTACCCTTTTGGATGCCCGCAAGAACGCAATCGGATCACAAAGAAATGGGCGAAAACAGTTGTGGCTAATCGAACACCTGTTCGATAGACTAGTGAGCCCGCTCTCTTTTTTGGGGTCGGGGGAGCGGCTATCCGGAAGGGTGACCGTCACCGGCAGATGACAGCATCTGCCAAGCAGTACATGACAATGTTTGGTGGGCTCAGTTGCGACCAGAGCTAAGAAGATTTCTCGAAAACATCCAGCATGACCCGGTGCTCTTTCCGACGGAAAAGAGCAAGCTCTCGGTGGTGCGCCAGCTGATGGACACAGAGTGGGTCAGCTCGGCGTCATCGCTTTGTGCGAGCTCCGACGAAGACTCTGTGGTCGGCAAGCTATATCACGAGCCCATCGAAGTGCGATGGGACAAGGCTGCAAAGCGTCCGCGAGCGTTCAGGTGGCGCGGCCGCCGCTACAAGATAGACGCCATCATCCGGACCTGGGTGGTAGAGATGGGCTGGTGGAATCCTGACACCGAGGTCAGCAAGGTGTTTCTGCGTGTCACCTCCGGCGGCGGCGTGTACGACATCCTCTATGACAAACGGGAATCAAGGTGGTATCTGGGTGGGGTCGCAGACTGATCAGTCGCCTCGGTCCCTGGGGCAGGTTGGTCCGGTCGGTCTGAACGACCACACCGAAGCCACCAGCGACAGAGTCCGCTCTGAGTTCATACATCTTCATGTTCATTCCAACTTCAGCTTCATGGACGGTGCTGCATCTCTGGACGGCTTGATCGAACGTGCTGTAGAGCTTGGCATGGACTCACTGGCAGTCACTGACCATCAAGGGCTCTACGGCGCGATAAGGTTCTACCAAAAGGCAAAAAAGGCTGGCATCAAGCCGATCATCGGCACCGAGATAATCGTGGACGATGGGTCCGAGCGCGGCGGTCATCTGGTGCTGCTGGCGCGTAACCGTACCGGTTACGCGAGCCTGTGCCGGTTGTTGTCCGAAGCCCATCTTGACTGGGGTCGCAGGATGGGCTTCGGCGGTGACATGGAAGACGGCATCAAGGCCAAGGGGAGCCGGGCGGCGAGCGCTAAGACGGCTACGTTAGCCGCCCGGCCCGATACCATGAAGGTCAGCATGGATACCTTGCGTCGCTATCCGCGCGGTCTCATAGCTCTCTCGTCATGCCCCAAGGGTGAGATCGGCCGCGCGGTCACCGAGGGCCGCCACGAACATGCTGAAGAGGCGGCCCTCCGCTACATCGACATCTATGGCTGGAACGGTTTCTACATCGAGCTTCAGAACCAGCGCCTCCCGGGTAGTCTCAGTTATATGTCCGGTCTTATAGACCTGGCCAAGCGGCTGCGGGAATTGCATCGCGAACAGTTGCGCGAGAACAGTGGTGGCAAGGGGGGTAGCGGTAGGTCGCGCTACAACGGTAAGGCTGCTGCCGCCCTCCCTTTGGTGGTCACTAACAATGTCCATTACGTGAACAGGGAAGACCATAAGGTCCATGATGTATTGGTCGCCGCGGGTGACAACACGACTCTTCCGGGGCCGGTCAAGCGACCTAATGCTGAGTTGTACTTCAAGACCGTGGAACAGATGCGGTCTCTTCTGGCTGACGCGCCGGCTCATGTGGTGAAGGATGCCATTGAGAACACTCGGCGGATAGCCGATGCCTGCAATCTGGATCTACACTTAGGTCAGTTCCACTTTCCCAAGGTTCCCATCCCCGAAGGAGAGACCCACTACTCGATACTGGCCAAAGAGACCTGGAAGGGCGCTGAGCGGCGGTATAAGGTGATGACCCCCGAGGTGGTCTCCCGAATCGAACACGAGCTTAAGTTGGTCGATAGTATGGGCTTCTCTGCGTACTTCTTGATCGTCAAAGACATCGTCGATTTCGCTCATTCACAAGGCATCTTCTGTTCAGGTAGGGGTTCGGCCGGGGACTCGATCATCTCGTACTGTCTCGGCATCACCAGTGTGGATCCTATCAAGTACGACTTGTTGTTCGAGAGGTTTTTGAATCCCAAGCGTCGGGATATGCCGGATATAGATGTGGATTTCTGTTCGACCCGGCGTGATGAGGTCATCGAATATATCTATCGTAAGTACGGAGCGGACAAGGTGGCGATGGTGGCCACAGTCAACACCATGAACGCTCGTGGCGCCATCAGGGTGGCAGGTAAAGCGCTCGGCGTGACCGAGGAAGAGATGTCGCGCATGACCCGCAGGTTCCCCTGGGTCAAGGCGGGCAACATCCGCGGTGTTATCGCGGCCTACCCGGAGCTGGCAGACAACCCCTTGCGGGACGAAGCAAGATACGGCGCCTTGATAGATGTGGTCGAGAAGCTGGACAGGTGTCCTGCCCACCTCGGCACCCATCTCGGGGGATTCATCATCACTCCTCGCCCGATAGCCTCGATGGTGCCTCTGCAGTGGGCAGCCAAGGGAACCGTGGTCGCCCAGTACGACAAGGATGATATCGAGGCGCTGGGGTTGGTAAAGATGGACATACTTGGTCTTCGTACTCACAGCGCTATCGCCGAGACGGTGGGCAGGATTGAGAAGCTGACCGGGAAGCCGCTGGACCCCTATGATCTACCTCATGATGATGAGGCCAGCTACGAACTGATCAGGAGCGCTCGTAACATCGGCCTGTTCCAGCTGGAATCCAGTGGTCAACGCAACTTATCCAAGCGCCTTCTCCCCGAGAGATTCGAGGACATCATCTCGTCCATCTCACTGTTCCGACCCGGCCCCATTGAATCTGACATGATCACTCCGTTCATCCGCCGTCGCCATGGTCTTGAGCGAGTCGTGACTCCGCATCCTGAGATGAAACGGGTGCTTCGTGATACTTATGGGGTCATCGTCTACCAGGAGCAGGTACTTTCAGTCGCGGCGGCGGTCGCCGGGTTCGACCTATCTGAGGCGGACATGCTTCGTCGCGCCATGACCAAAGACAAGTCCATGGAAGAGATGGACCGTATCGGCGCACATTTTGTGAAAAGGGCGATGGCCCGCGGGAGCACGGAGGCGGTCGCGAGTGAGGTGTTCCGTCAGCTTCGCGGGTTCGCGGCGTACGGATTCAACAAGGCTCATGCTGGTTGCTTCGCCGTTCTTTCATACGCCACTGCCTGGCTCAAGGCTCATTACCCGGCCGAGTTCCTCTCATCGATCCTGAACAACCAGCCCATGGGTTTCTACAGTCCTCGGGTGGTGCTCAACGATGCCCGGCATTTCGGACTCAAGATACTACCTCCCGATATCAATGAGAGCTCGGATGATTTTCTGCCGATCTGTCCGAGCGCAGGAAAACGCGGCGATGCCATAAGAGTGGGGCTCAAATACCTGAAGGGTATGTCTGGTGCTGAGCTTTCCCGGATATTCGCGGAAAGAGGTGAGAGGCAGTTTGAGTCGTTTGCTGAGTTCTATCGTCGCACCCGAGTCAGTCGTCCCACTGCTGAGAATCTGATAAGGGTCGGCGCCTTCGATAGCCTGGGGTCGTCTCGCGATGCGCTTCTGTCTGAGGTTGAGGCGGTTCATAAGTGGATGATGGCCCACGGTGCATCCAGGGAGCCTGATCTGATCAGCTCCAGCAAAGCAGCTGTTGTTGCCAAGCCGCGTGGCCACAGCACTAGACCGCCGGTCGATCACCCATCTGGGTGGTCACTCACTAGAAGGCTGAAGGCCGAACTCGACTTGCTGGGCCTCAATATCAGCTGTCACCCGCTTTACCCTCATAGAGAAGACATCGCATCCCTAAGGCTCACACCGAGTAGCCAGATACCTTCGCTCCCGGACCGCAGTAAGATTCGGGTCATAGGACTAAGGGAGCGCTCCCAGACCCCTATGACCAAGAGCAAGAAGCGTACGGCGTTTCTTACTCTAGAAGATGAAGAGGGACTGTTGGATGTGGTGGTGTTCGAGCGCACTCTTGCCGAGTACGGTGCTGTTATCTCCCGCAGCCGTTGTTATGTCATAGAAGGTACGCTTCAAAACAATGAGGAAAGGGGTATAACAATAGTTGCCGATCGCATCGAGCCATTCACTCCGTTGGGTCGTAGTGATGGCAAAGGAATCGCAGGTAATTCAAGTCCAGGGCTTCCCCGCGGTTGAGTCCCCACTCTCGCAACAGGGGAGCGCGCTGATTAAGGATAGTTTTTCATAGTCAAATCCCTGAATTCGATCAGGCTGGTAGCCGCCGCAGTACTGTTACTGTTCGCTACTTCCTGCGATGTATTCCAGCCTCCAGCAGAAGAGGGTCCGCCTCCGACCAGTCCAACAGCTCCGACAACCCCCTCGATCTCAATAACAAGTAGTTCCTTTGGCAACACCGGAGCCATTCCCGTCAAATACACCTGCGACGGTGCGGGCATCTCTCCTGGACTGAATTGGACCCCGGTCAATGGTGCGCAGAGTTACGCAATATTACTAAAGGACGCCACCGATTCAGATGGAAGCTCCTCTGACCACTGGCTGGTCTACAACATTCCCAGTGATGTGACGGAACTGAAAGCGGGGGCCTCTGGCGCAATGCCGGAGGGCATCGTAGAGGGCGAATCAGACGCAGACCAGGTTGGGTATCTTGAACCTTGTCCACCAGAGGGCCAGAGGCATCAATACTTCTTCACGGTTTTAGCCATGAACGATGTGGTCGAGGAGAACCCGGAGCTTACACTTACGGAATTCGAGCAAGAGCATGCATCCAAGGTGATAGCGCGGGGATCTCTCTTGGGAACATACGAGAGATAGTTCGTCTGTGTCCGAGGGGGGACTTGAACCCCCATGAGCTTGCGCTCACTAGGCCCTCAACCTAGCGCGTCTACCAATTCCGCCACCCGGACTAGCGATGTGACCTAGCGGATTCTATCAGATACCTGCCGCCTCGACCAGTTCTCGGGCTGCTTTGGACACCGGAGTCGATATCACTCGTTCAGCAGGTCCTGACTCTACCACCTTACCCTCGTCAAGAACGGTCAAGTCTGTGCATACACTGCTCAGCGAGCTGAGATCATGGCCCACGATGACCACGGTCACCTTCTCGCTTTTTGACAGCTGAACTATCAGGTCGAGTAGTTCCAGCTGTGAGGGAAGGTCGATCCCGGACTGCGGCTCGTCCAACAGTAAGGCCTTTGGTTCAATTATCATTGCGCGCGCTAAGGCGGCCCTGCGAGCTTCACCACCGCTGAGCCCCGAAGGGTATCGATCCAGTAGTGCGGGGTGCAGACCGACTACGAAAGCTGTTTCTTCTATGTGCGACAGTGCCTCATCTCGGGGGATACCGGTGACTAGAAGAGGTTCGATGATCGAATCGCGGATCCTGACACGAGGATCAAGGGTGGCAGGAGGATTCTGGGGAAGCAGAGCAACGTCGTCGGCTACTCGTCCTTTACCGAAAGCTGCTGTGCCTGGACCGTAGATATTGTTTCCGGCATGACTGACCAGACCCGATGAGGGGGGAAGGGTGCCAGCAAGACATCGAAGAACAGTGGTCTTGCCGGCACCGCTCATGCCCACGATTCCGTGGATCGTTTCCCCGGTTACTTCGATACTCACCTGATTGAGGATAGGCTTTCCGCCTCCGGGCATCTCTACAATGATGTCACTGGCCGTCATATCGATCATTATCTGAGCCTCCGAGCCGCGTCCACTAGGTCCGATGCGTCAGATGAGTCTAGGGATAACAGTCCTGAATCCAGTATTTTTTTGCGCATGTCCTTGCTGTCATCGGATAGCTCAATGGGCTGAGCATCGACATCGTCAGATGAGATCAATTGGACCTTATCGGCAACGTCGTAGACCAGCGACAGGTCATGCGTGATCAGGATCAGTGCGAAGCCATACTTCTTCTGCAGAGAGTGCAGAAGGTCTATGATCGCCTTTGAGCGTACGGTATCAAGACTTGCGGTAGGCTCGTCCGCGACCAGAAGCTTTGTCTTCTGCGCAATAGCCAGGGCGATACCCAAGCGCTGGAGTTCACCGCTGCTAAAAGTGGTCGGTAATCTGGAGAGCACCTCTTCTGGTCGGTCTAGGTGGACAGCCTTGATCGCTTCAATCGCAGCGTCTTTGATCAGTGCTCGATTCATTCGAGTGGTAGCAGAGAGCACCTGGTTGAATGTCCATCCTATCGATCGAGCCGGCAGGAAGGCTATTCCTGGCTCCTGAAAGATCATGCTGGCTATCTTCCCGCGGATCTGTTTTTCCCGTCCCGCCAAAGGCGATCCGGTGATGTTGATACCACCTTTGATCTCTGCCGCAGTGGGTAGTCCTAGAATCGAATGACCCAGGGTGGTCTTGCCTGATCCGGACCTACCAATCAGTGCGACTGTCTCTCCGGCCCCAAGCTTGAAACTGATATTGGTAAACAACCGTCTTTCGCCGATGGTGGCAGAGACTTCCTTGAGTTCGACCAGGGGGGGAGGTGAGTTCTTATTATCCTGAGTGGTCTCGATACCCTGTGGGCGGTTGGGCCGCCTGGTCTTCCGTGCAGGGCCTACGGTCACATCGTCATCATGAAGTGGATCTATTAGAGAGTGCGCTGCGTCACCTGCCCCGTGGGCGAACAGGGCGGCCCCGACGATCACAAGTCCCGGAAAGATCGCCAGCCATGGTGCTGTGAAGGCAGTCGAGAGCGTGTCGGCCAGCATGCCGCCCAGGGTAGGAGTTGGAGGTTGTACGCCGAGACCAAGGAAACTAAGGGTGGTCTCGGCCAGTAGCGCTGTTGTGAAGGTGATAGAAGCGACTGTCACGACGTATCCATAGGACGCAGGCAGTATGTGTTTTCTGAAGGTCCATATCGAATCAGCGCCCATCTGACGGGCCTGCACCACAAAGGGTTCCCTTAGGACGGTGATGATATGGCTGCGGATCGCCCTTGCCGGTTGCATCCAACCCAGGGCCGAAAGGATCAGTACGATAGCGATCGGACTGCCTCCGCCAAAAAAGGCAGCGGCGATTATCAATATGATCAGCGGGGGCAGAGCGAGCATCAGGTCGGTCAGGCGCATCAACACCGGATCTACATTGCGCCTGAAATTAGCTGCGAGCAGTCCGATGGCGAAAGCGATGACGGTGGTGATGATCGCCACTGAGGCCGCTATGCCTAGTGAGGTGGTAGCCGCGATCGCGGTTCTCACATGCATATCTCTTCCGAGCTCATCTGTGCCGAATGGATGCGAGATGCTCGGGGCCAGACGGTCGGCGTCCAGGTCTATCCCGGTCGGCTCATATGGTGAGAAGGCGGGCACCAAGAGAGAGCTGAGAATGATAAGGGAGAGGCCTGAGAGGTAGAGGATGAGGACTCTTTTCATTGGCTCGACTCACCTCTGGGATCAAGCAGTCGTTGTCCGACATCCGCGAGCAAGTTGAATAGAATAACGAGAACCGCAGTGATCATCAGGATGCCCATGACTAACGGGTAGTCGGACTTCTCGATGCCGCCGATCAGAAGGCTACCCATACCGGGCCACGCGAAGACCGACTCTACGACCACGGTACCGCCGAACAGAAGCGGAAGGTCTATAGCTACAACGGCAAGCAATGGGGCAAGGCTCATCGGAAGAGCGAATCGGGTGATGAGCCGCCTTTCCGGGACGCCAAGAGCTCGAACGGCGAACAGGTGGCGTGAGGTTAGCGCCTCGATGTACGAAGCTCGTTGATACCGACTCCACACCGCCACCTGAGCGATGACAAGTGTGAATAGGGGTAGCGCTAGATGCTGAAGACTGTCCAGGAGGGTGGGATCCACCCCTGGGCTTGATTGCCCGGCTGTGAAGAACACCCGGAATCCCAGAGCCTGAGACAGGTAGTACCCCAGACCGATCTGCAGGATGAGAGCGAGCCAGAACACGGGAGTCGAAAGAGCAATGGTCGTAAGGGCCGAGCTCCCGCGATCGAATCTGCCGCCCCTGCGGCGAGCTTGCATGACCCCGAGGGGTACCGCTATCAACAGGGTCAGAAGGACAGCGGCTCCCATCAGCTCAAGTGTCGCGGGCAAACGCTCCCAGATGAGCTCCAGTACGGGAGTGCGGATAGTGAGACTGTCACCGAAATCGCCCTGCAGGGCATTCCAGATCCAATCCAGATACTGCTGGAATAGAGGAGCGTCCAGTCCCATGGAATGTTCGCGTGCGAGCACGTCCTTGGCTGTGACTCCCGGAGTCAGTCGGTACTTTGTCAGGGGGTCCCCGGCGGCACGTACCAGGAAAAAAGTGACGAGGCTCGCACCCAGCAGAATCGGAGCGCTGTGTGCGAGCCTCGTAAGTATGTACTTTGCGAGCCCAGGCCTTGTCATGGCCTCGTCACCCTACTAGGTGAGCAGGGCCAGTGAGACGGATGTGATAGCGAAAATAGAAACGAGCACTATCGTGACTCGATCCAGGTTCTTCTCGATCATCGTCGTGCCCCCCATCGTTGATGGTAGCCCTCCGCCGAATGCTGACGATAGACCGGTGCCTCTACCTGAGTGAAGCAGGATAGCACCTACGAGAGCTATGGACACGATTACGTGTATGAAGATTATGATCCCGATCAATTTAGACCTCCGGGAAGCTTGCCGACTCGGACAATACTATCCGATTATTGCTCGAGGGACCACTCCCCAGTGTTCCAGAAGTTACCCGCGCTGGTGCTATTGACCTCTGTTCCGTTCAGGTCATTAGTTGAAGCCATTATGATCAACCTCTGATACAGCGGAATGATCGGCACATCCTCAGCGATGGTGTCCTGTGCCTCGCTTAGGCCGCGAGCGCGTCTGGACTCGTCAAGCTCAGCGTCTGAGTTCTTCATCGCGCTGGTGGCATCAGCGCTTTTGTACAGGTAGATGTTCTGACCGTCCGGTGGGAGCTGATCATCTGCAAGGATGTCGGTCAAACTTGGATCCGGCGCCTGAGACCAAGAGAAGATACCTATATCGTAGGTGCCGCCGAGTAGCATCTCTCCGAAGAATACAGGCGGAGCAGCATTCTCGATCGTCGCCTTGATGCCGCCGGACTTAAGATTCTCTACCATCAGTTGTTCGACCAGTTCACGGTCGGGTGAGTTGGCTGTTGTGGAAATGACCAATTCAAGAGCCTCTCCGTCTTTGGTCATGACTCCGTCCTCACCGAGGGTCCAACCGGCCTCCTCGAGAAGGGCAGTCGCGCGATCGGGATTACGAGAGTACTTCTCGAAAGTCGGCTCAGAGTACTGCTCGAGCTCTGGCAGAACAACTGACTGAAGGGTCTTTACGTTGCCCTTTAGTATTTCGTCAGTGATCTTTCCTCTGTCCAGCAGGAAGGCGATGGCCTGACGTACAAGTTTGTCACTGAGCTTTGGCTTCGAGGTGTTAAGAGCGATCTGCTCCCACATAGCTCCAGAACCTACGTCTACATTGACTGATGGAATCTCTTTCAGTTGCTCAAGAAGATCGATGTCATCCGGAGGAATGATCAAGTCTGCCTCATCGTTGCGAAGCATCTCGCGCATCGTGCTGGGATCCTCGACGAAGAGGAATACTATCTGGTCTAGAGACGCTTCGTCTCCCCAGAAGTTGTCGTTGCGAACGAGTGTAAGGGACTCGTCAGCTATCCATTCTTCGAATGCGAAAGGGCCTCCGGAGAAATCAACTGAACGTATCATCTCTTCTTTGAAGTTTTTGTCCTTCAGCAGATGCTCGGGAAGGACTCCATCAGTAGAGAACAGGTTCTTCCATGGTGCGTAAGCCTGCGAGAATGTCAGCACCGCAGTCTGGTCGTCCGGGGTCTCAATGGACTGGATCAGATCGTACCCGACGGTTGAAACGACTTCATTGGTGTCATCCATGACTACCTGCCAGGTGAATTTTATGTCCTTCGAGGTGATAGGGGTCTCTTCGTCGTCGTCCCAGAAGATATCGTCACGAAGCTTGTAGGTGACCTTGAATGGGTCTTCCTCGATGGTTGGCTCTTCAGCGAGCAGTGACGGCTCGTAGGTGAAGTCCGGTTTGATGGTGAACAGTGTCGGGATTATGGACCGGATAATATCCAGCGTCGACTGTTCGTTGGCCAGGAATGGATTGAGGATATCGGGCTGCTGGCTGACGGCGACCCTTAGGGTTCCGCCCTTGTTGGTCGAGCCGTTCTCTTCGCCTGAATCATCGGAGCTTGTGGTGGGGCAACCCGTTGCCACTATAGCTACGACCATTAAGGCCAAGAGCAGGCTGATAAAACGCGCGTACGACTTCAAAAGTAACCTCCTACATGATGTCCACCGCTGGTCTGCCTTTGTCTTGTGGGGCTATTGCGGTGCGTCCTTGGCGGATAGAGTTCCTGGCGCAAAGGATAACTGTTACTTCGACATCGGCTCAAGACTTCTTTAGTAATGTTTGGCCCGTCATCTCAGAAGGTGCAGGTATTCCAAGTATTTCAAGCATAGTGGGAGCGACGTCAGCGAGTGTGCCCCCGGACCTGAGCGCAATGTCCGTGCGGGCCGTTAGGTAGGCTACCGGAACCGGGTTGCAGGAGTGGGCGGTCAGGGGTTTTCCTGAAGTCTTGTCGGTCATAAGTTCGGCATTACCATGATCAGCGAGGATGAGAGCTTCGCCTCCCACTTCGATAAGAGCCTCTGTGACATCGCCAACACAACCATCCACGGTTTCGATGGCTGTGATCGCTGCGTCGAATACACCTGTGTGGCCAACCATATCGGGATTGGCAAAGTTCACGATGATCACGTCTACCTCGCCCTCTCGTATCTTCTGCACAACTGACCTGCAGACTTCTGGGGCGCTCATCTCCGGCTGAAGATCATATGTGGCAACCTTGGGTGAGGGCACGAGAATGCGCTCCTCACCGGGATAGGGCTGCTCATTGCCTCCGTTGAAGAAGTAGGTCACATGGGCATACTTCTCGGTCTCGGCGATGTGAAGGTGCTTTAGGCCGTTGTCGGACAGGACCTGCGACAGTACGTTGTTCAAAGTCCTTGGGGCGTATGCGACTCCGGCGACATCGAGTGTCGGATCGTACTGCGTCATCGTGAAGTAGCGAGGCATCACCGGTTCATTGCCACGATCAAAATGATCGAACTCGTTGGATGTGAACGCGGCTGATATCTGTCTCGCCCTATCGGGGCGGAAGTTAATGAATATCACAGAGTCGTTCGATGTGACGGTGGGGGAGGCGCCGACTGATCTTAGCGCGTCCGCGCTATTAGCAATAATGGTCGGCGCGACGAACTCATCGTTCTCATCCCGCTCGTATGATTCTTCGACTGAGGCGATAGCGTCGCTCGCGGTCAGTCCGGGGCCGTGAACGAGAGCGTTGTAGGCTCGCTCGACTCTATCCCAGCGGTTGTCGCGGTCCATTGCCCAGTAACGGCCCATAACGGTGGCTGTGGCCCCAACGCCGATCCGGTAGTACTCTGCCTCGAGACTTTTCAAGAAATCAATGGCACTTCTGGGTGGAACGTCGCGTCCGTCTAGGAAGGCGTGGACTGCGACTCTCTTCAGCCCCATCGACTCTGCCATCTCGAGTAGAGCGTATAGGTGGTCGGTATGCGAATGAACGCCACCAGGCGAGACAAGACCCATCAAGTGGAGGGTCGAGTTGTTGTCTATGGC
>JAUVYG010000037.1 GCA_030603185.1 Actinomycetota bacterium | reverse complement strand
ATTGGGTTGGTTGTTCGTTTCGGCCCCTCAGCCGACATTCTGGCTTTTTTCATTCCCTTTCTACTCCTGCCATTTTCCGCAGTCTATTATCCGGTATCTGTATTTCCTCCCTTACTGCAAAAAATAACCTTCATCCTGCCACCCAGGCATATATTCGAAGGCATGCGAACGGCTATAACTGAGGGACTGATACCGTCCGACAGCATTATCTGGGCAACCACTTTGAACATCATCTATGTTGTCCTGGGATTTTTGTTTCTGCATTGGATGCTTCGACTGGCCCGGACTAGGGGATACCTTAGCCGCCTGGTCCAAGACTAAACTAGTGCCCCGTCTCTTGAATGCAATGGAATTACGAGGTGGAGTGTTGCCTTCACATCCCGGAAATGATTGAAATATCGAGCATTATGATATATAATAACGACTCAGTCTGTTGTGGCAGTAGAATTGGAGGATCTCATCGCGAGAAATGAGGGTTGATCTATGGGACAAAAGGTAAACATCGCTTTAGTCGACAAGACGAAAGACAAGCTCTCCAATATGGTATTGGAGGCCAAGAGGAAATTAGAGAACTGTTTCTATGTTGATTTGAGGGTTACGGTAAGAGAAGGACAGGGAGCAGTTGCCCAAGACGGAATGATGAAGTCCAGCATTCGTGATTATGGCCTTTCCTACGGACTGAGAGTCATTGCCGGCAAGCAGATACTGGCCGCTGGCTATTTCAGTCAAACCTTGGGAGCAGCAGACACGGATAAGCTTTCTGGGATTATTGGGGATGGTCTCGACCAAGCCTACGAGAGAGCAATTGCGAGCTCGAAAATCAAGAGTGAGAGGAAAAGCCACTGGCAGGCCCTGGGACAGTCGCTGCACAGTACCGAACTGGCACCGATAGAAATATGTCAGGATACGATACCGGGCAACTATAAGATCAACCCGGTTGAGGTTCCCCTGGGAGAGGTAAATGGCTTAGCGCGTGATGTTTCCAAGGCTGTAGCCTCATATGATCCCAGGGTTAAGCTAAACCAGATCGGGATTCAGACTTCACTTATCAGGGAGCTCTTTGTAAGTTCCGAAGGGACCGCCATCGACCGAACTCATGCTCTGACACAGGGACTTTGTGTCGTGGTAGCAATCGGGAACAGCGGGGTTCAGCAAATGCACTATGATTGCCTAGGGCATCAGCGTGGGTGGGAAATCCTAACCGATGGCTTTGATGAGGACTTGATGCAGTCAAAGCCACTTACAGGCTTTGCTCTGGACCTGGCCTCTGATTGTGTCTCACTCTCAGAAGCCAAGCCATGTCCGTCGTCGGGCAAAGAGGTGGTGGTCGTAACAGATCCTCACTATAACACACTTCTCGTTCACGAGATCATCGGTCACCCCACTGAACTGGACAGAGCTCTCAAGCTAGAAACGGCCTATGCTGGCAGAAGTTGGTTCTTCAGAAACCTCAAAGAGAATATGCTCGGTAAACAGGTAGCCTCTCCTCTTGTCTCCGCTTATTCGGACCCATTGCTTCAGGGCTACGGCCACTATGAGTATGATGATGAGGGTACGCCGGTAAAGAGGGTAATGCACATAGACAAGGGGATATTCTGTGGATTCATGAATTCGCGGCAGACGGCAGCCATCCTCGGAGCGAGTCCAAATGGTCACTTCAAGGCAATCGATGCATCATTCGTCCCGTTAATTAGAATGTCAACAACGGCATTTGGGAATGGAGAACGTGACCCGAAAGGGATTATCAGTGAGGTTGACCACGGATACTACCTTGTGGGTCATCGCATCCCCTCTATTTCAGAGAGCAGGGAGAACTTCCGAATTACAGCCAGAAAAGTATTCGAAATCAGAAATGGCCAGCTTGGAGAAATGTTCAGGGACGGGGGAATGATGGGTAATACCAAGGACTACTTAATGTCGGTTGATGCTGTGGGGAACGACCTTAGGATACGGTCGATTTTCAATTGCGGGAAGGGGCAGCCAATGCAGGCGAAGAAACTCGGTAACGGCGGTCCTACAATAAGAGCCTGTGCCAGGCTTGTAGGAGGAGCAAAATGAAAGAACTGAGGGAACTAGAGCAATCAGTTGAAGGGGCAATTGCCTTTTTGAAGACTCAACCTGAGATCAAGTCGGCCCAGGTCTTCGCTTCGGCAAATAACCGTCTGTGGACAAGACTCAACTATACCTCTCATATCCCGTGTAATGGCCTTGAAGAACCGAAGTCAACGGACGACTACGGAATCGGGATCCAGATAGTCCTCGATAGCCCCGACGGCACCATGGTCGGCTTTGGTTCGGAGGAAAGAGACCTGTCGCTCGAGGGAGTGAAACTTGCCCTGGAGAAAGCAAAACAAGGAGCAATTATCGATCCCCAGTTTCACTGTCTGCCGCAGGCAACTGACGAGAAAAGGAGCCTTTTTGAGTATCATGACCCAATGATAATGGGCATCACCAACGAGGGTCTGATTGAAGCTGGATGGAAAGCATTGGATGGAGCAATAGATTCATTCTTGGGGTCTGAAACGCTGAGAGGCATGGCTTCCGGCAAAACACTCAATGACCTCGGACTGATAATAAGTGGCGATCTCACGATACTTCAGGAACGAATGGCTGTCAGCTCCTATGAAATGCCGGATGCCCGCAGTGATGAGTCTGCATTTATATCAGCATGCGTTACCAGTATGGTGGAGAAGGGCGATGCCAAGGGAAGCGGTTACTCCGTCTATCTCAAGCTGAAGGACCTGAGTGGAAGGGCGGGAAGTGAAGCTGCACAGAATGCAATTAACTCGCTGAACGGAATTCGCCTGCCTTCTGGTGATTACCCCGTCATCCTCGGGCCCCAGCCAACTGCAGAGCTGCTGAGCCACCTGATCATCCCTTCCTGCACAACATCCGCTTTCTACTCCCGACAATCATGTTTTCTCGGCAAACTTGGCAAGCAAGTTGGCTCAGATATACTGACTGTAATCGACAAGGGCAATGCTCGGGGGCTAGTTGGCTCAAAGGGCATTACCTGCGAAGGTCTGCCTACGGGAGAGACCACCTTGATTAAGGAAGGGGTACTTAGCGGCCTGTTGAGTCAATGGTATGAGTATCAGAGAATTTTGAATGATCCCGAGGCAAAAGAGAAACTCGGAGTTGACCCTGCGGACTTCCGGCAGGCAATGATACCGAGGAACGGCTTTCGATACGCCCGCGGAGGCGGAAGGAACTTCGGTGTGCTGCCGACTGCATCGGCCACCAATATCGTATTTGAATCGCCTTCCAGTGTCGACCTTCACACTCTCGTAAATGGTATTCAGAAAGGGATACTAGTAGGAAGGCTGTGGTACACCTATCCGGTTAATGGTTTGAGGGCCGGTGATTTCACCGGTACGCTTACTGCTGATTCATATTTTATTGAAGACGGCCGGATTAAGGCGCCGATAAAGGTCAACACTCTGAGGATTAATGATAACGTCGGCAATATACTGATGGGCGTCCGAGGGGTAACCAAAGATACGAGACCAACTGTGTTGTGGGCTGCTGATGAAATCGTATACGCTCCGATAGGCCTTATGGTGGACAAGGTGCATTTTGACCAGATAGCCGAGTTCATGGATGAGACCTACTGATGGGGTGACGTTTCTTTTCTTCTTGGTACGTGATAGCTCGGCTTCGGCGGTTCTTGCCCCTTATAACATAAGGGGGATAAAGGGAATTACTTCTCATAACTTCGCTCTTTCCTTAGGATGGGAAACCAGAGTCTTGTCGTTTGGGAGTTGCCTGGTGCCTTAGCGCACACCCGGTGGATCCGCAACGCCCAATGGAATCCCTCGCCGGTATCACTTACGGGAGCGGGAGTAAAGGGCGATGCCAATGAATCCCGTGATGAAGCCAGCCATGGAACAGCCGTGAGCCAGAAAGCTCAGGAATAGGGTAGATTCAAGCAGCCGCGCGACCATCAGGAAGGGCAGCGCAACACCGACGATCAGCAAAAAGCCACCGATAACCAGGAGCTTTTGCGGTTTTTTCATCTCGCGCCCCTACTTGTAAAGCCAGCATTCTACGAAATGGCCAGGAGCTGGTTGGAACTCCGGAGGCTGCTCCGTGTCGCATAGCCCCTTGATGATGCGCGGGCACCGGGGGTGGAACCGGCAGCCATCGGGGGGGTTGATCAGGCTCGGTGGTTCGCCAGGCGGAATATCTCTGAACCGGGTCGCGTTCTCCGGCTCCGGGTCAGGGATAGCGTTGAGAAGCATTCGCGTGTAAGGATGGAGCGGGTTTTCCACTATGTCCTTCACATCTGCTTTCTCCACGAGCCTAGCGGCATACATGACAAAGGCGCGATGCGAGAAGTAGCGCACCGACGACAGGTCGTGAGTAACGTAGATAACACCGAGGTCATAGTCCTTCTGAATCTTACCCATCAGCTCCAGAATCTCCACCCGCACCGAGGCATCGAGCATGGATACCGGCTCATCGGCGGCGATAAGCATGGGACGTAAGAGCAGCGCACGAGCAACGACCACCCGCTGCTGCTGTCCACCGGAGAGCATATGGGGGAACTTCGGCAGGAAGTCGTTGAGCGGAATCAGCCTCACCTCCTCCAGGGATTCCCTGATCCGCTGCTCGTGCTCCTTGGCCGGCAGCTTGTTCACGACCAGTGGCTCCTTGAGGATGCGGTAAACATTCATGAAAGGGGGCAGCGCGCCGTAGGGGTCCTGCTGGACAAAACCGACCTGCCGCCGCAGCCACTGTATGTCCCGCTCATCACTGCTATCGATCTTCCTGCCGCCGAAGATCATCTCTCCCGCGGTGGCTCTCGCCAATCCCAGCAGCGTACGCAACAGGGTCGTCTTGCCCGATCCGCTCTCTCCCACGACCGTGATCGCCTCACCCTTCTTAAGGTCAAAAGTCACCCCGTCCAGCGCCTTCACAAACCCCATGCTGATGAACCCCCAGCGCTTCAGCTCAAACCAGGTCCGCAAGTCCTTCACAGAGATCAGACTGTTGTTGTCCATGTTCTCAACTCTTCTCGTAGAGCCAGCACTTCACCTTGGAGTCTCCGTGAGTGAACAGAGGTGGCTCTTCCTGGCAGCGTCGGAATCTCTTCTGGCAGCGGGGGGCGAATCGGCAGCCCGCGGGAGGATTCAACAGGCTGGGTGGCTGGCCGGGGATGAACTCGGGCTTCTTTTCAACATGCAGGGTGGGCACGCTGGCCATAAGCTTCTGAGCATAGGGATGCAGCGGTTCACGGTAGAAGCGCTCGGCCTTGCTCTGCTCCACCAGTTGCCCGGCATACATGCACAGCACGTCGTCGGCCAACTCGCTGGAGGTGGCGATGTCGTGCGTGATGAGCATGAAACTCAAGCCCAACTCCTGCTTGATCTTCTTGAGGGCGTTCATGATGCTGGCCTGCGTCAGGACATCCAGCGCCGAGGTCGGCTCATCGAGAATCAGGAGGTCCGGGTCGGTTATAAGAGCCATGGCGATGATCGCCCGCTGACGCATACCCCCCGATAGCTCGAAGGCATAGCGGTCCAGGAAGGGCAGCGGGATACCCACGGTGCGGAAAACCTCCCGCGCCCGCTCGTATGCCTCCCTCGTCTTGGCCCGGTGATCGAGCAAAAGGGGCTCTGCCACCTGGAATCCCACCTTGAGAACCGGGTTTAGCGAGTTCATCGCCGCTTGGGACACCAGCGAGATCTGGTTCCACCGCACGTCACGGCGGAAACGTTCGTCGCTCAACTCCATGATATCCGTGCGGTTGAGCAAGACACGCCCCGTGTAACTATCTGTGTTCCGTGGCAGCAGCCTGAGGATAGCACGTGCCAGTGAGGTCTTGCCGCAACCGGACTCGCCGAGTACCGCCAAGGACTGACCTCGGGCAAGCTCAAAGCTCACTCCCTCCACCGCGCGCACAACGCCAGCGGTGGCCCGGAAGTACAGCGTCAGGTCCTCGACCTTGAGAACGGGGCCTTCAGTCGGGCCAGGACTGCGGCCCCTCTCCGCTATAGCCGGCTTCTGTCCTCTGGTGTTTCTTCTCATATTTCTTCTCAGTCTCCCATCACAGTTCCCTCAACCTCGGGTTGAAGACGCGATCCAGGCTGAAACCAAGGAGGGCAAAGCCCAATCCTACCGTCATGAGCAGGATCGACGGCAGCACCATCCAGTAGTACTGTCCCATATACATGGCGCTGTATTGCCGGGCATCATTTATCATCTTGCCCCAGGTAGCCAGCTGGGGGTCGCCCAATCCGAGCACCGCCAGCGTAGCTTCTAGGAACACAAAGGTAGGAATAATCAAGACAAATTGCGGGAGGAGGATAGGGAGAGCGCGGGGAAGCAGGTAAGTGAACACTATGCGGAAGCTTCCTGCCCCGTAGGCCTGGGCCGCCTCGATATAAGGGAGCTCCTTAGCCTGGAGGAACATTGCCCGGTAGGTCAAATACGATGCGCTGAACACGTTCAGCGCGATGACGATCCCCAGGATGACCCATATGCTCGGAGAATACAGGTGCGCGATCATGATCAGGATAGCCAGGAAGGGCAGGATCATGTTCAACTCGGTCAGGCGACGGAAGCTAAAGTCCACCTTGCCACCGAACCAAGTGCCAATGCCCGCCAGGACAAATGTGCTAACCTGGGCACCTACGGCTGCCAGCACCCCGAATATGAGCCCGATTGGCGCCCCCCAGAGGAGACCCACGATGAGGTCACGCCGCAGATGATCGGTACCTCCCCAGCCCTCCACCTGTCCGTAGATCACCATCTCGACCTGATGAAACCCTTCCCCCACCGGCATCTCCCCTTCTATCACCATCCGGTAATCTCCCTTCAGGGGCTTCATCTCAGAGGTATTAACATCCAGGTCTTCGGCAAAGAGTCCCATGTGAGGAGGTGCCCCCAACCGGTCACGGAGATCCATGTCTTGAGAGATCGGGTAGCGGCCCCGTACCGCTCGGATACTACGGTTCTGAGCCACTGTAATCACCTGCCCGTCAGGCCTCCACCAGTAGAAGGACAGGTTCGCTTGGCTCGCCGTCAAGTTGCCGTTGAAGAACAGGGTGAACTCTTTGGGGAAGCCATCATAGGGATACTCAAGGTCAAACATGATCTCCACCTGCTCCATCCCGTCACCGATCAACCCCTTCGTCATCGTGGCGTCGTCTAGATACATCACCATGGTCCGCGGCAGCCTGTCCCGGGTGAACCAGTCGAACCACACCGGGGCGGCACGCCGCGCGTTATAGTCCCACACGCCCGGCCCGCCCCGCCACAGCCTGATCCCCTCGTCATACGGTATGGCAATAACCGTGACGATGGAGACAATGATGAAGATACCGATGATACTTAGCCCCAGAACTGCCGAGGGGTACCGCCGCAGCTCCCTCAGCGTCCTCAACTCCTGCCTCCGCCAAAGCTCAGCCGCACCCGTGGGTCAAGGGCTGCATACAGGAAGTCGAGCAGAAACACCGTGGCCGCCAGCAGGTAACCGAAAATCACCACCGTCCCCACAATGATCGGCGTGTCGCCTGTCTGAATGGCCGCGTAGTATAGGCTGCCCAGCCCGGGCCAGTTGAACACAGTTTCCAGGACGATCGCCCCCATCCACATGGTGATAACGATGAGCAAGAAGCTCGTCAGAATGGGAGGCAGCGTGGGCCGCAGGATATAGCGCCTCTCTATCTCCCGTGACGAGAGTCCCTTTGCCTTCGCCAGCTCCACATAGTCCTCGCTCGAGTACATGAGGAAGAAGGTGCGCCAGTTGTAGATGCTGGAGAAGATGGCCCCCATCAGCACCGCACCTACAGGAAGGATAAGATGTCTGAGTATGCTCACGATCGTACCCGGGGTCGTCTGGGGCGGGGGGGATTCCACCAGCCCGCCCCATGGCAGCACCTTCAGAAGGGCGGCAAATATCAAGATCAAGAACAACCCGTAGAACCAGGCCGGAGCCGCTGAAGTAGGTGCCAGGGCGATAACAGCTCTGTCAAGGAAACTCCCGTAGCGGCGAGACAGGAAGAGAGCCCAGAACAATGCCAGGAAGAACAAAAGCATCTGGGCCGTGCCTAAAAGGAGCAACGTTGACGGCAGGCGATCCAGAAGGATGTTTCGCACCAGCCGCGAGCCGGTGTCGCTCATTATGCTCTCTGATCGCCCCAGGCTCAGCGTAATAGCGTTACGCGTGTAGCCGACGCTGCGCTCGAGAAACGGTTTGTCGAGACCCTCCTCGCGTACTCGCGTCTGGGTTAGATCGTTAACAAGGCGCTGAAGCTCGGTCTGCGGCAGATTGAAGTACGCGGGGTTCTGATAAACCTGTTGCGTCACCTCCAGGCGGATCTGCATTTTCAGGGCTTCATCCATGGCACCGCCCATGTTGGCGATCACCACAGTGAGGTACACACCGATCAACACGGTCAGGAAGAGCGCCACTCCTCTGAGCAGCGTAAACCTTCCTAGATTCTTGAGAATTGTTCCCATGACGTGCTTCCTGAGTTTCCTCCTGGACGCTCGCTCTCTACCCCGTCATAGCTTGTCCCCCAATATAGCACCTGCGACAGAGGCTGTCAACGTCTTTGCAGTACTCCCGATAAGCACTTTCCATGACCCAGTATTGCCCCGGGGAGGCGAATTGTCAGAACCCGCTCCGTGCCATTGGCGCTCCCCATTCTTGACAACTCCGCTGACCCCTCCTACTCCTCGCCGTGGCTCCGGACATGTCCCGACAGGGAAGCTCGAAACCGTTTCTCCTTCTTAACGCAAGGGCGGACTAAGGGGTTATGAACTCCTCTTAACCACCTCTCCGATCCGTTCGCTCACCCCGTCGGAATTCCTTAAGCACATCTGCTATTGCGGAACGCTAACACACGAATACCCAGCTGCCTGATATGCCTTTCACGATGAGCATCACGCTGCTGGTAGTGCACATATCGGTCGCATTCTGCGTCAGAGCAGATCGGTGCGCCTTCACAATTGGACCATTGCCGAAGCGAGGGGAGCCGCGCGTCCTAAGACCCGCGGCTCCCCTCCTCATCAGCCGACTACCAAGCCGGAAGCGGCTGGCGCTATAACACGATTAGTCGAGCAGCCAGAGCCACTTGTCGGACTCGTCCGGGTAGGCGAAGAAGGCCTTCAGCTGGATCTGCTTGTACAGAGGATATACCTGCACAAGATAGTACGGTCCGCAGCTTACCCAGAAGTGACCCAGGTCCGCATACCAGGCAGACAGGTTGGCATAGCGCTCCTCTGCCTCGGCAGCATCGACGTAGTCACCCATCGTTGGCTCGTAAGGGATAAACAACTCATCTTCCGCATCAACCAGGTAATCTGCGAGTACGCCCAGGCTCGGACCTTTCATGTAGTCCGCCCATTCCACGGCGAGTGTGTCGGACTTGGACTTGGAGAAGGCCAGCGCGTTACCCATCTCGGCCAGCATGCCGACGGCAACGGTGTGCCACGGGGCAAACTCCCCGTAAATTCCGTATTCAGGGAACAAGTGCGAGACGCAGTGCTCGGCGTCGAGCGCATACGTGTCGGAGTAGGTCGAGATGGTCAGCGGGTCGGTGCTCTCGATCACATAGCCCTTGAAGTTCACCAGCTCGGACTCTACGCCGGCCTGCTCGCTCTCGTCAAATATGGGGCTGTCCACCTTGCCGCGGTCAAGGTCCATGATCATAGCCATGATGAAGTCGCCCATGGAAAGGGTGCTTCCGTCGTGCATCGGTAGCTCAAAAATGTCTTCCGGATACACGACTGTCGACTTCCGCTGGGCGAACAGCTCGTAGTCCAAATCATAGACCGCGCGCTCCGTGGCGGTGATCCACGTCTGATTCCCGGCATCCCAGTCAGCCCAGGCCGTGGGCGGCACCGGGATCTCTGACTCGAAGCTTAGCTGGCACCAGTAGCCAGGGTCATCGTCATCCACTGCGACGGGCAGTCCCGTCACGATGGTTACCTCGGCCGATTCGATGCGCTGCGGCATGTACAGGCCGGTGGTCGGATGTGGCACGACACCGAAGTCACCGGTTAGATCTCGGCTGGTCATGATGTCATAAGTCATAGCCGAGCCCGCTACCGGGTTCATCGGGTTGACCAGGATACTGGGCAGCTCCATGTGCAGCGTACCGCCATACACGGGATCGCCGACCCCATCCTCGAAGTGGATAGTCTGGGCGAACAGCATCGAGACGCCGCCGCACGCGTCGAGACTCACGTCGATCTCGGTACGGAAGGGGATGAAACTGGTTATCGCCACGCTCCAGATGGAGTTGGAGAACCTCATAACCTCCCCCAGCACGAACTCGACGAGAGCTTCACGCTCCGGCATGGTGGAGAAGTTCGTTTCCCTGAGATCCACTATGGCATTGTACATGTCCTCCCATTCGGGGTCGGCCATCAGAGGTTCCAGGCTCTCCCAGGGCGGGTATCCCGCCATGACCAGGTGAGTGTTGAACTGAGCGAAGCTGTGCACCTCGGTGCGGAAGACGGAGGGCATACCCCATCCGCCGCCGTACAGGTGCCATAGCTCCTGGCTTGCCTCGAGCAGATACGTGCCCCAGGCAACGCCGCTGGTGGCGTAGATTCGGTTCACGGTGAAGCCACAATCATCTTCCAGCACGTCTGCCATGTAGTTACCGAGCGGGGGATATGGAGCCAGGTCCATACGGATTATCTGGTCGATAACGACATTCACTAACCCCGAACCGTAGTCATACTGCCACACGGCGCCTTCCTCGCCCAACGGTCCCCCGGTAAGCACCGCGCCCAAGCCTTCCATGGCCGCGGTTATGTTAGCCTGCCCGGTTGCAGGCGAGTAGGCGTATTGGGATTCTAGGGCATCGAGAAGGGTCTCATAACGTGTTGCCTCGGCAGCGCCGGGGGTAAACTGGGTATACAGAGGTAGACCCATGCCGGCCAACACCTCTTCCGCGATGTAGTCGCGGTCGATCATCCAGTTCATGGCCTCACGAATCTCGGCCAGGGCGAACGGGTTCATATCCCCGGATATAGGGAAGAAACCGTCAGTCGCCTTAACGTTGAACAGGAAATCACGGGAGCCACCCAGGACCATCTTGTAATCCAGGTCCTCGTCAGCTTGGACCAAGTCGAACAGGTCTGTGTCGGTCAGGTCATGGCCGTAAATGTGAACACGGCCCTCCTGCATCTTCAGGATAGAGGCCGCTTCAGATGACTCCTGTGTGATGATGAGCTCATCGATCCAGGCACCTCCCTCACGCACGGCACTTTCGAAGTTAGCGGTCACGGTTACAGTCTGAGCGGGCATGGTGAAGGTTGTCTCAGCCATAAGCGGCTGAGCGAAATCCCCCGCGGGCGCTGTCCAGCCATCAAACATGTAGCCCATCGCGGGCTCCGCCTTGATGGAGACCTCGGTCCCTGCCGTATAAGGTGCTGTGCCGGTGAGATCGGTCGCCGATCCGCCGCCGGGAGGAGACACCGCCAAGTTGAGCTGGTACTCGTCGCCCGGTTCTCCTTCACAGCCGGGCAGGACCAAGCCTATCACCAGTAGACTGGCGATAATCAGAAAAATAAACTTTTTCAATGTATAAACCTCCTTTTTGATTTTTGTAGTTGCTTGATTTATCAAGCTATTGTTTGTTGGTTGCTGTAGTAAACCGGTCGACCTCCAGTTGCCTCCAGCAGCCGAATCTTTCATATACTATCCCTATAAACCACCTCCTTTCGTTCTACTGGTCTCCTTGTTTTATTTGCCTGACGTAGCAAGCAAGCAGGGAAGACCATAAAACTAGCTGAAAATTAGACCTTTCGACCAACTGTGATGGTCGTTGTCACCCTGGCTTCCTCCATGTCTCCTCATAGCCTCCTTTTTTCCACTACTACACCGCTTTAGTATATACTTTCACTGTGAGCCTTTGTCAAGTACCCTAGATTCTTACGTGTGCTTTGTTCTGCCCCTTTTCTTTTTATATTTAAAGGATAACACACAAATATTAAGATCATGTTAATTTCCACGCGCCCCTGAGAAAATTCCACCCGCTGCGATCCAGCAACGCAGCCTGACCCTTCAGGGCCATGCCGGGCAAGTCTGGAGACTCGAAGCCCACTTGTGAACCGCGAATCCCGTGGCTCGCATCCTGAGCCAAGGGAGAAACCTGAACGCTGGAACCGCCCCTGTCTATCATGTAAACCCTACCAGCAGTCATCGTTCCTAAGTCCGCCGGATCCAGCGCCCATGTCTCTCTTCACCGGGCCTAATCCAGCGGACAGGAGTTCTCTCGCCAGGCCTATATTTTTGCACAACCTCATTTCCCTGTCAAGTAGTGCGGTATACGTGGCTGATGAGATCAGGAGGCGGACTGCGGACACAGATCAAGTTCACCGCCCTCGGCGGTGGCGAGGAACTCCAGCTCCGGCGGGCATACATCGCCCCGGTGGTTGGCGGAGAAGACGTTATCGCTGCCCGATATATGACCCTGGAAGAGCCACGGGCTCGCCAGAAAGCACGGGCGCTGGAATATGGCGACACCGAATCCTCTGTGACCGGAGATTGTATTCCCTTCCAGAACCACTCGAGCGGAGCCCCAGGCGACAATTCCTCCGTCTCCGCCGCTTCCGGCAACGACGCTATCGCTAACGGTGAGCTGTGCAGAATCGGCCACCACAAAGCCCTGCTCGCCGTTGTTTCGGACGGAGCAGCCGCTTACCGCGGCCTGTGCAGCACCGGCGACGACGACCCCGCGCCTCTGATTGTCCTCGATATCGGAGTAGGCAATCTCGGTAAAAGCAGAGTGCGAAACACTGATGCCATCCGTATTTCCGGAGATTGTGCATGCGTCAAGCACAACCCTGGCCGTTGCCGAAACAAGCAGTCCTTCCGTGCCTCCGGTGATTATGCACCCCGAAAGGTGCAGATCAGCTCCACCAACCACCGAAAGGACAGGGAGCGCATCGCTCTTCCCACTCAGCACGGCCTGTCCGTTACCGGTTTCGATGGACAGCGGAGTCCCTATCGTCAGTCCGGCAGTATATGTGCCACGTTCGAGAACGAGCTTACCGCCGGGGAGAAGGGCATCGACCGCTTCTTGAAGAGAGCCGTAGCGCTCATCAGGCCACGTAACAGCAGTCTCGAGCCGCTCTGTTAAGCCGATCCGCAGCGCCGCCGGCACATTGCCCCCGAGGTCGAGCCCGTTATTGTGGAACTCGTTGCCCTCACCGGTGACTTCGCCACTGGTCCAGGCGAAGATACCGAATCCGGAGTTGCCCTCGACCCGGCAATCCCTGAAATCCGCGCCGGCATTGCCCGAAAACCCCACGCCCCGCCTGTTGGCCGAGATGACAGAACCCGAGATACTGGCCTGTCCCGAGCCTCTGATCCTGATGCCATCCCAGTTGTTCCTCGAAATCGTGGAGTCAGCGATTGTTGCCTGCGCCTCATCTCTGAGTTCAATTCCGTGCCAGTTAGAGAGCACCGTGGTCTCGATGACCTTCACCTGCGCGCGGCCTTCCGCGCTTATGCCCTGGTCCCGGTTCTCGGAAAGCCCGCTGTTGAGTAACTGCGCCGTAGCCCCCCCGCTCAGCAGAAGACCATGCCCTCCGTTCGCTGAGACCGTGCAGTTGCTGAGCGTGGCCTGCGCCTCTTCCCTCAGCCAGAGGCCATGGCCGAGATTCCCGGAGATCTCACACTCGGAAATCGTCGCCTCAGCGGAGCCGGAAAGACAGAGCCCCGGCGCCATGTTGGCGGAGATCTGAGAGCCACTAATGCTTGCCCGGGCCGAGCCTGAGAGAACAATCGCGCGGTGCCTGCTATCGGAGATGGTCGAGCGGCTGAGAACCATGTGCGCCGAGTCAGCCACCTGTATGCCGTACATCATCCCTGAGATGGTGCAGTCGCTGATCTCGGCCAGGGCCGTCCCATTGACAGCGACCCCCGTTTCCGCCCAGTCCCCCGAGATAGTCAGCCCCTCCAGCTTCACAATAATCGGCTCGATATCCTGGCTTGACACCTCCACGACAGGGCGGAGACGCCACTCAGCCCCGATTACAGTTCTTGCCGCGCCCCTTCCGACGATGGTCAGGGATTTATCGATCACGAGGCTTTCAGTCCATTCGCCCCGCGCAAGGCAGATGACATCCCCTGCCTCAGCGGCGTCGGCGGCAGCCTGGATCGATTCTCCGGGACGGACGGTCACCGTACACTCGTGCTGTTGGGATTGCCAGGGGCGGATAATGAGCAGTGCGACAACGATGGCAATGACGCACGGCACCACCAGCACACGTTTTCGGCGCGGTCGCGGCTGTGACAGGAAAACCTCCTTTCTCCCGGTCAACATGATCACTCCTCGGCGGCATGTGTGCTTTCCACGTTGCCATGGGTCCCGCTCCCAGGCTGCGTAGCACCCCTGCGCACAGCCCACGGCGCGCTCTTTACGTGCCATCACTGTCCACCGGGCAAGTCGCGTTCACCAGGTTGAACTGCGTAACCCGTCCATCGTGAGATGGGCGGCAGGCAATTATAGCAGTTGGTCAGCCAGAAGCCAAACGTAGGCTCTTACCGCAGTCAGCAATGAGCCGAGAGCGGCCTGCCTTTCACGATCAGCATACCGCAAACGAACCGCTGAGCTCTCTTGGACTATACTCGCGCCTGGCATTTACCGTTCCGCGATGGAGCCCTCCCGCCCCGCCGCCGACAAGATATTGGTCACACGCAGGCAGCTAGCAGGATCTCAACATTTAGCCGCTATCATTGTCCCGCTGAAACTGGTAAAATACGGGGGAGGAGGGTTCATAGCAGATGAGCACAAGGAAAGCACGTTCCAAGGAAGTGAAAGACAGCTTAGCTTCGAGACTCAGGAACTGGAAGTCCATCGCCATAATCGCAGGTGCAGTAGCACTAGTAGCTCTGATTACCGTACTTGTACTGGCGAGGTCTGGACCACCGGATGACAATGGAGTATCGGAGACTGTTCTGGCCACTGTGAACGGCGAGGCCATAACGACAGAGGACGTGGCAAGCATGCAGAAAACAGTGTTTCAGTGGGACGGTGTGTGGATGGAGGCAAGCGAGGTGCTGGAGCAACTGATAACCCAGAGGCTGCTGTTCCGCGAAGCTGAGAGCTGCGACTACGTTCCTGATGACACGGTGGTAGAGATCGAAATGATCACCAGGCTGGCAACTCTGGGAATACCAATCGAAGAGCTACATACGATGCTCGAGGACACTGGCCTTACGTACCAAGAGTTCCTGGAGCATCGGAAGGTGCAGCTCGCCATCACTGCCCTTCTGGATAATGAAATAGGCACACCGGAGGTGACCGAGGAGGAAGTCATGGAGGCGTACGAGGAGTACCGGGAGAGCTACATGGAAAGGTTCGCTGGAAGGGAGCCCCCCCCGTTCGAGGAAATAGAGTCACTGATTATGAGCATGGCTGAAGAAGCGAAACACCAGGATGCCGTATTCGCTTATGTCAGCGAAATGAGGGATAACGCTGAAATCATATACATGTAAGGCGAGCTTCAGAGCCTGAGCCTGCCGCGTCCCCCGCCATCGGCTTCCAACATCCTTGTTCCTCAAAGGCAGGTTGCGGACGGCTGATTGCCGACCACAGAGCGCTTCACTCCGGCGTTTGTCATCTGGATTCGGGCATTTGCGGTTGGGCGACGCCCCGGGCTTCGTCATCTGTCATCAGCGATGTCCTCCCCCAATGAAGAACGCCGGCTCCTGCCCATCCGTGTCCCTCACTACCCTGCCCTCTTCCTCGAGATACTTCAGGTGGGCGGCCGCTTCCCCTAAGTATATTTATATAATAAGTAACGCATTATTATAATTCTGTCAACTTGTGGTGAGGGGATGATGATGTTCTTTTTTCAATACACCCTCTCGGGGCAGAATATTCAAGCGACCCAGGTGAATGGTTGTAACACAGTCGGAGGTGGTTGAGTGGGTCGGGAGTCGAATGCAGGCAACATGGTAATAGTTTGCGCTCGGGGAAAAAGTGCTGATAAATAACTTCATTTAACAGGTGGTTTACGCTTAATTTTGACAAGCGTGGCGGGTATGAGATATTTTATACTCTCCAGAGGACTGTAAGGCTGGGGGAATAATGGGCCAAAAGAAATCAACGATTCAGCGAGCTGGGGGAAGTGCAGGTTTAGACATAAGCTTGCAGGGTGTGATGGACGGCATTGAAGATAAGTTGTTTATTATTGATAAAGAATACCGTGTCAACTTTGC
>JAUVYG010000012.1 GCA_030603185.1 Actinomycetota bacterium | reverse complement strand
ATCATGAACATCGCAGCGGCGCCAAGTGCCAGCAATGCTGAAACGAGAGCCACTCCGGACAAGACCCAATCGGTCAACGCAACACCCAGAGCTACCGGGATGGTGGCCTGAAAGACCATGGCCCCGGTAACATTGCCAAGTGCCAGGGTGTCTTTTTCCTGACCGATCCATAATACGCTGTTGAATTTCTCAGGAAGCTCAGTGGCGAGCGGTGCGATGATCAGCGCGAGGATGAGGGCCGGAACGCCCAAAGCATGTGAGATAGATTCAACCGACCCGACGAATACATGAGCACCGCCAACGATGAATCCAAGGGCAACAATCGTCTGTATGACGATTACGAAGAGTCCAGGCTCGTTTCGCCGCGGAGCAAAGTGTAGGGCGTCCAGTTCGTGGTCTATCCCGCCGTCGTCAGCGGTCATTGCGCGATAAACAAAGAATCCGAATATCGCCACGAGCAGAACCCAGAGGTATTTCTTGGGATCCCCGATCGGCAGTACAGCCAGCAGGATCGCAAACGTGTAGGCGAAGAGAAAGAACCGCAAATCTCTGCGAACCAACTTCTTATCCACCTGCAATGTCGCCTTACGCCCGCGCCTACGAGCGAATATCCAAAGAGCGACCCCAGAGACTCCCATGGCGAGGGTTACTAGTAGCAAAGGAGCACCCAGAATAGCGCCGATGGCTATATCAGTCCTGGCCTCACCTCCATCTGACAGTAAGGCGACGACTGGGATCATCGTTTCGGGTAGAGCCGTTCCAACCGCCGCCAAGACGCTGCCAACCGCCCCTTTGGCCAGATCAAGCTTCTTTCCCAACCACTCGATGGCGTTTACGAAGATCATCGCGCCGGCAAGGATGAGGGCAAAACTCACGAGAAGGGATATTACGCTTCCTACGGTCATCGCTTGTTCTACCTCACCTTCTGAGTCATGTATGCATCACCTAAAAAACGAAGACCTTTGGCGGACACCACGTATGGTGTCCGCCAAAGGTCTTGCCTACTGAATCTATCAGCCACTAGGACGGGCAGATGACTTGAAGTTATCTGCCGGGAATGTCGACCCTAGAGCCAGCTCTCGCCGTTAGCTACTCCCCTTTGACAAGGAAATCTAGGAACAGTCTACCTTTTCCCATTTTTCTTGCAAACTCGGTGGTATAGACTTTCCTACAGACCATGACAATAACGGGAGAGATCATTTGAGCGTTACCGAGTCCGGACCAAGAGTACTCAGAACCCTGTCAGACACAGATACCCTCTGTGTGAATACCATCCGTACCCTGGCTATGGACGCCGTGCAGAAGGCGAATTCAGGACATCCCGGAACCCCGATGGAGGCAGCTACGCTTGCCTATGCTCTTTGGACGAAGTTCCTTAGGCATGACCCCAAGGATCCCCAGTGGCCCGGTCGTGATCGATTCATCCTGTCGTCCGGGCACGCTTCGATGCTTATCTACTCCCTACTCCATCTCACGGGATATGACCTTTCTCTGGACGACCTCAAAGAGTTCCGTCAGCTCGGAAGCAAGACTCCAGGACATCCCGAAAGGCATCCCGAGCTCGGTATCGAGACGACAACCGGACCCCTAGGTCAAGGCTTTGCCAATGGAGTCGGAATGGCCATGGCTCAGCAGTATATGAGTTCTAAATACGCACGAAGCGGTTACGAGGATCTGTTCGCTCACAACATATGGGGCATCTGCAGCGACGGGGACATGCAGGAGGGCATCTCGCATGAGGCTGCCTCCATAGCAGGGCACCTTAAGCTTGGCAGCCTCTGTTTCATCTATCTCGACAACCACATAACGATCGACGGAACGACCGAGCTCTCAATGAGTGAAGAGGTCGGAACGAGGTTCCAAGCGTACGGCTGGCATGTTCAGCATATTGGGGGCGAAGATTACACAGGCATGTGCGAGGCCCTAGAGGCTGCCAAGGGTCAGACTGATCGCCCATCCATCATCATCGCTCGAACTCATATCGGGATCGGTAGTCCCAACAAGCAAGACACATCAGCGGCTCACGGCGCCCCTCTCGGTGCTGACGAGATCAAGGCCACAAAAGAGAACCTAGGATGGCCACCAGACAAAAACTTCTATGTTCCAGACGAAGCGCTTGCCAGCTTCAGACAGGCCATCGACAACGGTGCCCGGATGAATAAGGCGTGGCGAGACCGCTGGTCACTGTTCGAGACTGACTACCCTGAGGTCGCAGCTGAATGGACTCAGATCACAAACCGCGAGCTTCCTGAGGGCTGGGACAAAGATCTTCCTGTCTACTCTCCGGAAGACGGAGCGATTGCGAGCAGAAAAGCATCCGAGGCCGCGATCAACGCGATCGCTCCCAACCTCCCCCACCTTATCGGTGGCTCAGCAGATCTTGCCGCGTCCAACAACACAACGATGAAGGGTGAGACGGATTATCTTCCAGGAAGTCCCGGAAGAAACCTTCATTTTGGAATCCGCGAGCACGGCATGGCGTCAATAACCAACGGTATTGCCTTCTCGTCGGGACTCATCCCCTACTGTGCGACCTTCCTAATATTCTCTGACTATCTGAGGCCCACCATCCGGCTGGCATCAATATCAGAGGGCCATGTCATTTACGTGTTCACCCATGATTCGGTCGGCGTCGGGGAAGACGGTCCGACTCATCAGCCGATCGAGCAGATAGCCTCCCTTCGTGCGATTCCCGGTCTTACCGTGATCCGGCCAAGCGACGGCAACGAGACCAACGAGGCATGGAAGATGGCCATCAAGAAACAAAATGGTCCTGTTGCGCTCATCCTGACCAGACAAGGGCTTCCTACCATCGATCGTCAGACATACCCGCCTACTTCGATGCTGGAGCGTGGAGCCTACGTACTCGCTGATCCTGCCGGAGACGACGACCCCGAGGTAATCATTGTCGCTACCGGCTCTGAGGTCGGTTGCTCATTCGATGCCTGGCGGACCCTGAACGAAGAGGGGATCGCTACTCGTCTAGTAGCTATGCCGAGCTGGGAGCTTTTCGCAGCCCAGGATGCTGATTACATCGACGCTGTCCTTCCCCCTACCATCAACAAGAGAGTCGCAGTTGAAGCTGGTCGCTCATTCGGATGGGAGCGTTGGGTCGGCAACACAGGACTCATCCTGGGAATCGATCGTTTCGGGGCATCCGGTCCTGGTGGGAAGGTGCTAGCTGAGTATGGATTCACCGAAGAGAACATAGTCTCAGAGATCAAATCCTATCTCGACCGCTAAGGCTTTGACTCGAAAGGGTATATAGCTCCAGACGATAAATCATACCGACCCCTTTGAGGAGGAACCTTGACCACCAGCACACCCGAGGTGACTACCGTGAGCTCAGCCATGCAGAGACTTATCGACCAGAATGCCGCCGAGAGGATATGGACCAAGGATAGCTCGCTCTGGGCCCTCGACGAGCATCACAGCGCGGTCATCCTCAACCGGTTGGGCTGGCTTGACTCTGTCTCATCCATGGTCGAGCAGATCGACGACCTGACTCATCTCGCCGACAAGGTCCGCGCAGACGACTATGAGGACGTCGTCCTGTTGGGCATGGGAGGAAGTAGCCTGTGTCCGGATGTTCTCAGCAGAACCTTCGGACCCGGTCCAGGTTTCCCGAAACTTCACGTTCTGGATAGCACTGATCCTGATGCGATCGCGGACATCGAGGAACAGCTCGACCTCAAGCACACCCTGTTCGTCGTCGCTACCAAGTCAGGGGGGACCACCGAGACCATCTCATTCTTTGAGTACTTTTGGGATCGGGCAAAGCCGGTGCTAGGTGACGATACAGGATCCCACTTTATTGCAATAACCGACCCAGGATCATCACTCGAGATATTGGCCACCGAGCGTGGCTTCCTACGCACGTTCCTCAACCCATCCGACATCGGAGGCCGCTACTCGGCCATTTCATTCTTCGGCCTTGTTCCCGCCGCTCTCCTGGGTATCGACTTGACCATGTTCCTTTCGCGGGCGGCCACCATGGCTGACATGAGTCGTCTGCAGCCGAGCTCGTCCAAGGATCTTAAGACGAATCCGGCCCTGGCACTTGGAGCTTTCATCGCATCCAACGCATCGTCGGGTAGGGATAAATTGACTCTAGTGTTCGACCATACCGTCGAGATACTCGGAGCATGGATAGAGCAATTGATCGCTGAGAGCCTAGGCAAGAACGGAAAGGGTGCAATACCTATTTCCGGCGAGACACTAGGCGATCCCTCGGTCTATGGAAACGACCGAGCTTTCGTGACGACACATCTTGCCGGAACCGAGATCGACCCGAAGATCATGGCTTTAGAAGCAGCTGGTCACCCTGTTCACACCATTCACATCTCAAATGAATACGACATCGGGTCTGAGTTCTTTCGTTGGGAGTTTGCCACCGCAGTCGCGGGTGCCCTGCTCGGTGTCGACCCGTTCGACGAGCCAAATGTCACAGAAAGCAAAGAGAACACCAAGCGCTATCTTCAGACCTACGTCGACAAGGGATCCATGCCCACCGACGACGATCACACCACTGACCCTTCTGACCATCAGACCCTCAACGGATTCCTATCTAATCTGAAGTCAGGCGACTACCTAGCGATTCAGGCCTACCTTGAGACCACCGATGAAACCAACGCGGCCCTCCAGAAGATCCGCATGGCTTTGCGGGACAAGTACAAGGTGGCGACGACCCTTGGTTGGGGGCCCCGATTCCTTCATTCCACAGGTCAACTGCACAAAGGGGGTCCTGCCAGCGGGGTATTCCTACAGATCACCCATGAGGATCTGATAGACCTGGACATCCCCGGTCAGGACTTTGGGTTCTCTGAACTAAAAGAGGCTCAGGCCAAGGGGGATCTGGATTCACTGACTTCAAAGAACCTAAAAGCACTTAGCGTTTACCTTTCCCAAGCTGACGAGGCCGATATGGACGCGCTGGTAACAACCATCACCGAGGGCCTAGCGTAGCCCCAAAACGGTAAAGCACCCAACCTCAGCTGACGATGCAACTAATGAGGGGGGAACATGGAAAGTGACAAGTACGTCGAGGCTTCGTACATAGACGGTTGGGCCGCTGGCAGAAACTGGATAATATCATCCGTGGTGCTTGCGGTATCCCTTTGGGTCAGTGCCGCTTACCTGGGCAATCAAGGATCGAGCGGTCCGTTAGCCACTCTGGACATGGGCGTTCACCAGCTGGGTCACGCCATCACAGCAACTCTCGGAGGGGTTGGAGCGGCTTTCGGGGGAACCCTTTTCCAAGTGGGCTTACCTGTGGCGCTATTCTTTGCACTTCAGAAAGATGACCGATATTTCGCTGCGATGATCGCTCTGATCTGGGTGTCGATCAATCTCTTTGAGGTCGCAGCCTACATTGAAGACGCAGTGTTCATGCAGCTCACTTTTGAGGGTGTGGGAGCTCACGACGCCCACGACTGGCATGTCATTTTGGTTGAGCTCGGCCTATTCGAACGGTCTGGGTTTCTAGCCACCTCTGTACGTGTTGTCGGTTTCCTTATCTGGTTCTTCGCGGCCTCCAGAGCCGCATGGCTGACCTATAAGATGTACATATCTCGCAACACAGGACCTGGCGAGATATCACCGTATGGAACAACCCCCGAGGCAACCGTCCGCCGTACTTTCACTGACTAGTTTGTCCCCCGCTCGATTACGGGTATTGTTATCCCAATGAGAGCACCATTCGCTGAACGAGTCGCAAACGCCTGTGCCAGAAAGCCCTGGCTTGTAGTCCTGCTGTGGATCGCCATTATCGGCGGATCACTTGCAGCTGCCGCGGCATTCATGGACTCATCCCTAACAACGGATGACATGTTCACTAACGATGCTGAGTCCCAGGTAGGTGAAGACTTACTTGTAGAGAGGTTCCCAGAGGCCGGCCGGGTTCAAGAAACCATGCTCATCCTTAGTGACCTCACCACCGACAACCCCGAATATCGCGAATTCATGGATGAACTAGCCACCGACCTAGAGGGCCTTGGCGATGACATCGTCGAATCGACCACTCATTTCTTCGGACTACTCACAGAGTTCGAAGCGGCCGGCTTACCTGAGCTTGGGACAGCTCCGCTAATTCAGGGAGAGCAGCCGTCCACTGAAAACAGTGCTGACCTTCTTGCTCAGTCTCTTCCGCCTGAGGTCCTAGCGGAACTTGAATCCGCTAATGCCGCGATCCAAGAGGCCGAGGCCAATCTGATCTCGCCCGACAAGACCTCGGCACTTCTGCTCATCACGATGGCTGGAGACGAGGCGGATGCCGACGCCAACATCGAGGCGCTCCATGCGTTCGTTGACGAAAGAGATGCTGAGTCTGATGAATTCAAACTGCTCATCACCGGCAGCGCCACGGTCAATCAAGACTTCAACGAGGCCGCCGACCGCGATCTGATCACCGGTGAGACCATCGGGATCCCTACTGCCATGGTCATACTGATTATCGTTTTCGGAACGCTGGCCGCGGCCGTACTACCGCTTGCTTTAGCTATTACGGCTATCGTGGCCGCTATCGGAGCCACCGCACTCGTCGGCCAGGTATTCCAGCTGTCATTCTTCGTCATTAACATGATCACGATGATGGGCTTGGCTGTAGCGATCGACTACTCACTGTTCATAGTCTCAAGGTACCGAGAGGAGCGAGCATCCGGGCTCTCGGTGGATGATGCTATCGCGGCCACAGGTGGAACCGCGAGTCGTGCGGTCCTATTCAGCGGGATCACTGTCATTCTTGCTGTCACCGGACTCTTGCTAGTCCCCCACAACATCTTTATCAGCCTGTCCGCCGGGGCCATCCTTGTGGTCACTATGTCAGTCATCGCGTCCCTGACTCTATTGCCAGCCGTCATAAAGTTGATGGGTGACAAAATGGAGCGACTTAAGCTCCCCGGTGTAAAGGCGCAAGGTGTCCCTCGGCCGGATGGCGACAAATCAGAAGATAGCAATAAGGGATTCTGGGCGTTTACGACCAGAATCGTGATGGGACATCCTGCGATAAGTCTCATTCTTTCTGCTGGCGTATTGATCGCGATCGCCTCACCGATACTCGACCTACGTGTTGGCTCAACATTCTCAGTCGACGGGCTTCCGGAGGGTTCGAAATCAAAGGCGGCCGGCCTGGCTCTCGAGGAACGATTCGAACGTGACCCCAGAGACATGTTCCAGATCATCGTGGATGCAGATACAGAGTCACAGCCGGTCTCAGACTCGCTTTCTGACCTTGACGAAGCACTACAGAAGAAGAACATCTTCGAGTCCTCTGAGTTCGCAGTCAACGACCAGAAGGACCTCGGAGTCCTCACGGTATTCCTGGACACCACCCCCGGAGGCCCCGAGGCCATCGAACTGATCCACGAGTTGCGAGATGACATGGTGCCCCAAGCCTTCGAGAATACCGACTCCGAGGTATACGTGGCCGGGCAGACTCCTAGATTCATGATCGACTTCCCCGGAGTAGCGTCCGACGCCACCCCGACGGTCATAGCGTTCGTGTTGACCCTCAGCTTCGTTCTGTTGCTGCTGGTCTTCAGATCCATCGTCATCCCCATCAAGGCCATAATCGTCAATCTGCTGTCCGTTGGCGCCGCCTATGGCTTGATAGTGATGGTGTTCCTCAACGGAGTAGGGACCGAGTTCTTGGGGTTCACTCAAGTGACCCAGGTCGAGGCGTGGATCCCCCTATTCCTCTTCACAATTCTCTTCGGCCTCTCGATGGACTATCAGGTCTTCCTGCTCAGCCGTATTCGTGAAAAGTACACTGAGATCGGAGATAGCGATGCCTCGGTCGCTTTCGGACTACGTTCCACCGGCAGGATAATAACCGGAGCAGCTCTGATCATGGTCGCTGTCTTCGGAGGGTTCGCCACCGGTGACCTATTCATGTTCGAACAGCTCGGATTCGGCCTTGGTATTGCCATACTTATGGATGCCACTATCGTCCGAATAGTAATGGTCCCAGCGGCGATGAAACTTCTTGGAAAATGGAACTGGTACTTCCCTAGCTGGCTAGAGTGGCTCCCCCACATTCAGATCGAGAGCCGAAAGGGCAAGTAGCCTAAGGGTTTACGGCCAAGCAAAGAGGGGTGCTTGCAAGGGCCGGTACAGCTATACATCTTCCACCAAGAAACTGATCCGGGTCGCTACCGCTCATCACGTCAGGAAAGTCCCCAGCGGCCGACCTCCACTCAGCGAGCGAAAGGCACGACGACACAGCATCATCAAGTCGCGCCGTGTCCCCGACGGGTCTTGCAGCAGCTGCCTGGAACGCGGCGCGGCAAGGTGAGCTTACATCTAAGCCGTCAGTGATGTCTCGAGCATCCTGAATGGGTTTGGAGGGATTGAGAACAGGGCTGCCTTCCGTGTCGATGCCGCACCCCGCGACCAACAAAGAGAACGCGATCAAGGCGATGGCTCTTTTCACAATTCCTCACCCACATTTCTAGATAATATGATTCCAGAACTTATCCTAGCCGAGCGATTAGCTTAAAGTCGATACATGGATATCAACAGCAGAATCAATCTTAACGATGGAAACGCTATTCCCGGCCTGGGTTTCGGGACATACAAGCTGGAAGAGGGTCGGCAGTCTCGCCACGCCCTCGAGGCAGCTTTCGATGCCGGTTACCGCCACATCGACACCGCAGCGATATACGGGAACGAACACTCCGTCGGCGAAGCGATAGCAGCAAGTGGCCTGGGTCGGGATGAACTGTTCGTCACTACTAAGCTCTGGAACGACTCACAAGGGTATGAATCAGCTCTTGAGGCAGCCTCGGACAGCTTGAAACGCTTAGGGCTAGACTACGTGGATCTTTATCTCATCCATTGGCCTATGCCATCCATCCGCCTTGAGTCCTGGCGAGCCCTCGAAAAGCTTAAGGCGGACGGGTACTGCAAATCGATCGGGGTCAGCAACTTCACCGAACGGCATCTAGATGAACTGCTGGCGACGAGCGAAACCGTACCTGCCATTAATCAAGTCGAGCTGCATCCACTGTTGGTGCAGGACCCGATCCGCCGATATTGCTACTCGCAGAATATTGCGATCGAAGCCTACACCCCGCTCATGAAGGGCGGCAGGGTCGACGATGATGCCATCCATCGGATCGCATCTGACTACGGCAAAACCTGGTCGCAGATACTGATCAGATGGTCCTTGCAGCACAGGCTGATCTGCCTTCCGAAGTCTGCCACTCCGGAACGAATACTCGAGAACTCGCAGGTCTTCGATTTCGAACTCAGCGAAGAAGATATGGACGCTCTGGATGATCTTGACCAACGGCTCCACCTTGGGTGGGACCCGTACGAAATGGCCTGATAGAAAGTCGCCTCTTACTTTCGGTCTATTTTCACCTTGAGTGTATGGGTAGCGCACGAGATACACGGGTCGTAGTTACGCACCGCCTGCTCGCACTGCCAGGTCAGATCATCATCCGAAAGATGCAGATGATTTGTGGCAAACTCTCGTAAGTCGTCTTCGATCGTCAACTGGTTCTGGGCTGTCGGTGGAACGATCTTTGCCTCCGTGATCAGTCCGTCGTCATCGATATCATAGCGGTGATACAAGAGGCCTCTAGGGGCCTCTGTGCATGCTGAACCGGACGACTTACGTGGTTCTAATGGCACATAGCTCTCACTGGGCTCCTCGTACTGGTCAATAATGCGGATGGATTCCTCGAAAGCGAAAATGATCTCGATCGCGCGCACCAGAATACTCTTGAACGGATTGATGACGGGCGGCTTCAGTCCGACTTCTTCGGCCATCGATTTGGCCGCAGGACTCAGCTGGTCGTAGTTCAGGTTGAACCGCGCTATTGGCCCTACCAGATAAGGCTCACCGTCCTTGTTCACTGATTGCAATGCGTTCGAGCGCTCCACATGCTGTTCTGTATAGTTCTGCTCGTACTCGGCAACCGAGATCGCACCGTTGCGACTGGACAGTATCTCGCCTTCGTTCAGCGCGTACTCATCCGGATGATGAAGAGCGACAAAATCGTACTTGCGCTCAAGATCCGGGAATGGGAATGTAGCGATCAACTTTGTGCTGTCCATCATTGCAGCAAGCGCCCATTCGAGCTTCTCGCGAAGTGGGTGCAGCTCTTCCTTGGTCGGCGCGCGGTAGAAACCGCCAACCTTGATGTTTACGGGATGCACTGCGCGCCCTCCGACGACCTCAAGAATGTCGTTGCCGATGGCCTTCATCTTGAGGGCGGTCTTTACCACTTCCCCGTGATCAGCGGCCATCTGGATCGCGTCCTGGAAGCCCAGGAAGTCCGGAGCATGCAGCATGAACACATGAAGAACATGGCTCTCTATCCATTCGCCACAGTACAGAAGCCGGCGAAGCTCCCGTAGTTGGCCGTCAACGCTCACGCCCAAAGCGTCCTCTAGTGCATGTGTCGAGCTCATCTGGTACGCCACTGGGCAGATGCCACAGATGCGAGCGGTGATATCAGGAGCGTCTACAAATTTGCGTCCACGAAGGAAGGCCTCGAACAGCCGGGGAGGCTCAAAGATGCCGAACTCCACCTTGCCGACTGTGCCGTTCTCGACCTCTACCCGAATACTTCCTTCTCCCTCGACTCTGGCGAGGTAACCCACATCGATGACACGTTTGGTCTCGGTCATTCTTATATGCTCCCTTGTCCTCGTGTTGTTTCAGCGGCAGGCTGTTTATGATGCTCTTCGCCGGGTCCGACAAATCCAGGATCCCATGCATAGAACATGCGTCGGCCCCGAACGATATCATCCTCGGCTACTCCGAGAGACCGCCATCTGGTGGTGAGTGCGTCCATGTTCGGAGTCTCAGCTGGCCCATGACATCCATAGCATCCCCTGTGATAGGACGGGCATACCGATCCGCATCCCGCTCTTGTGACTGGCCCCAAGCAAGGGGTTCCATGAGCAACAAGAACGCATACGTTTCCTTTTACTTTGCAGTCCAGACACTGACTATGGGTCGGCAGATTCGGAGTCCTACCCCAAACGAGTGAACCAATCAGTTCTAGAAGATGATATTTGTTCGGGGGACAACCCTGAACGGATCCCTGTATGTCTATGTGATCAGAAATGGCAGTAGATGTACTTAGGGTGCTGATGTACTCGGGGTGAGCATACACAGTTGGCACCCATGCATGAGCGTCAGCACCGTCAAAGTTTCGAAGCGCCTGGATCCCACCGGCGACCGCGCAGGCCCCCAGGGTTATGAGTATCTTTGAGTTCTCGCGAATCTCAGCAATGCGCTCGGCTTCTTCGGGAGTCGTAACAGATCCTTCAACCAAAGAGACATCGTACGGTCCTTTGACCACCGCGCGGGTCATCTCGGGGAAGTATGCGATCTCTACGGCACCCACGATATCCAGCAGTTCCTCTTCGAGGTCCAGGATCGAGAGCTGACACCCGTCACAGGATGAGAACTTCCAGACCGCTAGCGTTGGCTTAGCAGCTGCTTCACTCATGTCACACCTCTCTCTTCTCGAACCAATGAGCCACGTCAGTAAACTTGAAGACTGGACCATCCTTGCAGACGAACTTGGGCCCCAGCTGACAATGACCGCAATGGGCGGTTCCACATTTCATGTTCCGCTCAAGAGACACATAAATATTGTCTTTGGATTGATTGCGCTCTGCGAGCCCGGCGACGGTGAACCGGGTCATTACCTCGGGACCACAGATCATGGCAACGGCGTCGCTGATATCGGCAGAGGCCCTAGGGATCAATGTCGTAACAACCCCAACGTCGCCGTCCCAAGCGCCGATAGCAGCGTCTACTGTGGTCAGGACCTCGATATCACCTGTCTCGCGCCAGGAGTCGAACTCATCGGCGTACAGCATCTCTTTCGGGGTACGAGCTCCGTAGAGAAGGCTGACCTTACCGTAGTCTGCCCTGTTCTCGATGATGTGATAAATAGCCGGCCGCAAAGGAGCCAGCCCAATTCCACCGGTGACGATAACAACGTCTCGACCCTTGGCGGCCGCCATCGGCCATGAGGTGCCGAACGGCCCGCGCACTCCGACCGACTGTCCGGCCTTAAGGGAAGTGATCGCATTAGTTACCCCTCCAACACCCCGAACGGTGTGAAGTAGTTCATCCGTCTTGCCGGGTGACCCACTGATCGATATGGGAACCTCACCTACCCCCAATACGTAGAGCATGTTGAACTGACCAGGGCCGAATGCGCCCTGACCCTCAAGACGTAAGGTCCACACATCATCTGTATTCCGATCAACGCTCAGGATCTTGGCGGGCCTAGGCGCTCCGACGATGGACTCAAGATTCTGCTTGGTGGCAATGGTCACTCGTTACCCCTCCCGTAGATATCGAGCAACTGAATTCTAGTGTTCTCTAGTCTGTCCGCCATGACCCTTGTGAACCTTTGCAATAGCTCGTACGCGAGCTCGTGATCCACTTCGACCTTGCCCCTCAGGCAACGTCCGTCCATTGCCACTCCCTCAACATCGTCAAGGGCAGTAGCGTCGAATCTCCAGATGTGGGGTGGGATCAGCCAGGACCAACCTAGGACCGATCCCGGGCGCACTGTCTGAATCGAGATCGGATTGCCGCCGCTGGCAGGAACCTGAATGGCGACTCTGCCTTTATTGATCAAAAAGAAATCATTCGCCTGTTCGCCAGTGAGAAACACTTCCTCGCCCTTTTTGAAGGAAACTGGTCTGCCGCATTCGAGGAGTGATTCGCGATACTTCTCCGCAAAATCCTCGAAGAACGGATGGTTCTTTAAGAGTTCGGCAACGGATCCTTGGGTCTGGGTCATGCTTCCTCCCGGATAGCGGTAACTTCTTCTGTGATATCTATTCCTGACGGACACCAGGTGATGCACCGGCCGCAGCCTACACATCCAGATGTTCCAAACTGTTCTTGCCATGTGCCCATCTTATGAATGGCCCACTGTCTATACCTGGCCTTATTGGTATTCCTTATCGCGCCACCATGTATATGGGAGTGGCGAAGAGTGAAGCATGAGTCCCAGCTTCTGGTTCTGGTAGCCACGCCGTTCAGATCGCCGGAGTCCTCAATGTTGGTGCAAAAACAGGTAGGGCAGACCATGGTGCAACTGGTACACGAGAGGCACCTCTCGCCAACTACGGTCCACCTTGGGCTCTCATAGCTCTCATTCATCAGCTCTGGGAGTCCGTCGGCATCCACTTTTCGGCCCATAGAGTCGGCCACATTCGAAATCGCTGAGTCGGCCGCGGCGACTTCATCAGTCCCTGCAGGGGCTCCCGAAATACCTTCAAGGATCCGAGAGCCCTCATCAGTCTGGGCGTCAGCCACGAAGTAATGCTTATCACCCTCTATTATCTCGGTCAGGGCAATATCGTGACCGGCCTGCACTCGAGGCCCGGTCCCCATCGAAGCGCAGAAGCAGGTGTTGGAGTCAGCATCCAGGCTGCAGTTAACGGCCACGATCAATAGATTTTCTCGACGTGCCTTATAGGCTGGATCTTGGAACTGACCATCGAGAAACACTTTGTCTTGTATTGTCAGCGCGGCGACGTCACAAGCGCGGGCCCCTATGACTGCCACTTTCATGGAATCTGGGGCGGACGTGTCAACAACGAAGGAGTCGTTGTCCCGCCGTGCGCTCCATACCTCCGCGTTCGGCGGGAATATCCACCGGCGCCAAGACTGTGGTGAGGAGCGAAATCCGAACAGGGCGCCGTCTCCCCTGTCTCTTGTTCGATAATTCCCGGGCGACTGGTCGTCGCCTAGGCCGGCTGGAAGATCAGAGCCATTCGTTCCAGCCACATAGCCGAGTGCCTTGTCTCTAAGGCGAGGGCCTACCACCTCGTAACCATCTGACTTCAGTGAATCGATCAATGTATAGACTGCCTGAACATCCATGACAGTACTCAATATCCCTGGTCTCCTCTCAACCTGAGTTTATTTATACTTCGTCCTAATTACCCACTAGGCGACTAGTCACAACACTCTTTCTTTTCGTCCCCAGCTAACTCAAGCGTTAGGGTTTGACGCCTAATTGCTGATGCATTGGACTATCTCCCCTCGCATCCGCTACGCTTTCCACAGTGAACACTGAGATAAATGGGACTAAGCACAGAATCCAGCATCGCACCGAGCGTTTGCCCTCCAGGCTGAACGCCTTTCGAGTGCTGCTCGGCGTACCGCACGGCAGAGACGTCCCGGTAAGGCCGAACGACACCTTTATAGTGTCCTATCCGAAGTCGGGAAACACGTGGATCAGGTTCCTTCTGAGTGGCATCCTCGCGCCTGATGAACCGACTTCATACCGCACAATTGATCGGGTCGTTCCCTCAATACACACTTCACGGGAGCGCATCCTTAGAAATATGGATGACCCCAGAGTCCTAAAGAGCCATGAGTACTACGATCCGCGCTACCCGAGAGTGGTCTACATCGCACGCGATCCTCATGATGTCGTCGTGTCCTACTACTACTCAGACATCAAGCGGGGCCGAATCTCTGAGGACGAGCCGATCGACCGGTACGTCGATCGTTTTCTCCGCGGGGAGCTAGACGCATACGGCCCATGGGCTGAGCACGTGGGAAGCTGGCTCGGGGCGCTCGAGGGAAATCATGATTTTCTGTTCCTTCGCTATGAAGATGTGCTGAGGGACACGCAGACCGAACTCCACAAGATCGCCCAGTTCATGAGGATTCCAGTTGACGACGAGACTATTGCCAGAGCGATAAAGTTCAGCTCACCCGACTATATGCGGGTTCGTGAACGCATGGACGGCGAGGACACGGAACTCCTCAGGGGTACGAGGCAAGATATTCCCTTCATTCGAGCGGCAAAAAGTGGAGGGTGGGGCAAAGAGTTGTCACTCGAGGTCGGCCAACGGATCAAAGATGAGTTCGGATGGATGATGAAGAAGATCGGGTACTTGGCCTGAGGCCTGTAACCTGAGCGTCTCAGTTGCGCTTTTCGGAATAATCGGCCTCGCGCTACTTGTTGCCGGGGCCGAATCGCTCGTCAGAGGGGCGTCAAGACTAGCGAATCGATTCGGCATCTCCCCCTTGGTCATCGGACTGACTGTCGTCGCCTTCGGGACAAGTGCCCCAGAGATGGCTGTCAGCATCACTTCAGGTTTGCAGGGCCAGTCCGACCTCGCCCTTGGCAACATAGTCGGCAGCAATATCCTCAACATCCTTTTGGTGCTCGGAATCTCTGCGGTCATCACCCCCCTGGTGGTCTCACAGCGCCTAGTTCAGGTGGACGTCCCAATATTGATATTGGCAGCCCTGGTGCTTCTAGGCATGGCAGTGGACGGACGGATCAGCAACATCGACGGTCTGATCCTCACTGCTGGCATTCTCGTATACACGGTCTACGCGATTCTCGGCAGCAGGAAAGAACAGAAGGATGTCCGGGAGGAATACGAAAAGACATTTGCGGACGGCGCAGAGAAGACCTCTGGGGCCATGGTGTCACAGATCCTGTTCGTCATCGCCGGGCTAGCAATGATGACGCTTGGCGCGTCATGGCTTGTGAATGGTGCAGAGATGATGGCCAGATGGCTTGGGATGAGCGAATTAATAATTGGTTTGACGGTAGTCGCCCTAGGGACCTCTCTGCCCGAGGTCGCCACATCTATAGTCGCAGCCTTCCGCGGCGAACGGGACATAGCTGTCGGAAACGCGATAGGCAGCTCGATCTTCAATATTCTTGCGGCCGCCGGTCTGGCATCTTTAGTCCTGCCCGGAGGCCTCGAGGCGGCCGCTACGCTTGTAAGATTCGATATCCCGATCATGATCGCAGTATTCCTGGCCTGCCTGCCCATATTCACCTCTGGCCATCTCATCGCTCGGTGGGAGGGTGCCCTCTTCCTTGTGTACTATGCGCTCTACCTTTTCTATCTGATCGCATCTGCTACGTCCCATCCGACACTTCCCTACTTCAGCCTTGCGATGCTTGGATTCGTCGTACCGATCACCGTGATCACACTGGCGGTGATGTGGTCGCGACTTAGGGAAAAGGCCAAAATGAGTTCAGGGGGAGCGTAGCTGTAGCACATGGCGCATATTCCCGATTACATGCTTGACGATGAAGGGAAGGTTGCGTCAGTTCATATGACATCACGTCAGATAGAGACTGCTGAACCGTTATTCGCGTAATGGTGGAGGCGGCGGGAATCGAACCCGCGTCCGATGGCGCACCCCGAGAGCATCTCCGAGCGCAGTTTGAATACTGAGTTTCGCTCACCGGCAACTCTTCAAACAGAACGTCCGGATCACTATCCCGTCTATGATGTCCCCTCTTCGTCACAGGAGTTACTGAAGGGTGAGACTGCTAAAATAATACCCACCTTTGGCCGCAGACCTACCGCGGCGGGCACACCACTATTTTCTAATTAAGCGGCGAGTGCGACATCTCTGTCAGCAATTAGGTTTTTCCCAGTTGATTAACGAGTGACTGGAACCTCGGCTCGCTTCTCTCGGCAATGTCAATCCATCGTCGAAACCAATCGCCCCCAAATAATGGAGCGCACGAAATAACGTATTCAGCTGTCAAAGATCCCCTTGCGTACTATTGTAACAGCAAGGTCACTGGTCTTTTTGGCGTTCCCTCAATGCGCGGTCAATATCCCGCTTGGCATCCTTGGTGGCGATATCTTGTCTCTTGTCATATAGTTTCTTACCCACCGCTAGCGCGATCTCAACTTTCGCCTTTCCGCGATCATTGAAATATATCTTGGTCGGTACGAGCGTTAGACCCTTCTCGGCCACTTTACCGATGAGCCGCTGTATCTCGCCCTTGTGCATGAGCAATTTCCGCTTACGCTTGGGCTCATGATTATGGATGTTACCCTCGGAGTAAGGCGGTATGTGAAGGTCATATAGAAACACTTCGCCAGCATCTAGGCCGCCGAAACTCTCTCGCATCGAGCATTTCCCGGCGCGCAACGATTTCACCTCGGTTCCCTGCAAAGCAAGTCCTGCCTCGTAAGTCTCTAAGATGTGAAAGTCGTGATACGCCTTTTTGTTGCGAGCAATAATACTGCTCTTGGATTCTTTGTCCGCCATTGGACCACTCTCTAGGATCGGCCAGGTCAGCCAGAAGAACTCTATCAGAACATCCCGTGGTTTTTGCGCATATTATCCACAATCTTGGGCAAAGATATGCCGATAAACAATTAATGCACGAAAAGAAAGTAATGACGGATAAAAAGGGAGATGCGCTTGCTGGGTAAACTGTTTCGCAGGAAGACCGGGGTATTAGTCGCTGCGCTTGCTGTGCTTGCTATTGGCCTGATCGCGGCGGGCTGTCCGGCCGAAGAGGCGTCTGAGGGAGATGGCAAGACTGTTGTCACCAACCAGGAAGAACGGGTAGCCGCAGCTGAGAAGATCGACGAGCTGCGCGGGATGGATCCACCAGACTTTGAAGGTATCGAGACCGAGTGGAACGACACTCTAAAGGGAACCGCCGAGAAGCGTGACGAAAGCAACGGAACCACAATGGTTGCCGATATAGAAGCCGCAATAGCAGCCGGAAAAGCCGGCGAAGACCAGGGCGTCAACGGTCAGATCGTCGCAAAGACTCTCGACCGCGTGTTCTACCTTTCAGTCAAGTCAGAACTTGCTGAGGTAAAAGAGCTGTTCGACGACAAGGGTGACGAGGGTGCAGTCCACAAGTGGGACGAGGCAGAGGCCTACTATGCTGGCACCGGTGCCGATGTGAATGACGACGTTGCTAGGGCCTTCAAGGAGGGTCGCAAGTCTATACTCGATGATGATCTTCTGGCTGTAGAGATCTTCAGCCAAGACATCGACAAGAATATCATCAGCCACTTCGCCAATAAGATAGTTGCCGAAGCTGAGGATGCTCAGGCCGCTACCGACGAGGGCGAAGCTGCCGAGAAGCTAACTGAAGGAATCATTTTCTACTCTATCATCGCCGATAAGTTCCCTGCCCAGGACGCAGAGATCATGGAAGCGCTCTCAAGCGTTGAGACTTACATCCCGGAGACTGTCTCTTCCTTACTAGCCCAGGGATTCAGCGATAAGGTAGTTTCCGAAGCCAACGAGGCTATTCTCCCCGCCAACTGGGGCGAGAATAAGGCTGCTATCGTCGCTCATGAGGCCGGTCTCTACGCGGCTGCGCTGGAGTCAGTCAAAGGCGGAGAAGAAGCAATTGACGTCCGCGGACTCAAGGCCAGTATTGCTGCACTGAAAGCAGCTGTTGAAAACGAAGAGCTGGCTGCCGCCGAAGGACATGTCGCAGACATCAATGAGGCAGTCGGAGAGCTTGTTCTCTAGACAGTAGCTCTATACGTCGTATCAAACGGCGGCCACCACGAGGTAAGTCCTCGGGGTGGCCGCCTTTCTTTTTATCCCGACTGTTCTTTGGCGATGACGAAGTCCATCTGGCGCTCCCCCACCTTTACCTTTTCGAGCTTCACTCGAACCTGCTGCCCGAGTTTGTATATGTTCCCTTTGCGGGAACCCAACAGGCGATACATCTCTGGCTCACAGACATAGTGGTCGTCAGTGAGGCTACTCACATGGACCAGCCCCTCTGCCGTATTCTCAAGCTCGACCCAAAAGCCCCATTGTGCGACGCCCGAAATGATTCCGGTGAACTCTTCACCTAGATGTCTTTGCATGTACTCGCAGACTTTGACCTCTACCGATTCGCGCTCAGCTGCCTCAGCTTCTCGCTCACGCACCGAACTGTGCTCTGCGAACGCCGCTAGCCTGATCTTCTCGTCTTCAAAGGAGGGCATCTTCACACCGATCTCGCGCTTTACAAGGTGATGCACGAGAAGATCGGGGAATCTTCTGATGGGCGATGTGAAATGCGTATACATATTTGATGCAAGACCAAAATGACCAAGATGCGTCGCTGAATACCTTGCCTGCTTCATGGATCGAAGCAATAACGTGTTGAGCAGCAGTCGTTCAGGTCGATCGTGTGCGAAGTCGATTATGTCCTGAAGCAGACCTGAGTCAACATCGGACTCAAAGTCCTTCGGAAGTGTTCCCGGAAATCCAAGGGCCTCAACGATTGCATATATATGTTGCAGTATCTCTTGGTCGGGCGGCTCGTGGATTCGATAGATCATTGGGAGCTTGCGGCGCTTCATCGTCCCCGCTACCGTCTCATTCGCCAGCAGCATAGCCTCCTCGATGAGCCCGGTTGCCAAAGTACGCGATCTGATATCGATGGCCTCAGCCACGCCCTCGGAGTCCAACACGACTTTGGCTTCAGAACTCTCGAAGTTCAGACTCCCCCGTCGCATTCGCATACCGCTTAGAACCTTGGCGACATCTGCCATCTGCGTGACCAGGTCCTCCAGTCGGGCTAATTCGCCCTTGTCCACATGTCCCCCCAAGACGACCGCTTGATGGTCGGTAAGACTACCACCCCCCAGAAACGCATCTACGGCGTCGTATGTCAGACGAGCGTCACTCTTGATGACCCCTGCATGTATGGCGCTATCTGCCACCCTGCCTTTGGGGTCTATGGTCATCTCTGCGGTCAAACAGAGACGATCAACATCAGGATTAAGGGAACAGATACCGTTCGATAACCTTTCGGGGAGCATCGGAATCACCCGGTCTACCAGGTAAGTACTTGTGGCTCTGTGCTCGGCTTCATCCCAAATAGGAGAACCAGGCCCTACGTAATGCGACACATCAGCTATGTGGACCATGAGCTTCCAGCTACCTGAATCAAGCTTCTCGATCGAGACCGCATCGTCGAAATCTTTGGCGTCTTTGCCGTCGATGGTGACGGTCAGAACGTCCCGGTAATCCTTGCGTCCCGGTAGTTCCGACGAGTCTACAGTTTCGCCGATCATTTGGGCGGCTGCCTCGACTTCGTCAGGGAATGTGGGCGACAGACCATGCTGTCTCAGGATGATCTCGATCTCTATGCGAGGATCCCACTCGTCCCCCAAAATCTCTGTGACTCGCCCGCGAGGCATCGCCCCGTACTCTTCGGGGTACTCTTCTATCTCGACTACAACGATCTCACCGGTCTTCGCCTTGCCCATCTTGGAGCGAATGATCTCAATGGTCACGGTCAGCCTGCGATCGCAGGGGATGATGACCCCTATGTTCCCGTGATACTCGAACCTTCCGATTATTTGATGATGGGCGCGCCGAAGTACCTGCCTGGTAGCAACGGTGCGCCTCCCCTTGGAGCCACGTCTGGCTTCCAGGTCTGCGAGTATGACGTCCTTGTTCATCGCCCCATGCATCTGCTTCGAGGGCATATAGAAATCCTCGCCGGACCCAATAAGAAATCCGTAGCCCTGCTTTTTCACCTCGAGGCGGCCGATAACCAGACCCGATGACAAGCTGATACGGAATTTACCGTCCTTACCTGCGACGATGAGTCTCTTCTTTTGAAGTCCCTTGACAGCATCTTCGATCGTCAGAGCTGATACCGCTGAAGGGACTTTTCTGGTGATTATTTCGATCTCGAGATCACCGCTTGCCCGGAGTACTTCGTATACCTCTAGCTCGGTCTCGCTGATCTGCAATTGTCTATTCTTCTTGTGCTTTGTCTTTGACATTCCATCCTTCTCGGCCAGTCGGCCTAAGTGATATTCATTCGTTTCCTGTGATATAATTCGTGCTGTTAAGACCCTATGAGCTGGAGACCGCATGAGCCGTCAAAATCACAAGGCAAGTGCTCCGCTAATAGTGGATGAGGGCACTCTCGTACACAAGCGGGACATGATTCGTGCGCTCGAAACATTCGAGTGCCTTACCTACACCGATATGGTTGACGATAAAGTCATCTCTGAGGGTGAGGGTATTCTTCTTAAGGTGTTTGCTAGCAAGGAAAGCTCCACCTTGATCATCAACGGTTCGATCTTCATCAACGTTCTGTCCTTTGACCATCTTCACTTCCGAAGGAATGCCGATAGTGAGACAGTTATCGATCTCATTCAGGCCACCCGGACACTTCGTCTGATTCCACGTGAAGAGAATCCCAGGTTGATGTCTCGACTCCAGCAAGATTCATTCGCTTTCGATTCAGACGGTGATGAAGCCGAGGACACGGTCGCTCAACAGCTGCTGGATGATCTCACCGATATCGATGAGGACGAAAGCAACTAGCCTCGTTTGTCCGACTCAATAATCTCTCGCAGGATTCTCTCTGCCTCATGTAGCTGATTGTCATCATCCGGATCCTCCGGAATGTGCGGAGAAGTTATCTCTTCCCCTGTATCCGGATCTAGGCTTACATCATTTGTGACTGCCGAATCTAGAGTGACCTCGATGTCCGGCTTGATGCCCTCGTTGACTATGTCCTTGCCGCTTGGCGTGAAGTATTTAGCTGTAGTGACGACTATTCCACCTGATTCATCGCCGAACGGAAGCACCTGCTGCACTGAGGCTTTCCCGTAGCTGTTGGTGCCGACTATGGTTCCCCTGTCGTGATCTTGAATCGCACCAGCGACAATCTCTGATGCGCTCGCGCTGGCTGAGTTCTGAAGAATGACCAGAGGGATACTCTGATCGATTGCGCCCCCATTCACCTTGTATGAGATCGAGGGCTCAAGCTTACCCTTGGTGCTTACTACTTCACCCTCATCTATGAAGATCGATGTAACATCGATCGCTTGGTCCAACAGACCGCCCGGATTGCCGCGCAGATCCAATAGGATTCCCTTGGCGCCATTCTCGATGACCTGGTCGATGTGCTCCCGCACCTGTTCGGCAGCACCTTCGGAGAATTGGAACAGCTGCACATAGCCGACTCCCCCGTCACTGTTGTCGCTACGGACCAGGGGTATTTCGATGTCTCGCCGCTCAACATCGACTGTGTAGTCGTCTTCGCCGGGCCTAGTCATAGTAAGAGTCACCTTTGTGCCCGGCTCTCCCCTGATCAAGCTGACCAAGGTCTCGATATCCATGCCTTCGATCGGCTCATCTTCCACCTTGGTAAACTCGTCCCCGGCCTTGAGGCCGGATTCTTGAGCAGGAGTATCGTCAAATACCGTGACCACCACGAATTTGCCGTTTTTGGGCCCTAGTGTCACGCCAATACCCTTGTAGCTACCTGCAGTTGCTGCCTGAATGTCTTGGAAGGCCTCTCGGCCTAGGTATCTCGAAAAAGGATCGTCCAGCGCTTCGATGATCCCCTTGAGGGCTCCCTCAATAAGCACATCCTCACTTACATCCTCGACGAACTGTTGATCAAGCAGGTCGATGACCTCATCGACTTTCTGAATAGCCGGATCCTCGGCTGATCTCGTCAGTAGTCTGAATTGCGGATTATCGCTGACGGTCTGATGAGTGAAGACTCCGGCCACGAAGCTGACCGCCACAATGGCCGGAATAGCTATGACAATTAGGAGCGTGCGGAAGAATGGGGACATCTACAGATAGCCTTTGGGGTTCTTCGCCGCTCCGTTGACGCGAACCTCCCAGTGGCTGTGGTTGCCAGTGCTGTATCCGGTGCTCCCCACCTTAGCAATTACCTGCCCCTTAGTGACTATGGTGCCAGTTCCTGCGACCAAGGAGCTGTTATGGCCGTATAGGGTGGTCAATCCGCCACCGTGATCGATGATGATGGTATTCCCATAGCCACCTCGGTACCCGGCGTAGATGACCTTTCCTGAGTCAGCCGCCCATACAGCGGTTCCATAGGGAGCAGCAATATCAAGGCCAGCATGCAGCCTCTTCCTGCCCGAGATCGGATGTGTTCTATATCCGAACTGGGAGCTTTCACGACCAAGAACGGGCTTCATCATCTGCCCCGTATCCATGACCGCACTAGTACCCTGTGAAGCTAGCCATGCAGCGATGGACTGTGACTCACGCTCTAGTTCGTCCTCAAGACGCTCAGCTTCCTCACGATCCTCTTGGACCTCCGCCATCACAGCGACCTTACGATTCTGCTCGCTCTTGAGTGAGCTCTTCTTCTTTTCTGTGCGGTTCTTCAGCGACTCGACTCGGCGCTCTTCGATGGCCAATTTGTCTCGTTCGCCGTTGGCCTCTATCTTCTTGGCGGCCACCTCACGCTCGAGAGACCGGAACTCATCCCGAAGGTCCCGATTGCGGATAACGATATGCTCGTCCTGCGCTTCGATGTTCAGTAAAAATGTGAACCTACTGACTAGGTCAGAAAAGTCACGCGAACCAAGCAGTACCTCGAGGTAGCTCTCGGGACCGAGCTTGTAGAGAGACACCAGTCTGTCCGACAGTACACCTTCGCTTCGGTAGACCTCTTTTTCCTGCTCGCCTAGCTCTCTCTGAACATCAGCAAGCTCAGCTCGACGACGATTTAGCTTTTGCTCTGCGGTCTCTCTGCGGTTCGAAGCCAGGTCGAGATCTTCCTCAATCACACCAAGTTCTTCCTGAAGGCCAGAGACCTTAACGTCGAGCTCTCTACTCTCGCCTAGAAGGGACTTCTCTCTAACCTTAGAGTCCTTGATGAAGTCTCGGGTGTCCTCAAGCTTCTCTGTGACATCCTTGAGTTCATCCTGCTTTGTCGAAAGATGGTCCGCTTGAGCAGGCGATAGTGATAACGCAAGAGCGAGTATCAATGCGGAAGCCAGCACAATGGGCCAGCGTCGACTAAGTGTAGAGCTCTCACTCATATTCTGGGTTTGCTTCACGCGGAACATTCGAAACCCTCTGCTCTTCGATTTTTTGACGCTGAACCCAGCGCCCTTGCCGTTAAAGTATGTTTCGGCATATGCGTGCTCCTTATTTAGCCGAGCCGATATCTCTGGCTAAGCCTTTAGATAGCGGCGAATAGCTAAGGCGCTACCGAGGAGGCCGACTATGGCCCCAGTCGCGACCAGATAGATAGCCATTTTGTCCAATCTGATCAAACTCGTGTCAAACGGTAGGAATGCGATGTTCTCTAACAAACCCTGAATAAAGAAGGCATCCAAAGCCTGCAGTAAGAGGAGTGCGACAACAGCTCCAACGATTCCCTCGATGACCCCTTCAAGTAGGAAAGGCCACCTGATGAACCAGTTGCTGGCTCCTACCAGCTTCATTATTCCTATCTCTCGCCTACGGGCGAAGATTGCAAGTCTGATGGTATTGGAGACGATGACCAGAGATGCTAGGCCAAGCAGCACAAGAAACCCGGTACCGACCGTCCTGACAACAGCTAGAACTGCCAGCAGCTTCTCGGTGACCTCTCCGCCAAACTTAACGCTGTCCACGATCTCTTTATCATCCATGCTCGTGATCTCATCGGCGACAGCTTGAACTTCACGGGAGTCTACCAAGCGGACCTCTATCGAGGCAGGCAGCGGATTAGTGCCTAGGTTATCGGTTATCAGCGGATCGTTGAGCTGCTCTTCCAGTCTGAGCAGTGCCTCCTCTTTTGAGACGAACGTCACCGTCGAGACAGTCTCCAGGGCACGGATCTCTCTTTGATATTCAGACATGGCGCCGGGTTCTGCCTCGGGCTCGAAGAACACCTTGATCTCGACGTCCTCTTCGTACTGGCTGACCAAAGATCCAATGCTCATAGCAAGGATGATGAAGCTGCCGAGAATGATAAGAGAGATAGTCACGGTAGAAACGGCCGCGATACTCATGACCCAATTGCGGGCCAGACTCTGGAGTGACTCCCTGATGCCGTAGGTGATGTTAACTGACACCGTACACCCCGCGGTCCTGGTCTCGGACGATATTTCCGTCTTCCAACTGAATCACGCGCTTACGCATCTGATCCACAGTGTTGCGGTCGTGCGTAGCCATAACGACGGTAGTGCCCAGCTCATTGATTCTTTCGAGCAGCGACATTATGCCCAGAGCCGTAGTCGGATCGAGGTTGCCTGTGGGCTCATCGGCGAGTAGCACCGGTGGGCGATTTACGAACGCACGGGCAATAGAGACTCGCTGCTGCTCGCCTCCTGATAGCTGATGCGGATACTTGTGGGACATGCCGTCAAGGCCGACAAGCCTGAGGATCTCAGGCACACGCTCTTCTATGATGTGTTTTGGCTGACCGATCACCTGTAGGGCGAATGCGATGTTTTCATAAGTAGTCTTCTGTGCAAGCAACTTGTAGTCCTGGAAGATACAACCCATATTGCGCCGCAAGTAAGGGACCTTCCAGTTACGAAGGCTCGGTAGACTCTGTCCGGCCACAATGATGTCACCGGAGGTCGGCTCTAGTTCCTTTATAAGTAGACGGATAAATGTGGATTTTCCGGAGCCACTAGGGCCCACAAGGAACACAAACTCGCCTCGGTCTATGTGAATACTAACGTTGGTCAGAGCCGGGATGTCATGGCTCTCATAGACCTTGGTCACATTCTTGAACTCGATCAAGGGCGATCACTTTCTAGTCCTCGCGGCGGGACATTTGCCAGCAAGGTAAAACGATTTCTGCAGGTATTGGCCTTACGTGCGAGGCGTTTGCCTCCCACTCCAGCTAGTATGCTATCAAATCCATGGTCTAATGCAAGCTGACCCATCTCAAACCTTAACCTTAGGTTTAACTTTAACCATGCCCAGTCCCGCTCCCTACTATTCGAATACTTGTTCGACCACAGGTCAAGCCTTTGTTTCTAACTTTCAATAAAAACTTCAGCTTTTACACCCAGCCTTTCGAGCAGTCTATCGGCATCAAAGTTAAGAATCCTGCGGTCATCGATGCCCTTCTGGGACACTATCCTTCGAACCTCTTCAACCCTACCGACATCAGTGGCAAGGTGGGCATCGCTCGCCAACAGAATGTCACTATCGGCCTGCGCGAGTGCCGCAACCATCTCTTCTAGATACGGTACGCTACCCTCTCGCGCTGTAAGCATCGACGCGTTGTTGAGTTCTATCAGAACACCCTTATCATCGGCGGCGGCTACTAGTGCCTCACAGTCGACTGGGAACTGAAGGGTATTCGGATGCACAAGGACTCTCACTCGTGGATTGTCCATCACTCTTATATAGACGTCTGTGTTCTCGGTTCTGTTCCCGCCCTCATACCCGCAGGGTCCGTGCATGCCGGCCTGAACAATATCAACCGCGTCCATGAACTCTTCCTTTAGATCGATATCACCGTCTGCACTCATGATGTTGGCTTCCACGCTTCGAAGTATCTTCACACCATCTAATACTCTTGGGAGCACCCGAAGGTTCCAAAAATGAAAGGGATGGGCTCCGCCCGGTAGTGCAGGGCCATGATCCGTGACTCCCATCAGGGTCAGACCGACTCGGGCAGCGTGTTCGGCATTCTCGAGGAAGGTACTGAACGCGTGGCCGCTGGCCACCGTGTGGGTGTGTAGATCCGCCTGGACCTTGCTCAAATCTCGTCATCCTCGTCTGCCGTAGCGATTGGGACTCCGCCGTCTTTAAGCTTGAAGTGCAGGTAGGACGTCACGAACGGATTGATCTCGCCGTCCATGACCCCCTGGACGTTGCCTACCTCTTGCTTGGTGCGATGGTCCTTGACCATAGTGTACGGCTGGAACACGTAGGAGCGGATCTGGCTTCCCCATTCGATCTTCTTCTGCTCACCACGGATCCCAGCAAGCTCATCTTCCCTTTGTTGGCGCTGCTGCTCGTACAGCCTTGCCCTCAGTATGTGCATAGCCTTTTCGCGGTTGAGCATCTGACTTCTCTCGCTTTGACACTGAGTAACGGTGCCGGTGGGCACATGGGTAAGTCTCACCGCAGAATCAGTCTTGTTCACGTGCTGCCCACCCGGACCACTGGCACGATAGGTATCAACACGAAGATCCTTTGCTTCGATCTCGATCTCTACGTCGTCCTCTAGATCGGGAATCACATCTACGGACGAAAACGATGTGTGACGTCTCTTGGCCGAGTCAAAAGGAGAGATACGCACAAGGCGATGAACGCCCTTCTCCCCCTGAAGGAATCCGTAGGCGTTTCGACCCTTCACAATAAAGGTCGCGCTCTTGATGCCGGCTTCGTCGCCGTAGGATGTGTCATCCACTTCGGTTGCGAAGCCTCGCTTCTCGGCCCACCTCATGTACATGCGCATCAGCATCACGGCCCAGTCCTGTGACTCGGTTCCCCCGGCTCCCGCATGCACGGTAACGATGGCGTTGCTGCTGTCATGCTCTCCAGTGAACAGCGCTTCGACCTCTAGTTGGTCCGCGACAACCGAAAGGGCCTTCGCGGAAGAGGCGATCTCGGGCTCTAGGCCGTGATCGCCACCACTGGCCTCTTCTTCACGGGCAAGCTCGAACAGGGTCGCGAGGTCATCAAGGCCCGAGTTGGCGGATTCCCACTGGCCGACCACCTCTTTGTGCCCTGACAGAACGGCCAAAACCTTTTTAGCGGCGTTCTGGTCGTCCCAGAAGTCAGAAGCAGATGCTTTAGCCTCTAGATCGGCTATCGCCGCGTTGCGTGAATCAATGTCAAAGATACCCCCTGGTGGCGGTGATCTTTTCTTTCAGCTTACTGATGGGGTCAGCGTAGTCGGCTAGCACTTAGGCAGCACCATGGCACTTCTTGAATTTCTTGCCACTACCGCAGTAGCAGGGATCGTTGCGGCCGATCTTGTCCTTGTCTGTAGCCTTGACCGGCTGCTTCACTCCGTCATCATTGCCAGCACTCTCTGCAGCGGACCATCTCTTGTTGGCACGCGCCTCCCTGGCCGCACGCTCATCTTCGGTGACCAACTGGACGTGAAACATATAGCGCGAGAACTCTTCTTTAATGGACTCGCTCATTGATTCATACATCTCGAATCCCTCACGCTGGTACTCGACCAGGGGATCTCTTTGACCAAAGGCCCGAAGGTTGATGCCCTCACGCAGGTAGTCCATCTCGAATAGATGGTCCTTCCATTTGTTGTCGATAACATCCAGAAGAACCTGACGCTCAAGCTGGCGAATGACCTCTAACCCAAGAGCCTGCTCTCGCTCTTCATAAGCCTGAGCTGCGTCTTCGGCCACCATTTCGGCTAGTTCAACTGAGGAGATAGAGTCCATGTCCAGATCTTCCTCTTTAACGCTGACCGGGAAGATGGTCTTCAGGTCGGTCCAGAGATGTTCCAGTTCCCACTGATCCGGATTCTCGCCCTGGCAGTGGATACCCACCTTCTCGGCAACAACTTCCTGAACCATACCGGTCGCATAGTCACCAAGGTCCTCACCGTCCAGGATCTGGCGCCTTTGCTCGTAGATGACCTGCCTTTGTTTGGTCATCACATCGTCATACTTGAGTACGTATTTACGGGTCTCAAAGTTCTGTGACTCGACCTGCCTCTGCGCAGTCTCTATCGACCTCGAAATCAGGGGATGATTGATGGGCTCATTCTCTGGTAATCCGAGCCGGTCCATGAGTCCACCGATACGATCGGCTGCGAACTTCTGCATTAGCTCGTCCTCTAGTGACAGATAGAAGCGAGTTGCCCCTGGGTCGCCTTGACGGCCTGAACGACCGCGGAGCTGGTTGTCGATGCGGCGGGAGTCGTGCCGTTCGGTTCCAACCACAAACAATCCACCGGCCTCTATGGCCTGCACCTGGGCTACGGGATCTATCGGAAGACCGCCCATCACGATATCGACACCTCGACCAGCCATGTTGGTAGCAATAGTTATGGCCCCCGGGGCTCCTGCCTGAGAGATGATCTCGGCTTCGCGCTCGTGATTCTTCGCGTTCAATATCTCGTGCTTGATCCCTCGCTTGGCCAGTTCCTTGCCGACCTGCTCAGACTTCTCGATCGAGATGGTGCCGACCAGGATCGGCTGTCTATTGGCGTTAGCTTCGAGGATGTCCTCGATCATCGCATTGAACTTAGCGTCCTCACTCTTGTAGATGAGATCGTCTTTGTCTTTGCGGATCAATTGACGGTTAGCCGGTATCTCGATCGTATCCAGCTTGTAGATGTGGAAGAACTCGTCAGCCTCGGTCATGGCCGTACCGGTCATGCCACCAAGCTTTTCGTACATTCTGAAGTAGTTCTGAAATGTGACCGTCGCTAGCGTCTGATTCTCGGCCCTTATCTTCACGCCCTCTTTGGCCTCGATGGACTGGTGTAGACCTTCGCCGTAGCGACGACCCTCCATCAGGCGACCGGTGAACTCATCAACGATCACGACCTCGCCGTCTTGCAAGATGTAGTCAACATCACGCTTGAACATGCGATGAGCCTTCAGCGACTGATTCAGATGGTTGATCAACTGGCTGCTGGTGTCCGCGTACATGTTCTCGATCCCGAGAGCCTTCTCGACCTTGGCGATTCCAGACTCGGTAGGAGCGATGGTGTTCATCTTCTCGTCTACGTCATAGTCCTCGTCCTCAATTAGGCGAGGAATGATCTTAGCGAAAGCGTAGTAGGTGTCCGCGGCTTGCTCGGCAGAACCCGAGATGATCAGTGGTGTTCTTGCCTCGTCAATAAGGATCGAATCAACCTCATCAAGGATTGCGAAGTAGTGCCCGCGCTGAACCATCTGATCCACACTGCGTGCCATGTTGTCTCTTAGGTAGTCAAAGCCATACTCGTTGTTGGTGCCGTATGTGATATCAGCGGCGTAGGCATCCTTTTTCTCTTGTCCACTCATCTTGTTCTGGATGGCTTTTACTTCCATCCCAAGGAACTCGTAGATAGGAGACATCCACTTGCTATCTCGCTTGGCGAGATAGTCATTGACGGTGACAACGTGAACACCCTTTCCGGTGAGTGCATTCAGATACACAGGGAGAGTCGCGACAAGGGTCTTACCCTCGCCCGTCTTCATCTCTGCGATATTTCCGTTATGTAGCGCGGCGCCACCCATTAGCTGGACGTCAAAATGACGAAGGCCGATGGTTCTCTCGCCCGCCTCTCGTACTGCCGCAAAGGCTTCAGGGAGCAAGTGATCCAGCGCCTCGCCATCGTCGAGCCTCTGGCGAAATTCATCTGTCTTAGCGCGTATTTGCGCGTCGGAGTAAGCGCCGTACTCTTCTGTGAACTCGTTGACCTGTTCAACGACCTTCTCAAGAGCCTTCATCTTCTTCCGCTCACCAAAACTAAGCGCCTTGGCAATCAGACCAAGCAACTAGTACCTCGTTTCATTTCATTCACGCGGGCCGTTGGTAATTCTATCACAGAGTTTGGTTGTATATTGATGGTTCTTACCACTGTTACCAGGAGTTTAATCAAATACTCAAACTCTTAATGCGCCGTTGTCCGAGACAAGAATACTCCCCAACCCCAGCAGTAGTACTTCCGTGCAATGGGGCAAGAAGGAATTATAGATTTCAATTCGAGGGGTGACGGAGATGAAGATGTGTTCATGGTGCAAGATGAGTGAGGCGTCACCGCGCGCACTTCATGACTGCGCCGAGGGTAGGCACTCTAAGGGGATCAATAACATGGCAGTCTATCTGTGTGATTCATGTTGGACTGCCTACCGCTTCTTCGATGGCGACACACAGACCGAATGGAGAAGTACGTTCATCATCCACGGTGACTGGATGAGGATGGGCGCCTGACCTAGTCCGCATCCCGTGCGATTGCGTCGTTGTATCGCTTGGCCGCCTGCATTCTCGTGGTGACTCCCAGCTTGTGGAACAACCGATTCACGTAGGTCTTGACCGTACCTCCACTCAGGAAGAGACTATTGGCGATCTCACCGTTGCTCTGCCCATCAGCCAATAGAGCAAGCACATCATCTTCTCTGGCAGTAAGCCCAACCTTTAGCTGCTCGAGAGCCCCATCCACCTCAAGAGATACCTTATTGATCGCATCTCTCGCGGCTTGCCTGACGGACTCATCCCCTCCAAGAGCCTCTCGTCTCAGTGCCGCCACAGACTTTCTATCACCGATGTCACCCATGACTTGAAGGGCACGGATCTTTTCCTTGGGTTTCCAGTCGGCCATGGCG
>JAUVYG010000031.1 GCA_030603185.1 Actinomycetota bacterium | reverse complement strand
CATTATTATTCCTCGTATGACAGAGGCCACCTGGATTTCAATCGTCAGAAACTCCTTCGGACGACCCTCGCAAAGGCATCCGCGCCAGAGGGGATGGATCGTTGGGTGGTCCAGCGCAAAATCAGCAAGATGGCTCCGGGCGGAGGGTATCTCCCGACGACTCTCCAAGGAACACATCCCGGTCGCGACTCGGTACATCCCACAAAAGCTCCCGGAAAGGGCAGCGAATTCGCATACCCCGCAGGTTGGCGGAAGAACGAGATCGAGCGTCTAGAGGTCGATGTGGATGGAAAGCCGAAGTTGGATGAGCCGAAGGGTAGCGCTGAGCGGCTGTGGGATTCTCAGTACCCGGGAGAGTGAGCTAGAAACTCAGTGAGAGTGTTCCCCACCGCTCGAGACATCCCACTGGCTCTGCCTGTTCTCAGTGTTCCAAAGGCTCTTGATGTATGTAAGAACCGATCCGATTTCGGCAGCTGAGAGCGTTCCCTGGAATCCCGGCATGTTCGTCTTGGGGGAATCGGGAAATTCGGCGTAGAACGCTGGACCTCGCGTGATGATGTCGATCAGTTGATCATCAGCATGATGCCAGGTGTGTCCGGAGTCGTCATGGGGAGGGGCCTTTAGGGTCCCATCGGGATTCGCTATCTTCCAGTCCGCCTGACCTTCGGCACTGACTCCGTGACAACTCGCGCAGTGCTGGGCGTAGACGGTTTTTCCAGCGTCAACAGCTGAGGCGTCCAGAGCGGGTGGTGGCGTGCTGACGAACTGCGGAAGACCGTTGGCAACAGAAACAGGGGCCTGAGCAGCTGTTGGGTTGGAATCTCCATCCAATGCTCCGACTAAGAGAATAGTTCCAATAACAACTGTCGGCACGAGGACGATCATAGCGATAATGAGTTTCTTGGGCATACAAACCGTTCTTGTAAGGGTTGATCCAGCTACGACAGAATATCACGGTTGAGACTCGCTAGTTGTCGTCCTCAGTAAGCTCATCGTGGATAAACTCCCTGGATGCGATAAGGTTCGTGGCCTCCTCCATCTTGTCCGGAGGAACCTGGATTTCTACCTTCGCAAGGCCATCGATGGTTAGGCCGTAGATATCCCCGAGGGCTTCCTTCTTTATGAATATGGGAATCCCAGCCTCTTTGAGAAGGGATTTCACGATCTCAACCTCTAAGGGTTCCCAGAGTTTGGCGACCGTACGGTATTCGTGTTCGCTCATTTGAGCCTCTCTCGTAGCTTGAGACAAAGGTACCCAAGTGCTATGCTAAACCAGTTGAATAGCTCCGAACGAAGAGTGGCTGACCTAAAGCCGCTCTTTTTATTTCGCTGGGGGTTTTCTCTCAACGTAGAAAAGGGGCGCCATGTCGGATGGAAATGACCTGATAGATCGGGTTGAGGCAGTGGTAGAGCCATTGCTTTCGGACATGGACATTGAAATAGTCGACATAGAGTGGCGCGGAGAGGCCAATGGTCGGGTGCTCGCGTTCTTGCTGGATACTGAAGGTGGTATCGGCGTGGAAGAGTGCGGTAAGGCTAGCGAGGTCATTGGACATGCGCTTGATCGATCCGGGGCTGTGACAGACAGGTACAACCTTGAAGTCTCATCCCCAGGACTCGAGAGACCACTGAAGACTGCGGATCATTTCCAAATGTTCGAAGGGTCGAAGGTCGTGATCAAGACCGCTAAGAAGGTCCATGAGCGCAAGAGCTTCAAGGGGGACATCGTTTCCGCTGATGACATTGGTGTCATCGTGAAGGTGGACAATGAGGAATTCCGGGTAGATTACCAGGAGATACGTAAGGCGAATCTGGTATTCGAGTACGGCCCGTCGCCAAAGCCGGGAAAAAAGCAGGTCGCAGGAAGGAAGAACAAGTGACCGTTGAACTGATACAGGCTCTAGAGCAGATTCAAAGAGAAAAGAATATTGAGCCCGAGAGCATAATGGTTGCTCTAGAGGTCGCGCTTGCAGCCGCATATAGAAGAAGTAATCCAGACACCACGCATCCACTTGCCGAGGTCGATCGAGAGACCGGGGACATTAGCGTGTTCGCACTCGAGGTTGACGAAGAGGGTAAAGAGATTAGCAGGGAAGACGTGACTCCGAAGGATTTCGGACGTCTGGCTGCGCAGACCGCCAGCCAGGTGGTCAAGCAGCACATACGTGATGCTGAGCGTGATCACATGCATGAGGAGTACCGTGACCGCGAGGGCGACATCATCACCGGAATCGTCGAGCAGTCTGACCAGCGCTATACGCTGATCAATCTTGGGCGAGTAGAGGCTCTGCTTCCTCCCCAAGAGCAGGTATCCAAGGAAAGATATGATCATGGCGCTCGTATTAAGACTTTCATAGTCGAAGTGCGCAAAAGCCCCAAGGGCCCGCAGATCATCGTATCCAGAAGCCACCCGGGTCTTCTTAAGCGTCTATTCGAGCTTGAGGTTCCCGAGATATATGACGGCTATGTTGAGATCAAAGCGGTTGCCAGAGAGGCTGGCCATAGATCAAAGGTCGCTGTTGTCTCTAGAGATGAATCCATCGATCCGGTAGGCGCCTGCGTTGGGCCCAAGGGTTCGAGGGTCCGTATGGTGGTCAACGAGCTCCGTGGTGAGAAGATTGATGTTATCGAGTGGAGCGAGGACGCCGCCGTCCTAGTTGCAAATGCGCTTAGTCCTGCAAAGGTCACGGACGTGATCTTGGATGAAGTTGAAAAAAGGGCCGAGGTCGTCGTGCCCGATGCTCAGCTGTCACTGGCCATTGGAAAAGAGGGCCAGAATGCACGCCTTGCCGCCAAGCTTACAGGTTGGCGGGTCGACATCAGGTCCGAGTCTCAGGCGGCCGAAGAGAATGCGCGCGACGCGTTCTCGGAGGCTGAGTCCGAAGACGATGCCGTTGAAGCACCGGCCGAGGTGGCCGAGGGGATGTGCGCTGCGACGACTGCTGCGGGCACACCGTGTAAGAGCAAAGCAAAGCCGGACAGTCAGTACTGTGGTCGACACCAGTCGCTGGCCGACGGGTCATAGAGACTTCAGGTGGTTACGAGTGTCGAGAGACAGGAAGGCCCAAGTAAGGACCTGCGTTAGCTGTAGAAGCAACAAAGACAAGTCCGAATTGATAAGAGTCGTGCGCAGGCCCGACAGGACGGTAGGACTTGATGAGACGATGCGAGAGCCAGGACGGGGTGCTTACATCTGCAAAGATGTAGATTGCCTCGCAAAGGCCAAGAAGCGGGGAACACTTAAAAGGTCCCTTGCGGTAGAGTTGGACGAAGAGATGTATGAACGACTGGAAAGAGCGGTAGGAAAAACCGGATGAGAGTCTATGAGCTAGCCAAAGAACTGAATATTTCCCCTGCTGAGCTCAAGAACAGGCTCACCGAGTTCGACATCAAGATAAACAGTAACTTTCAGCAGGTTGACGAGGCTGTTGAGCGAAAGCTACGAGGTGAGAACCTCGGAGCAACCGATAGCCATAAAGACGATGGTCGTCGGACCGGTCGCCGAACCAAAGATAGCGGTGGACCGGGACTGACTGTTATCGAGATTCCCGAGGTCATCACAGTCAAGGAATTCTCTGAAGCAATCAACGTCCCGGCAACGGACATCATTCGTAAGCTTATCGTTATCGGTGAGATGGCAACGATCAATATGGCCATATCAACCGAGAGCGCGGTTGTCCTGGGTGAAGAGCTCGGATATGAAATCGTTATTGCCGAGCCGGAAGACGAAGAGGAGCTGGATCTCGAAGGCCCAGAGGGACCTCCGATGCCACGCCCACCTGTTGTTACAGTCATGGGCCATGTCGACCATGGAAAGACCAGTCTTTTGGATGCTATCCGCGAGACCGAGGTCACGGCCGCGGAGGCCGGCGGTATCACCCAGCACATCGGTGCGTACCAGGTGTCGCATAAACACCACAAAATCACATTTATTGATACGCCAGGCCATGAGGCATTTACTCAGATGCGTGCCCGAGGCGCGAAGGCGACAGACATCGTAATCCTACTGGTAGCCGCCAATGATGGTGTTAAGGCTCAAACTCTTGAGGCGCTTGACCATGCAAAGGCCGCGGGGGTGCCGATTATCGTCGCCATCAACAAGATCGATGTTGAGGGAGCGAATCCGGATCGAGTCAAACAGCAGCTTACCGAGCACGCCCTAATACCAGAGGACTGGGGTGGGGATACGATATTCGTAGAGGTCTCAGCCAAGCAGCGCACGAACATCGATGAGATCCTGGAAACAATCAATCTTGTCAGCGAGGTCGAAGAGCTTACAGCCCCGATGGAGGGCAAGGCCCGCGGGGTCGTTATTGAGGCTCAGCTTGAGAGAGGCCGCGGGCCTGTTGCCAGCGTCCTTGTTCAGGGCGGCACCCTGAAGGTCGGCGACGTTATCATCGCAGGGAGTACGATGGGTAAGGTCAGAGCTTTGGTCGACGACCACGGGAAGCACCATCCAAAAGCCGTGCCTGCACAGCCGGTTGAAATCCTTGGGTTGGGTGCAGTCCCAGCTGCGGGCGACGACTTCATGGTCGTCAGCAACGAGAAGCAAGCTAGACAGATAGTCGAGGATAGGTCCGAGCGCGCCGAGGCACTTCGTCGCGGTGCCGCACCAACCGTCCACGGTCTGCTTGAGCGCATTCGTGAGGGTGAAGTGGAAGAGCTTCGCATCATCGTCAAGGCTGACGTGCAAGGATCTGTCGAAGCTCTTCGTGAGTCGATTGAAAAGGTTCAGAGAGAAGACGTCAGAGTCACGGTCATTCATCAGGGCGTAGGAGCCGTGAGTGAGAGTGACGTAATGCTTGCTGCTGCATCACAAGCGATTGTCATTGGATTCAATGTTCGTCCTGAACCAAAGGCGAAGGCCATGGCTGAAAAAGAGAGTGTCGAAATCAGAATGCATACCATCATCTACAAGGCTGTAGATGATGTTAGGAACGCCAGCGTCGGACTGCTCAAACCTCAGATGGAAGAGATCGAGGTTGGCCGGGTCGAGGTAAGGGACACCTTCAAAGTTCCTAAGATCGGATTCATTGCCGGTTGTTACGTTGTGAGCGGTGAGATTAACCATAAGGACAAGGTCAGACTCGTTCGTGACGGTGTTCTTGTCCACGATGGGAAACTCGCTTCCCTTAGAAGATTTAAGGACGACGTCCCTTCCGTGAAGACGGGCTATGAGTGTGGAATCGGACTGGTTGATTTCCAGGACATCAAAGTGGGCGACGTGCTCGAGGTCTACTCGCACGTCGAGAAGGCTCGTGAATAGGCTGGATTCAGAGTGGTTGTCGGCTTGCTAGAGATGGAACTGCATCTTCCTGGAGCCACATCGATCAAGGATAAGCGCAAGGTCATCAAGAGTATTACGGGGCAGATCACCTCACGATTCAAGGTATCGGTCTCCGAAGTAGAGTTTCAGGACCTCTGGCAGCGCTCCCTTATTGCTGTCTCAATGGTCTCGGCTGAGGGTGGACAGGTTCAAAAGGTGCTTAACCACATTCTACGGTGGACCGAGGGTGCCAACGGAGCAGAACTGATCCGTTCAGAAATACACATGTTCTCACCAGAGGATCGAGTCTAATGGCATCTCCACGCAGGGCACGTATTCAAGAAATGATAAAAGAGAATCTAGGCACCCTCATCGATCGTGAGATCAAGGACCCAAGGGTCGGACTTGTTACGATCACCAGAGTCCAGGTTTCCCCAGATATCAGTACTGCTGACATCTTTGTCAGCGTTTACGGATCCGACGAGGATAGAGAGGCCAGTCTAACGGGACTCAAGAGCGCCAAAGGGCATCTCCGCAGCAGGCTCGGCCGATCGCTGCAGACCAAGAACACCCCAGAATTGAAATTCCACATGGATAACTCGGCGGAATACGGGGTTCATATTTCGAAGGTACTACGCAAGGTAAACGCTTCGGATGAAGCGGTCAATTCGGACTCAGCGGAAGAGGAAACCGATGAATCCCATTGAACATAAGCGGCATGATACACACGATGAGTACGCGTCGAATCCCGAGTACCAGAAGGTCCTAGACTTTCTGCAGGACAAGGATGACTTTGTTATCGGCTCACATGAGCAGCCGGACGGCGACTCTCTGGGCGGTTCATTCGCCATGTACATGATGCTCACCAAACTTGGTAAGAAAGCCAGGTGCCTTTACATCACCGAGGTTATTCCCAGCGCATATAGGTTTATCGCAGAGGGAATCGAGCTTAGGAAGAAGAGTTCCACTGGGGCTCCGGTTAAGAATGCCATTGTGCTAGAGTGCCCCAATCTTTCTCGCCTAGGTTCGGATCTTGCAAAAGTGGTGGCCCGGGCGGATGAGGCCATAAACATCGACCATCACACCAAGAACGATATGTTCGGGGTGGCGAACCTGATCCTTCCTCAAGCTCCCTCCACGACGGAGATCCTGTATCGAATCGCATTGGATCTCGGCGTACAGATAGACGCGCCTCTAGCCACTTGCCTATACGTTGGATTGGTTACGGACACCGGTCGCTTTCAGTACTCGAATACAACCGGCGACACCCTACGGGTCGCGGGCGAGTTGGTGGATTATGGGGTTGATGTAAACCAGGTGTTCCAACAGGTTTACGAGTCTGAGTCGTTCGCCACGAAGAAGCTATTGGCTCGGATGCTAGAGAGAGCAGACTTATCTGACGGCCTTAGTCACAGCATCATCATGCGAAAGGATCTTGAAGAGACCAAGGCCAGTCTGATGGACGCAGAAGAATTCATCGACAACCTTCGTGGCATCGAAGGAACCAAGATCGCCTGTCTTCTTCGCGAGACGGGGACTGGATACCGAGTCAGCCTGCGATCCAGTACCGACCTGGACGTTGCCGCCTTCTGCGGAAGATTTGGTGGCGGTGGACACAAAAAGGCCGCCGGATGCAAGACAGATCTACTGCCAGAGCAATTCGTACCACTGATAAAATCGTTCATCGCCGACGGGACACTTCCTCCTGAGAGGATATTCGATCAGGAGGCTGCTCTAGCCGCCAAACAGAATGGTTCCGGCAAAGAATAAGAGGTTCCCCTAAATGATTACCTCCGGGCCGAACGGCCTGATCCTTATAGATAAGTCGTCCGGCTGGACCTCCCATGACGTGGTCGCTCGATCTAGAAGGCTGCTCGGCACCAAGAAGATAGGGCACACAGGGACCCTGGATAAACCTGCTACCGGTCTGCTGATTATGACTGTGGGGAAAGCCACCAGATTGTCCGATATTGTTCAGGCCAAACCAAAAGTGTACGAGGGGGTCGTGGTATTCGGTGCCGCCACTGACACCGACGATGCGACCGGGGAGATCGTCAAGGAATTTGTTTGTGAGTTCACTGAGGATGAGTTGATGACGGCAGTTCTCGGATTCAAAGGTGAGATCACGCAACGCCCTCCCCGAAGGTCCGCGGTCAAGATGGGCGGCCAGCGGCTCTATAGAAAGGACCTACGGGGGGATGATTTCGTCCCACCGGAGCGGACGGTTACCGTGCACGATATCTCTGCGACCGACTTTGATCCAGCCGATCCGGAATTTGGCGGGAATTCCACGGTTAAGCTACGAGTAGAGTGCTCAAAGGGCACTTACATCAGGTCAATCGCTCGAGATCTGGGTGAGGCCCTAGGGGGCTCAGCTCATCTCGGAGCCTTGAGGCGACATTCGATTGGGGAATTCACCCTGGACGATGCAATCACAATCGAGCAGCTCGAGGAGCTTGCTGATTCGGGGAATGACACAGACTATTTGTTGCCACCGGCAGCGGCTATTAGGGATTGGCCGCAGCTAATGATCTCAAAAGACCTGCGTGAGAACGTGTCTCACGGCAAGGTAATGACCCTAGAGCAGATAGGTCAGGAACATCTCACCGAAGAGGACAGATTGGCATTGGTTGATGAGGATGGTGGACTACTGGCCCTAGTACGGGTTACACCTGATAAAGAGATTCGTTACCTTATGGTACTAGACGGAAAATGAGGGACATGGAAGTATTCGACAGTTTTGATGATATTCCCGCAGGTACGTCCGCTGTTCTCGCGGTAGGAGTCTTTGACGGTGTCCATCTTGGGCATCAGATGATAATCCGAAACGCGATTGATGACGCACGACGCCTTGGCGTCTCAAGCGCTGTTGTGACCTTTGAGCCACATCCTGCGGAGGTCCTTTCTCCTGAACCGCCTCAGCGATTGAGTAGCCGGCCAATAAAGCTCAAGCTCCTGGCCAGATTAGAGCCCGATATGGTATTGCGGATTCCATTCGACAAAGAGTTCGCCACCATGGCTCCGGACGCATTTATTGATCTGTTGTGTACCAAGTTCGACCTTAAGGGCATCGTTGTCGGCTCCAATTTCCACTTCGGGGCTAACGGTCAGGGGACCCCGGGACGACTGGTCGAAGAGGGGAATCGTCGTGGTTTTGAAGTTGATCTTGTTCCGCTCCTTCAGTTGGACGGTGAAACGGTCAGTAGTACTTTGATCAGACAACTAGTTTCCGAGGGCGATATCCACGGCGCAAAGAACCGTTTGGGTAGGCCTCCGATGTTCTCGGGGAATGTTGTGCCAGGTCACCAAAGAGGACGAGTCCTTGGTTTTGAGACAGCTAATCTCGCAAGTCCTGACCCCGGATCGATCCCGGGCGAAGGGGTGTACGCGGCACTTGCCTGTATTGATGGGGACCCCGAAAATGCCCACGCTGCAGCTCTGAGTATTGGTTCGCAGCCCACGTTCACCGAAAGTGGCGAGATATACATCGAGGTCCATATCCTTGATTTTCATGGGGACCTGTACGAGAGAAGTCTGGTGGTCGAGGTCCATGCGCGACTGCGTGATCAGCGCAAGTTTGATTCGGGCGAAGAGCTCGCTCACCAGATCGCCGCGGACGTCGAGCAGGTCAGGACAGTAGTTCTGACTAGTTGATCTGAGTGTCCAGATAGGCCAGGACCCCAGTCTTCAGCCCCTCAACGATTCGTACTTTTTCAGCCTCAGAGTTGATCAAGTTATCCTCTTCCGAATTGGATAGAAAACCGATCTCGGAAAGCACGACGGGCACCTCAGACCAGTTGAACCCAGTAATGTCGGTACGGGCCGAGAGCCCCCGGTTCTGGCGTCCGGTCGATCTTACAACAGCGTCTTGTACTAACTGAGCGGCTTCCTTGCTGGGCGCCGAGATCGATCCCGTCCATTCATTCGAATCCGGGTACAGAGTTGAGATTCCCTGGACGGATGAATCGTTGTTTCCGTCCGCATGGATCCTGATGGCCAGATCTGCGGCGCTGTCATTCCCCACCTTTGCTCGCTCGCTATTGGAGATGTCAGCCTCGTGGGTTGTCCGGGTCATCACGACCTTGACGCCCACGGCCTCTAGTACACTCTTCAATCTTTCTGCGAGGTCTAAGGTCAACTGATACTCGGGAATTCTCGTGGATACCCCGGTGGCACCCTGACTGACCTTTGCCTTGGTCGTCGATGACCCTGGACCGATGGGTTCCTGGTCGCTATTGCCCTTCATCTGGTGACCAGGATCGATGACCACCGTTGAGTCGCTGTACTTTCGGGAGGACGGATCTGGTGACGGAGCTCCCAATGTAGTTGAGGTCGACGACGAAGATGGGCTGCTTGTCGCCTCTGCGTCTGGGGAACTTCCGGGCTCGGGCCCCGAGGATATTAGTAGTATCACCGGCTGCTGAACGTTCATCTGTGCACCGGAGTCGGGATCCTGGGTCAGTATCGTACCTTCGGGGGCTGGGTCGAAGGTCGAGCGCGCAACCGCTTTGAGCCCCTCGTCCTCGAGTAGGGGCCTCGCGTCCTCAATGAGAAGCCCGACTAGCTCCGGTACCGTGCCTAACACCGCGTCGGTTGTCGCCGTGGAACCGTCAGAATCACCCTTCTCATCGGAACTGTCCAGTTCCGGTTGAGGGTCGCCGGTTTCAGGAACGTCGATTGTGGATAGGATAAACATTGTTGATAGGACGACGATGATCAGCCCGGCAAGGCCCGCGACGACGTAGGACCATGGGCTCCTCAGTTTGAGCCAGGAGAACATTTTCGACACTCGGGACATGTTGATAGGCATCCTCATCGTTACTGCTGGTATTAACAAACATTATGTTACAATGGGCCGTCAAAGTAAGCAGTGATCCACATACTCGGATAACCAAGTCACCACTGGTCACCTGGGTTTGTGGGGAAGCAAAACAGAAGGAGGTGGATTTCAGTATGTCCCTAGATGGCGATAACAAAGCTGAGATCATCAAAGACAACGAACTTCACGAGGGCGACACTGGCTCGCCCGAGGTCCAAGTCGCAATTCTTACCCGCCGTATCTCAGACCTCACCGAGCATCTCAAAGAGCACAAGAAGGATCACCACTCTCGTCGTGGCCTGCTCCAGATGGTTGGTAAGCGTCGCAAAATGCTCATCTATCTGAAGAGTAAAGATGTAGCGCGCTACCGTGACCTCATAGCGAAACTTGGCGTCCGAGACGTCAAGTAGCCCAGTTCGAGAAGTAAAGAAGTAGAGATAAACTAAGTAGAGGAAGTAGAAGTAGTGAAGACAAAGACAAGTTTCGAAGTCGGCGGAAAGACAATATCACTTGAGAGCGGAAGACTCGCGGGGCAGGCAGACGGTGCTGTTCTCGTAGAGTGCGAAGATGTGTCCCTTCTTATTACAGCAGTGGCAGCATCTTCTCCCCGCCCAGGGATGGATTTCTTCCCTCTTACAATCGACATAGAAGAGAAAATGTATGCGGCGGGCAAGATTCCAGGAAGTTTCTTCCGTCGTGAGGGTCGCCCATCCGAAAAGGGAATCCTGATGTGTCGCCTTATCGATCGTCCTATCCGCCCCATGTTCCCTGATGGCTTCAGAAACGATGTGCACATCATTGGAACGATGCTGTCGGTGGATATGGTCAATCAGGTGGACGTCCTGATGCTGATGGGTGCCTCTGCGGCACTTTCAATATCTGATATTCCGTTCGATGGTCCTATTGGTGGGGTTCGCATTGGACGCGTTGACGGACAATTCATCGTTAATCCCACTTATGCTGAGCAAGCCACTAGCGACCTTGACCTTGTTATGGCCGGAAAAGATGGCTCTATTACTATGGTCGAGTCCGGTGCTGACGAGGTCAGCGAGGAAGATGTCCTGGCCGCATTCGAGGTAGGCGTGAAGGCCATCGACGAGATAGTAGCCGGTCAGAAGAAGTTCCGTGAAGAGTTGTTTGCTGCGATGGACGCGGCTGGCAAGACTCGCAAGCAACGTGAGTTCTCGATCGCAACCAGCGACCCTGAGCTGGTCGATGCAGTGAATAGCCGCCTGGGCGATCGAGTAAGTCAGGCAGTTCGCATTGCGGGCAAGGATGAGCGCAACACTACTCTGAAGGCGCTTCGCACCGAGGTCAAAGAGGCCCTAGCCTCCACCTATGAAGGTCGCGATGATGATATTGCTAAGGCCCTAAAGAACGCTGAGAAGAAGGCTATGCGCAGCATGGTCCTCAACGAGGGCGTTCGTGTCGACGGGCGTGGGCTCACCGACATCAGGCCTATCGGCGACGGTGACCACCCTGTTGAAGTCAAGGTTCTTCCAAGAGCACATGGTTCAGGGCTGTTCACTCGTGGCGAGACTCAGATCCTGAGTGTTCTCGCCCTTGGCTCCACTCGCCAGGAGCAGCGCATGGACGGACTGGATCCTGACGATGTAAAGCGCTACATACACCACTACAACTTTCCGCCATTTTCAACAGGCGAGACCGGCCGCATGGTCGGACCAAAGCGTCGCGAGATCGGACACGGTGCGCTCGCAGAAAGAGCACTCGTTCCAGTGATTCCAAGTGTTGATGATTTCCCGTACACCATTCGTATTGTGTCTGAGGCATTGTCTTCAAACGGTTCGACATCGATGGGTAGCGTTTGCGGAAGCACGTTGGCTCTCATGGACGCGGGTGTTCCCATCAAGGCTCCTGTGGCGGGTATCGCTATGGGTCTTATTGCTGAGGGCGAAGGCGCCAACCAGAAGGTGGCTGTCCTATCCGATATCCTCGGCATGGAAGATGCCCTTGGGGACATGGACTTCAAGGTAGCAGGAACATCTAAGGGCATTACCGCCCTACAAATGGACATGAAAGCTACCGGCATGCCACTTCATGTTCTGGGTCAGGCAATGACACAGGCGAAAGCCGGCCGTGCACACATCCTTCAGAAGCTTCTGGATGTTATAGCCGATCCAAGAGAAGAGATGTCACCATACGCTCCACGAGTTATGACTACCAAGGTTGATACCGACAAGATCGGAATGATCATCGGACCATCTGGTAAGACGATTCGCGCTATCCAGGAAGAGACCGACTCTCAGGTCAGCATCGAGGACGACGGTACGATTCTCATTCACGCTAAGGACCAGACATCTGGCGAGCAGGCTAAAGCTATGATCGACTCCATCGTGCGCGAGCCAGAGATAGGCGAGGTCTATCTAGGTAAGGTCGTACGTTGTATGCCATTCGGCGCTTTCGTACAGATCCTTCCCGGAAAAGACGGATTGGTTCACATCTCCAAGCTCGGAGAGGGACACGTCAATCGGGTAGAGGACGTTGTGAAGGAAGGCGACTCAGTAGTGGTCGAGATCGCTGAGATCGACCGACAGGGCCGCATCAATCTTGTTGTCAATGAGCTCAACCCAACGGTTGACGAGTCCACAGTACATGGACTTGTCTCCTCCCCACAGGGATAACAGCTGAAGGGCAATATGGGTTTTCAGGAGTCCACACTATCTAACGGACTCGAGGTAGTTACCGAGCGCCTTCCAAATGTGCGCTCGGTAGCTATCGGCTTCTGGGTGGACTACGGGTCTCGGGATGAAATACCCGAGATGTCCGGGTCCGCTCATTTTATTGAGCACCTACTGTTCAAGGGAACGAAGGCTAGATCCGCCCAGGAAATTTCTGAAGCCTTCGAGTCGTTGGGTGCCGAGTTCAACGCTTTTACCACCAAAGAGCAGACCGGCTATCACGCCAGACTGTTGGACCAGCATATGCCCGAAGCGATCTCTCTTCTTTCCGACATGATCGAGGGTTCAGTCATGAAGTCTGAGGACATCGAGGCCGAGAGGTCAGTCATTCTTGAAGAGATTCGAGGGCATGAGGACGCACCCGACGACCATGTGCACGATCTATTCCTTGAGAATTTGTGGAGTGATCACCCCCTTGGGAGGCCGGTCGCGGGCACCTATGGCACTGTCGGCGACGTTTCTAGGGAGCAATTGGTCGAGCTGTACAAGCGTGTCTATAGGGCCGACAGGATGGTCATCGCCGCGACCGGTAATCTTGATCACGATGATCTTGTAGCTCGGCTTGAGAGTGCAAAGCTACCCGTCGTTGAAACAAGCGCTGATCCTAGAAACATACAGGAGGCCGGATTCCAGCCACACACGAAAGTGATTCGACGTGATTCGGAGCAATCACACATCGTGATGGGTGCACCTGCTCTTAAGGCGCATGACCCCGAACGATTTGCATTTCTCATTCTGGATTGCGCACTTGGCGGCGGTATGAGCTCACGTTTGTTCCAAGAAATCCGCGAGAAGAACTCAATGGCCTATAGCGTCTTCTCCCATTACTCGATGTATTCCGACGCTGGATATCACGCAGTGTATGCCGGAACCAATCCTGCTCGAGCGAATGAAGCAGTAAAGCGCATTAAGGACGAGCTTGGGAAGATATCGACAAACGGCATCACCGCAGAGGAATTACAGAGGTGCCGGGAGCACATGAAAGGTCAGATGGTTCTGTCCTTCGAAAGCACAGGGCATCGGATGTTCCGTCTGGGCAGGGCTAAGATCACCAAGGGTGAGATGCTGACTCTGGATGAATTGATAGAGAAGATGGATAGCGTGAGTCTTGAGCAGGTCAATGCTTTGGCAGCACGCATATACTCTCCCGAAGACCTGGCCATCACAGTGCTGGGCCCCTTGGACGAGGGGGCGATCGATGAGTAACGGAAGGCTGGGTGTTCTGGTTTCTGGTGCCGGCGGCAAAATGGGCCGCGAGGTTTGCCGGGCCGTCATTGCCGATCCCGAATTGGATCTGGTCGCCGCTGTGGATGTTGCACCTGGCTTGAGTGGTGTAGACGTAGGCGCACTAGTAGGATCCGGGGCCGCCGGAGTTCAGGTCTCAAATGATCTGAGCGAAGCTCTCAGAGTGACTGCTCCGGACGTCATGGTTGACTTCACGCACCCCGATGCCGTGCTCGCAAACATTAAAATCGCTCTGCACAGTGGCACAGATTGTGTGGTCGGGACGACTGGGATCGACCAGGATTACGATGAGATTGAAAAGACCGCTCGAGATACTGGTCGAAGAGTGTTCATCGCCGCCAACTTCACGATTGGCGCAGTATTGATGATGCAACTCTCAAAGATGGCCGCTCGCTTCATGCCTTCGGCGGAAGTGATCGAGTTCCATCATGACCAAAAAGCCGACTCACCGTCGGGGACTGCGGTAGCCACAGCAAGGGTCTTGGCCGAAGCAGGTGCATCCTCGGTCGAAGTGGGCGTCGAGAAATACGAAGGAGCCCGAGGTGGTCTGGTCGACGGCGTGAGGGTGCACGGTGTGCGGCTTCCGGGATACGTTGCTCACCAAGAAGTCATCTTCGGTAGTCCCGGACAGACGCTGACAATCAGACATGACTCCATAGATCGTCAGGCCTATATGCCTGGCGTGGTCATGGCCGTCAAAAAGGTGTCGGAACTGGCGCCTCTGACTGTAGGATTAGACAGGATAATGGAACTTGAGGGGGACAGAGTTTAATGGCAGTTAGAAAAGGCGGGATGCCGACTCCCCTGGGCCGGGTAATGACAGCGATGGTCACTCCGATGGACGATGACCTCAAGGTCGACCTAGACAGCGCTCAGAGGGTGGCTGACTACTTACTCAATAATGGATCAGACAGCATCGTGGTCTGTGGGACCACCGGGGAATCCCCGACCCTTTCAGACCAAGAGCGTGTTGATATCGTAAAGGCTGTCAAAGAAGTCGCTGACGGCCGTGGCAAGGTCATCGCCGGTAGTGGGTGTAATTCCACCTGGGAAAGCATCAAGATGACCAAGGATGTGACTGCTGCGGGCGCGGATGCCGCGATGGTCGTAGTCCCGTATTACAACAAGCCACCGCAAGAAGGCATATACCGTCACTTTAAAGAGGTGGCAGCGGCGACTGACCTACCGATCATTGCCTACAATGTCCCCAGCCGGACCAGCCTGAACATGACCTCGGAAACGGTCATCAGGTTGGCCTTTGATGTTGAAAACATTATTGCCGTAAAAGAAGCGGCAGGCGATCTGAGCCAGGCTTCGCGCATGATCGCGGGCACACCCGATGATTTTTACTTTTTTAGCGGAGAGGACGACCTGAACCTCCCGTATCTATCACTTGGAGCCAATGGCTTCATCAGTGTGACTGCACACACTGTCGGCCCGCAGCTGGCCGAGATGGTGGACAAGTTCTCGAAAGGGGACACAGCTGCAGCACAAAGGATTCACGAGGAGATATCGCCGATGACAAAAGCGATGTTCGCCACGACCAATCCGATTCTGCCCAAGGCCGCGATGAAGCTACTCGGTATTCCTGTTGGCGGTCTTCGACCTCCAATGATTGAAGCAACCGATGAGCAGATCGAGTCGCTCAGGCAGACTATGGAATCGATGGGACTCCTCTAAATAGGAACGTATAACGTAAGAACCGAAAGGTAGAGACCATACTCATTGGCACATAAATTAAGAATCATCCCTCTTGGTGGCACCGGAGAAGTCGGCAAGAACATGATGGTATACGAGTACGACAAGGATATGATCCTTGTCGATGCTGGCATCATGTTTCCCGACGAGAGCATGCCTGGCATTGACCTTGTCTTGCCTGATTTCCAGTACGTGGTGAAGAACCAGCACAAACTGCGTGGCATTTTTATCACGCACGGACATGAGGATCACACCGGAGCGCTACCGTACCTCCTAAAAGAGGTTAACGCGCCGGTCTATGCCACCAAGTTGTCCCTGGGCTTCATCGAAGCCAAATTGGAAGAACACAGGCTGCTCAAAAAGACAAAACTAGTAGAGGTGAAGCCGGGTGGACAGACCCGCCTGGGCCCATTCTTCATCGAGTTCATGAGAGTCGTCCACAGTATTCCTGACGGAGTCGCTATGGCGATCCATACCCCCGTCGGTACTGTGGTTCACTCCAGTGACTTCAAGTTCGACCAAACACCAATCGTGGGTGAGCCGACCGATTATGCGAAGCTTGCGACGCTAGGTACAGATAGGGTGTTGGCACTCTTGTCCGATAGCACCAATGCCATGGTGCCAGGGTACGGCCGTCCCGAGCGGGATGTGGGAAAGAATCTTCATCGCATCATGAGCACGGCGAAGGGCCGGGTATTGATCGCGACATTCGCAAGCCATATTCATCGACTTCAGCAGGTATTCGATGTTGCGCAGTCCCTGGGACGAAAGGTCGCAGTCGTAGGGCGCAGTGTTGAGCGGAATACCACCATCGCGAGTGAGCTCGGGTACCTGAAGATCTCAAAGGGAACACTGATCCCTGCGGCAAAGATCGACAAACATCCACCAGAAAAAGTAGTCATTATCTGCACCGGCAGTCAGGGTGAGCCGATGGCTGCCCTGTCGCTTATGGCATTCAACGATCATAGGCTTATTCGAATCGGCCCGAAGGACACCGTCATTATCTCTGCTAAGCCGGTGCCGGGTAACGAAAAAGCGGTGCAAAAGATTATCAACGAGCTGACCAGGCGCGGTGCTGACTTGCATGTCGGCTCCGAAGCCGGGGTGCACGTTTCCGGTCATGCGCGCCAAGAGGAACTGAAGATGATGATGGGTCTCGTAAGACCGAGATTCTTTATTCCGGTTCATGGAGAGCCAGCCCAGCTGGTCGCGCATGCGAACTTGGCTCGTCAGCTCGGCTATTCCGACAGCGAGATCATTCTCCCAGACAACGGGGATGTCATCGAGCTCACTGCCAAGACCATTCAGAAGAACGGAACTGTTCCATCGGGCATCGTCTTTGTTGATGGATCAGGCGTCGGCGAGGTCGAGGATATGGTTCTCAGAGATCGTCAGACTCTAGCAAAGGACGGAATCTGCGTCATCATTGTGACAGTGAACTTAAGTAGCGGAGAGTTGCTC
>JAUVYG010000145.1 GCA_030603185.1 Actinomycetota bacterium | reverse complement strand
TAGCTCTACAAGGTCTATACCCAGACATGCGCAGGGAGCTTAGGGCTATTGTCTTGAATCCGAACACATCATCTGCCATCCTCACAATCGATAACTCAACATATTCCAGGTGCCTGTCGGATTTCCGACAGGAGAATAGGGAAGCCGGTGTGAATCCGGCACGGGCCCGCCACTGTAATCGGCGAGCTGACTCGCATTTATGCCACTGGGTGACCGGGAAGGCGCGAGACAGCGTTCGAGCCGCAAGTCAGTAGACCTGCCAGGAAGACATCCTTCGAGGACAGAGGTGGAATCTCATCCGGACCAGCAGGCCTGCCCTGCGGTCCGTTTTTTTATTTCCTTGAAGGGACAATGCCAAGCCCAATATGGAAGGATTCTGATGAAGACTCAGATCGAACTCGCCCGCGATGGTGTAACGACCCCCGAGATGGAGAGCGTCGCCCACGAAGAACAGATCCCGGCGGAACAGATCCGCTCCGAGGTTGCAGCCGGGAGGATCGTCATCACCCGAAACCACCAGCGAAAGACGAAGGCCGTTGGAATCGGTGCTGGCCTCCGCACAAAGGTGAATGCCTCGATCGGTACCTCTTCTGACATCGTTGATTACGATTCCGAGATCAGGAAGGCCATAGCGGCAGAGGAGTCCGGCGCCAACACACTTATGGAGCTATCGGTCGGCGGTGACCTCGATCGAGTGCGACGCGAGGTTCTCGCCGCAACAGACCTTCCGGTCGGAAACGTCCCTCTTTATCAGGCATTCTGCGAGGCATCACGCCGTTACGGCGATCCAAATAAACTGGATGAAGAGCTGCTCTTTGATCTGATAGAGAAGCAGTGCGCAGATGGGATCGCTTTCATGGCAGTCCATTGTGGCATCAACCTGTATACGATCGAGCGCCTGAGGAACCAGGGCTATCGCTATGGAGGGCTGGTCTCAAAGGGTGGGGTCAGCATGGTCGCCTGGATGCTAGAGAATGGACGTGAGAATCCCCTTTATGAACACTTTGACCGAGTCGTGTCGATTCTCAAGCGCTACGACACAGTGTTGTCACTTGGCAACGGACTTCGGGCGGGCGCGATTCACGACTCGTCGGATCGCGCTCAGATCCAGGAACTCATCATCAACTGCGAGCTAGCCGAGCTTGGCCGCGAAATGGGATGCCAGATGCTGGTAGAAGGTCCGGGTCATGTCCCACTCGATGAGATCGAAGGCAACATCCAGCTTCAAAAACGGATGAGCGGAGGCGCGCCGTATTATATGCTCGGTCCGATTGCTACGGACGTAGCCCCTGGTTACGACCACATCACCTCAGCGATCGGCGCTGCCCAGTCCTCTCGATTCGGGGCCGACCTGATCTGCTACATCACGCCCGCCGAGCACCTTGCCCTCCCCAACGAAGATGATGTCAGATTAGGTGTGAAGTCCGCGGTCATCGCAGCCTATATAGGTGATATGAACAAATACCCGGAACGTGGACGCGAGCGCGACAAGGCCATTTCCAAGGCACGACGAGACCTGGACTGGAATCGCCAGTTCGAGCTGGCACTATATCCAGAGGATGCTAAGGCTGTACGCGCCAGCCGATCACCTGAGATCGAAGAGACATGCACCATGTGCGGTGACTTCTGCGCATCACGGGGAGCAGGCAAGCTGTTCGCACAGGACCTGGCCGGCGACAAGGTGTGAGCGCTGTACCCGAACTCTAGAACAGTCGGTACGAGCCCAGTTCCTCAAGATTCATTGCAGTTGGAGGTACCTCGCAACGATCCGCAATGTCAGTTTGGAACCGCTCGAATGTGTGTGACTCAGATAGTGGGCTGACCCCATCTTCAGTCTCTATCGAGGCAATGTGGACGAAGCTGACCCCGTCATCAGCCTTGAACGACGCGTACCTTATGCCGTCCGGCGCTGTCCGCTCAAGCTCTTTGAAAACGTCTTTGACGTATCTCTCGTTCTCGGCCGCTCTATCGCTCTTGACCTTGTAGGTAACTAGAACTCGTTTCATGTATCCTCCTGCTCTGTAAGCCATTGCATGATCGATTGGAATCCTGCTTCTAACTCGTCAGTAGACATTCCCAGCTGATCACTCACCTTGGCCTTCATTTCATCACTTTCCATGTAAGGGTTACGTGCTGCCTCTGCCTCCGCCGCCAAGGTCGAGCTGATCAGTTCATCAGATGGGGCTCCGGGTAGATCCCATAGGTCTTTACACAGAGGCACATCAGACATGTCGATATCT
>JAUVYG010000078.1 GCA_030603185.1 Actinomycetota bacterium | reverse complement strand
ATGAAAGGCCAAGTAGAGGTCGCATTAAAAGGGGACCGCTCCACCGGGGAGTACAAACGGACTCTTGAGCGTCTTACCGCTGAGACTGACAGACTGGTCATCCTCGTTGAAAAACTACTGATACTAGCCCGCTACGAGATGCATGGCATTGAGTTCGAAAAGGAACAGATCAATCTGGGAGAGATGGCCGAAGCGACTTTGGAGCAGCTTGCAGAAACCGCCGACAACAAGCAGGTTCGAATAACCGAGCAGATCAGCACCGATTGCTACGTTGCCGGCGATACCAGTGCTCTTATTCAACTGCTACTCAATGTTATACAGAATGCCATCAAGTTCACCCCGCAAGGGGGCGTGATCGACGTCACGGTGAAGGTCGTGGCCAATGCATGTGTGCTGTCCGTCAGGGATAGCGGACCGGGAATAGCCAGCGAACACCTGGAGCATGTATTCGATCGTTTCTACCAGGCTGACCCGTCACGAGCCAGAGAGGGGGGGCTCGGTCTTGGACTGGCGATTTCGAACGAGATCGCCAAGGCACACAATGGACGTCTTTCTATAGCAACAGACCAGAAAATAAAGGGAACTACGGTCAGCCTGACATTGCCTACCTGGGATTCAGGTCCCCGATCAGATCAGTGATCTTCGAGACATTGTGACGATCACAGTATTGCCTGATCCCCTCCACAACACCCGCCGTCGCCATGGGGTCGGAAAAGTTAGATGTTCCAACCGCTACCGCTGAGGCACCAGCCAGAATAAACTCGATCGCGTCCTCGCCTGTGCGGATGCCTCCCATGCCGATGATGGGCACCTCGACAGCCTTGCTGACGTCATGAACCATCTTGACGGCTATCGGTCGGATGGCAGGACCAGACAGGCCACCGGAGCCCACGGCTAATCTGGGGATTCGACGCTCAATATCTATCGCCATACCAGAGACGGTATTGATCAGCGAAATTGCATCGGCTCCCGCCCCGACTGCGGCCACCGCGATATCGGTGATCGATGAAACGTTGGGAGTCAATTTGGCTATGAGTGGAAGGTCGGTAAGGGATCGAACCTCTTCTACTAGCTCGGCGGTCAGATGAGAGCTGACCCCGAACTGCACCCCACCCTCTTTGACATTAGGGCATGAGATATTGAGCTCAAGTGCTGCGATTCCCTCTTCCCGGCTCAACCTGGACGCCAGAATCGCATACTCCTCTACCCGGGTGCCAGCGATGCTGAGAATTATGGGTACGCCGGTATCCCTAAGAAAGGGGAGGTCCTTTTCCACGAACTCGTCGACTCCAGGATTTTGAAGCCCGATGGAATTGAGCATTCCGGAAGGAGTCTCACTCATGCGCGGTGGCGGGTTACCTTCGCGTGGCTCGAAAGTGATGGTCTTGGCGGTGATAGCCCCAAGTTCGGAGAGATCGATGAAATCTCCATACTCGCGCCCGCTGGCAAAAGTCCCAGAAGCGGTCGTCACCGGTGCCGACATCTTGATTCCTGCGATCTCGATGCTTAGATCAACTGACATCAGTTCCCCCAGACCAAAGATCTTGTATTGAAAACAGGGCCTTCCTTGCACACCCGAACATACTCTGTCGACCCATCCACCTGAGCCTTGTGCACACAGGAAAGACACACGCCGATGCCGCACGCCATGAGCGCCTCGACCGAGACCTCGCAGGGGATCCCGTGCTCGGCGGCTATGGCGGAAACCGCCTTTAACATCGGCTCAGGCCCACAGGCGAAAATGGCTTCGTATTTCCGAGACGTATCGTTGAGCTCGCTCGCCAATAGCTCTGTAACCAATCCTTTGTGACCCTGTGAGCCATCATCAGTGGCGATCAGCACATCCTTCGCGACCGAAGAAAAATCCTCGATCGAGAACAGGTCAGCAGCGTGCCTACCTCCGACGATATATGTACCAGGAGTCTCGCGCACCTTTAGGGACCGTAGTAGATAGAGCAGCGGACCACAGCCGATGCCCCCACCTACAACCAGTGACTGCGCTCCGGCTAGAGTGGAATCAAAACCTGTACCCAGGGGCCCTATCAGGTCGATGGCGCTTCCCACCGGCCTATCAGCCAACCAATTGGTTCCATAGCCGACCCGTCTCACCAAGAGGACCATCCTGTCCTCGATGACGTCATGGATGCTGATCGGGCGACGCAAATAGAATGCATCCTCACCGCCCACTTTTACATGCAAGAACTGTCCGGGGCGAGCAAGCTTCGCTACCTCCGGAGCGGAAAAAACTAGCCGAGTAACATCCGCTGTTACAGCGGTACTCTCGATCAGTTCAACCTGGTGCAGCCGATTCACGAACTCGGGCTCCCAGCAGGGACCTTTGGTGGCTCCGCGTGGTAGCCCTGCAAGCAACCGACACTGAAGTCCCGATGGATAGTCGCCTCGATGCCCTTCACAGCTTGAGCAGCTCCTGAAAGTGTGGTTATGGAAGGAACTCCGTAAACGACCGCCGCGGTCCTTATCTGATACCCATCACTTCGGGGACCGCGGCCCATCGGAGTGTTGACGATCAAAGAGACCTCTTTATCTTTGATCAGATCGAGAACATTCGGCCTACCCTCTTGGACCTTCTTGAGAGGTTTCGCCCGGATGCCTGCTTCCTCTAAAGCTTTAGCAGTACCCCTTGTCGCTACCAAAGAAAAACCTAGCTCACGAAGCGATTTGGCGATGGGAACGATGGCAGCTTTATCGCGGTCGGTGACACTCAAGAAGCATGTCCCACTCGTAGGGAGGCTCGCTCCCGCACTGGCCTCTGCCTTCGCAAACGCGTGACCGAAGTCCGTGTCGATACCCATGACCTCACCGGTGGATTTCATTTCAGGCCCGAGGGTCGTGTCCTCTTCCGGGAATTTGTTGAACGGAAGTACCGCTTCCTTGATCGCAATATAGTCACCCATCGATCGCGTAGCGTCTGCGACCCCTTCGACCTCGGTCATACGACCTTCAAGCAGTCCAAGTTCTTCCAGGCTCCTTCCGACCATGACCTTCGCAGCCACCTTGGCCATAGGAACCCCGGTCGCCTTGCTCACAAAAGGAACTGTTCGAGATGCCCGAGGGTTGGCCTCCAGGATGTATAGATCGGTACCCTTTATCGCAAACTGGATGTTGATCAGTCCGTGAACCCCTAAACCCTCAGCGAGGGCACGAGTCTGGGTCCTTATCTGAGTTTTCAGATCCTCACTGATGGTGTGTGCGGGAATCACACAGGCACTGTCTCCGGAGTGAATCCCGGCTTCTTCGATGTGCTCCATGATCCCACCAATGAGCATGTGCGTTCCGTCGTAGATCGCGTCAACGTCCACCTCGATGGCGTCTTCAAGAAACCGGTCGATCAACACCGGACGGTCCGGTGAGGCGTCGATTGCTGTCTTCATGTAATGCTCGAGCATGTCGGCGTTGTAGACGATCTCCATCGCTCGGCCGCCCAGGACATAGCTGGGTCTTACTAGGACCGGGTAACCCACTCGACTCGCGATCTTTGCAGCCTCTTTGAATGTGGTGGCGGTACCTCCGGGGGCTTGAGCGATTCCAAGATCATCTAGTACGGCCCCGAATCTCTTCCGATCCTCTGCAAGATCTATCGAGTCAGGTGAGGTGCCCAAGATCTTGACTCCGGCATCCTCAAGCTGTTCGGCCAACTTCAAAGGAGTCTGGCCTCCGAACTGAACGATGACACCATCAGGGTCTTCTTGTTCAATGATGTTCATGACATCCTCGAACACGAGAGGCTCGAAATACAAACGGTCACTTGTGTCGTAGTCAGTAGAGACTGTCTCGGGGTTACAGTTCACCATGATGCTCTCGATTCCCTCTTCGCGCAGAGCAAAGCTGGCATGAACACAGCAGTAGTCGAACTCGATCCCCTGACCGATACGATTGGGTCCGGATCCCAGAACCATCACTTTGCGCTTGTCGCTCTGTTTCACTTCACTCTCGGTCTCGTAGGACGAGTAGAAATATGGCGTGTACGCCTCGAACTCCGCGGCACACGTATCCACCGAAAGGTAGGTCGGAATAACTCCCAAGCCCTTTCTGGCCGCCCGGACCTGATCCTCTGATGAGCTGAACAGGTGAGCCAACTGAATGTCCGAGAACCCCAGTCGCTTTAATTCCTTGAAGGTGACAGCGTCAATGTCGGCTAGGCTTCGACCTGCTACCCCTTGTGCCGCCTCAACAAGTTGCGCCAGTTGATCAAGGAACCACTCGTCGATATTGGTAAGTCGGTGCACCTCAGCAATATCCATGCCTCGAGCCAGGGCCTCACGCACGTAAAACAGTCTGTCTGGATTTGGTCGGGACAGCATTTTTACAAGTTCATTGTGGTCGATATCGTCCTGTCCGTCCGCTCCTAGGCCGTACCGACCTATCTCTAGCGATCTGACAGCCTTCTGGATTGCTTCCTTGAAAGTACGGCCGATTGCCATGGTCTCACCGACCGACTTCATCTTGGTAGTAAGAGTCGAGTCAGCTTCTGAGAACTTTTCAAACGCCCATCTGGGAATCTTCGCAACCACATAGTCGATGGTCGGCTCGAAGCTGGCTGGGGTCTTCCTAGTAATATCATTCGGAATTTCGTCCAAGGTGTAGCCGACGGCCAGCTTGGCAGCGATCTTGGCAATCGGAAAGCCGGTTGCCTTGGACGCTAGAGCCGACGAGCGCGAGACCCGTGGATTCATCTCGATGATAACGAGTCGGCCGGTTTCGGGATCGATCGCGAACTGGACATTCGAGCCACCGGTCTCGACTCCGATCTCTCGAATGACATCGATGGCCGCATTGCGCAGTCTTTGATACTCACGATCCGTGAGCGTCTGCGCCGGAGCCACGGTTATCGAATCGCCGGTGTGAACCCCCATAGGATCGAAGTTCTCGATCGAGCAAACGATGACGACATTGTCTGCATTGTCTCTCATCACTTCGAGCTCGAATTCCTTCCAGCCTATGACGGACTCTTCGACCAGCGCCTCGCCCACAGGTGATAACGAGACTCCGTAGGAAACCATTTCTGTGAGCTCTTCCTGGTTGTAGGCGATACCACCGCCACTACCACCGAGAGTGAACGATGGTCGAACGACCAGCGGAAAGCCTGCACTGTCAGCGAAAGCAGTCGCGTCATTAGCTGAGCGACAATTGGCCGACCTCGGAAGATCCAACCCTATTCGCGCCATGGCCTCTTTGAACAATGACCTGTCCTCGGCCATGTTGATCGACTCAGCGGTCGCTCCCAGCATCTCGACGTTGTGCTTCTCAAGCACCCCACGCTGCGACAGAGCCATCGCGAGATTCAGGCCGGTCTGCCCACCCAGGGTAGGAAGTATTGCATCCGGTTTTTCCTGCTCGATCACTTTCTCGACCATCTCGGGGGTAAGGGGCTCGATATAGGTCCTGTCCGCAAACTCCGGATCAGTCATGATGGTCGCCGGATTCGAGTTGATCAAGATTACTTGATAGCCTTCTTCACGCAGCACCTTGCAGGCCTGGGTGCCGGAGTAGTCGAACTCACATGCCTGCCCGATCACGATCGGACCGGACCCGATCAGGAGTATTTTCTTTAGGTCAGTGCGTCTCGGCAATTTTCTCCCTTTTCCCGCTCATTCGTCAGCAAAATAAATCATCAAAACATTTTCGCCATCATCCCAGGTGTATGGCACCTGGCCAGTCTTTAGAACTCGTTCAAGGTTCTCAGCGATAAACTTTGCTTCACCTGAGGTGACGTCGATGAGAATCCTCTTTTTGGGCTGCATGTCCATATGACCTTTGACTTTGGTCGTTCCTAGTATTTCCATTACAAACCCCCTTTAGGTCTCTATCCGGTTCTCTGGGTGCACAAAGAAGACGATCTCGGCCCCCTCTTCTCCAATGGGTATTTCCGTCTCGAATTTGGCGGCCTGAGTGGCTTGACGAAACTGGGTGATGAGATATTTTATCTGGTCCCTGCTCAGACCCAATCCCACCGTGTGCAGGTCCTCGTTCGCGATGTCATCTAAGAATTCCATCCGTCACCTCTCATCAAACTTGTCTTGCATAGTAAGTTCATACGCTCGCGCCCAACTGCGATATCCCTGCGCTCTCATCCATAAGATTCACGAACTGCGTAAAAATAAACAGTGAGTCATGCGGCCCAGGTGACGCCTCGGGGTGATACTGAACCGAAAAAGCAGGGATATCCTCGCAAGCGATCCCTTCGACCGTGTCGTCGTTCAAATTTATATGGGTCACTTTTATTGGGCCGTGAGCTGCACTATGGGCAAGTGAGCCAGGGTCCACGGCGAATCCATGGTTCTGGGAGGTGATCTGTATCTTCCCCGTGGCCAGGTCCTTGACCGGCTGATTGCCGCCTCGGTGGCCGAACTTGAGCTTGAACGTCGATCCGCCCAGAGCCAATGAGAGCAGCTGATGCCCCAGGCAAATACCGAAAATAGGAACCTTGCCAAGTAGCTTCCTGATCTCGTCGATCGCATAGGTGACGGCTTCCGGGTCACCAGGACCGTTAGACAACATGACGCCGGCTGGCTTCATCGCCAGTATCTGCTCAGCAGTCGTGCTGGCTGGAACCACACTTCCCCTGCAACCCACATGCTCGAGTGAGCGTACGATATTTCCCTTGGCCCCGAAATCCATCACAACCACGTCATGGCAGTTTCCAGGGGGACATTCGTCCGGCAACGGTGCCATGTCCTTGAATGGATCTTCGCGTTTCCCGAATTCATATGGTTCAGTCTTTGTCACAGTATTGACCAGATCCACCCCGACAAGGCCCGGTGATCCCTGAGCCTTCTTGATCACACTCTGGGGATTGGAGTCGGTGGTCGAGAGATAGGCCTTCATGGCTCCCTTGGAGCGTATGTGTTTGGTCAGAAATCTGGTGTCCACGCCCTGGATGCCGATTATCCCGTTAGCGCTCAGAAAGTCCGACAGGGAACCGTTGGCCCGGTAATTCGAGTAGACGCGGGAGAGCTCCCTGACAACCAGCCCTCTCATGGCAGTGGACTCAGACTCGTTATCCGACTCATTCACTCCGTAGTTACCGATGTGCGGATAGGTCATCGCTACGATCTGCCCGGCATACGAAGGATCGGTGATGATCTCTTGGTATCCAGACATGCTGGTGTTGAAAACCATCTCACCTGAGCTCTCTCCGCTAGCGCCGAAGGATTCGCCCTCAAAATATGTTCCGTCCTCTAGAGCTAGAATCGCCCTCATGCTTGCACCTCTTCTGCATCGAACACCTTGCGGCCAGCCACAATGGTGGCGATTACTTTTCCATTAAGCTCCCAGCCAATGTATGGGGAGTTGCTGCTTTTTGATACGAACTCTGACTCGTCGACCGTCCACTTACTCTCTGGATCAAGGATAGTGAGGTCGGCCACGGCACCCTTACCGATGGAACCACGATCCAGCCCAAGCACAGATGCCGGCCCGGAACTCATCCTCGCGATTGCGTCAGCCAAGGGCATGAAGCCCTTCCCAACAAGATGGGTGTTGATCACGGCAAAGGCCGTCTCAAGTCCGATCATCCCGCAGGGAGCTTTATCGAACCCTTCTTCCTTCTCTTCTCTTGAGTGAGGGGCATGATCAGTAGCTATGGCGTCGATCGTCCCGTCCGCCACACCCTCGATCAAAGCGAGTCTATCCGCGTCGGTCCTAAGTGGCGGATTCACCTTTAGGTTGGTATCGAAGGGGCGCTCACGGCCTTCGCCTGCAATAGCGCTATCACTTAGCGTTAAATGATGTGGAGTAGCCTCTGCAGTGATCGACACGCCTCTCTTTTTGGCTGCTCGAATCAATTCCACAGTCTTGGCCGTACTCACATGCTGAATATGAATGTTGTGGTCGATCTCTTCGGCAAGACTGATGTCGCGAGCCACGATGGTGTCCTCAGCCGAGCCAGGAATCCCCTGTAGGCCGAGCCTGGTGGAGTGAACTCCTTCATGCATATGACCACCCTCGCTCAGCAAAGGATCTTCCTCGTGCAAGAGCAGAGGAACATCAACAAGGCGTCCGTACTCAAGTGCTCTGCGCATAACGTCTGAGCGAGAAACGCAGACACCGTCATCACTGAGCCCGATCGCTCCGGATTCCACCAGCTCATCGAATGGGGTGATCTCGTCACCTGCCAGTGACTTGGTTATGGCTCCTACTACTTCAACACGAGCTAGTCCAGCCTTCTCACCCATCTCGATGATCATTCGAACGATTCCTCCCGAATC
>JAUVYG010000107.1 GCA_030603185.1 Actinomycetota bacterium | reverse complement strand
AGGTAGATCTGATGTGCCTCTTCGGCTGATTTGCCGTCCTGGACAATAGCGCGGACACCCTTGATCATTCCTACTGGCTTCGGGTTCTGCCAGATATTGCGACCCATATCTACCCCGGCTGCGCCACGCTGGATAGCGTCGTATGCCAGGTTGAAGGCGTCTAGCTCAGTCTCCATTTTGGGACCACCAGCTATCACTACTGGTACGGGACAACCCTCGGTGACCTTCTCGAAGTCGTCGCAGTAGTAGGTCTTCACGTAGTGGGCGCCCAGCTCAGCGCTGATGCGACAGCAAAGCTTCAAGTACTTGGCATCGCGCTTAGCTAGTTCTTTTCCTACCGCTGTCACCGCAAGGACGGGCATACCGAGATCCTGACCCTTGTCGACCAGACGGGAAAGATTGGTCAATGTCTCTCGCTCATGCTCAGTTCCGATGAATACTGACAGTGCGACTGATGAGACATTTAGTCTTACCGCTTCAGTCATCGAGGTGGTGATGTTCTCGTTAGTTAGATCCGGTCCAGCGATGCTGGTACCACCGGAAACGCGAAGGACAATCGGGGTCGATGTCGCTGGGGGTACAGAGGCTCGAAGAACGCCGCGTGTGATCATAAGGGCGTCTGTGTGGGGCATGAGTGGGGCAATCGTCTCTCCGGGCTTCTCGATGCCGGTCATCGCTCCGAGGAAGTAGCCGTGATCTACCGCCAGCATCACTGTCTTGCCGGTATCCGGATTGAATATCTGCGAAAGGCGGTTCTCTAGTCCCCAGTCCATGAAAGCAACTCCTAAGATTCAAATAATTCGATGTATCAACCTATCGTATGGTAGCCGACGGGTGCCATCATTTGAAGGGGTGGAGCTTTGGCTGGCTTTCAGTTATCTGCGGAATATCTCTTGATAGGATTTTCGCGTGACCCCGATGCCTAGAGTGCTGGTGGTCACACCCGGGGGTAGATGCTGAATCAGACCCCAGTCGAAGTACATCATTAGATTGCGGTCTGATCCTTGGATCTTCAGGATCTTACCGACCTCAAGAATTGTGGCATGAAGTTCGAGGACGTCCGGCATTTGAGCCGACTGACCGGTGAAGTCTACTGTCAGGTTGTCTTTGGCCCATATGATCGAGCGAACATGGCACGGATTGTCGTCAGAGTCTATTCCAACGTTCGATCCGACTAGGGCTATCGAGTCCGTGCCGTCTGCGACAGGGTCGATTCCCGCTTGGCAGTCACCGGGTTCCAGGCCGTCAGCCTCCTCGGTCACTCCGTACGGAGTTTCCATCGACCTGAGGTCATCGGTACCGTTTGGAACGCCATCGTCCTTCATGTTGCCTATCCATAGATCGGAATCGTTCGGGTTGAACGCCGAGCTGCCTCTTTCGCGACCCGCGGCGACAAAGGCGTATTGACCAAGGAATGTTCCGTGAATCGCTAGTTTCCCAGCCACGAATATCATTCCCCTATCTATCGGTACCCCGCCATCCTGAAGCTCTGGGTCACCGGCAGTGCAGGTCTCGTCGAAATTAGTCTCGTAGTGTATGTGGCCGTCGCTGTCTGCACAGAAGATGACGTCCTGGTCAGCGCTGGGATTGGTCTGGGCATCCGAGGGGAAGAAATAGTCCGCCTCCGCCTTGTAGTAGTCTCGGTCGTTCCAATCGGCTGATTCCACCTCTGGGAAGGTCTCGTCGTGATCACCACCGTTCCAGTTCTCTTGGGCGGCGGACTGGTCGTTGAGACAGCTGGCCTTGTTCTGGACGACTCCGAATGTGTAGATTTTGAATCCGTTGGTGAAGGTCTTGCTGTCGCCATTACAACTTGTCAGCTGCACTGATGGGTGAGAGTACACGTCACCGTTGAAGCTTACATAGTCCTTAATGATCAAATTGGATTGGTGGCCGACGTATATACCGCCGGATAGCCATACCTCTTCGAGGTGAAGAGTGGCATTGGCTGCGGTCGAGCTGTAGTAGAGGGCGTAATTGTAGAAGTCACCGGGCTCGGTGTTGATCTCGACGAGCATCTGCACGATCTTCTCGGGCCCCAACACTGAGCAATCGTCCGTGAGGCACGCTTGCCCTATGGGGGTGATTCTTTTCTCGGCAGTGGAGGTCGCATCGGCTTTCTGGATTACCAGAGTGGCTACTCCTGCCTGACTGCCGTCGGGATCATTGATGTTGAGCTCATAGGTCTCATCAGCACCCTCGGCCGCTGCGATAGTGGTGTCGTAATTCGCGGTTTCCCATGTGTTGCCCATGCCACCCTCGGTGACCGGTGTTCTGAGGGACCAAACGGCCCATTCCGCGCCGCTCTCTGCAACACTCAGGGATTGGGATGAGCCCCTGGTGTGAGATATGGACTGGGACTCATTCGTGACCCAACCCATCATGGCCATTCCCAGAGCCAGAGTGATGGCTACAACAAAGACTGCGCCTACCAGCGCAGACCCTGTTTCATTGGTGAGTACTGTGAGTCTATTCATTAAAGCCATCCGTCATGATTGTGGAGTCCTACCTAAAGTATCGTCAGGAACGGCGGTTTAGGTTAGAGGCGAACAGAGCAATAGAAGGTTTGAAATCGCTACTCAGCGATGGTCGATGAACGAATAGCCACAGTAGTAGACTCATGAGCTTCCAGGGGAGGATTCGCTGTATCTTCATCGGTGATCACCGTGATGCGAACGGTGTAGACCTGAGTCAGGTCTACTACTGGTCTTGCGATCTCTATGCCCTGCGAATCGTAGTAGTGGAACAAGTCACGGTCAGGATCTGCGCCGCCACCCGTTCCCGTATTGTTCCTCACAAAGTTTGAGAGCACGGCGGTCGAAGGGTCAGTGCCAGGAAGTGTGATTGTTCTCTTGACCTGAGAGTAAGCGCCTAGATCGACCATCGTATAGCCGATAGTCATCAAGTTCGGATCTTGACTGGGGACCACGTCGGTATATGACGCCGTCAGCATCTGAAACTCGAATGAGATCGCGTCAGCATCAGTGACGATCTGCGCAGCTCTGGTGTCTCGGGATATCCGATCAAGAGCACGTCTGACATCTGCCCGCTGCTCCACATTGCCGGTGTTCACTGACCAGAGATTACCTACACCGGTGAAGACTGCCATGGCTGTTCCTAGAATGACCACTGTTATCACAGCTCCGATCAGCACCTCGACTAGGGTGAGACCTTTCTGGGACTCTAACTCGAAATCCTCATGTTCTTCCATGGTGCACTCCTACGGGGACTTGATAACGGTCATCTCGATGGGATCGGCCGGGTTAGAGCTATCCCACCAGACTGACACCTTTGCGACGATGTAGTCGGCTGAATCCGTCATTCCATCATGGTTGCTGTCGGTGATCATGTAATGGATGACACGAGTGAATCCTATGTTGTCGTGCGTAAATGTATCCGTTACATATTGGTGGGCCGGGCTAGTGGGGATAGAGTCGAAGGGGATAGCCTTCACATGTTCGACCCCGTACACTGCTTCGGTCTGAGCGATCTGCCTCACCTTGTTGTTAAGAACGTCCGTGGAGCTCTCAGCAAACATTCTAAGCACCGCCACGATCGCGAAAACAACAATCGCTGCAGCAAGAGCTACTTCGATCATTGACATGCCGGATTCGGCAGATCGAAGCCTTCCGAGGTATGTGCTTAGGCGGTCGAACCAAGCCCTGTTCATGGGGGTTCCCTTAATAGACTTTCGTATGGCTAAACAGTAATAGAATGGCCCGCGTGGGTCAGCCTACTATGTATATCGTCGGAAAAGGGTCATCGGTTAAGTGCCTGGCAGCACTATTCCTGAGGTCTAACCACGATTTTGAGTGATTCACCTGCGGAAGCGACCATTTTAAAGCCTTCTCCTGTGCGGTCGAGAGGAAGCTTGTGAGAGATCATTGAATCTATAGGGATACGTCCTGCAGCGAGCAGGTTCATCGCGATCTGGTGATCCTCGGGACCCCCGGCATAAGATGAGACCAGTTTGGCCTCGTTCCTCCAGAAGATGTCGTTAGTTGATATTGGTAGATTGAACTCGTCCTTCGTGGGCGCGAAGAACAATATCGAGCCCCCAAGGTCCACACAGTCCAGGGCCTGAGTAATCGCAGACGGCGCCCCGGCACAGATGATCACATGCTGAGCTTTGTTGTTGCCGTTCGCTGACTTTACAGCTGCATCTACGTCCTCTGTGGCACTAACGACAACATCAGCGCCGGCTTTTTTGGCGGCCTGCATCCGGTATTCATTAATGTCCGTGGCTACTATGAGGCCGGCGCCCAGTGCCCGCGCCAAAGCGATGTGAAGGACACCTGAGATGCCACTACCTAGAACTAGTACGCTTTCGCCGGGTTTGATGTCCGAATTCCTATGTCCCCGCAGGACGCAGGCTAGGGGTTCCACGAAGGTGCCTGCGTCAAAAGAGAGATCGTCAGGCAGCTTGAACAGACCACGGTCCACATTGATGGAAGGAAGCCTAAGATATTCCACGAATCCACCGGGGTCAAAGTTGGTAGAGCGGATGGTCTCGCAGACAGTGGGGCGACCGGTGAGGCAGTAGTGACATGTATTGCAGGGGACATGGTGGGCTGCGACCACCCGATCACCGATCTGCCAGCCTGTAACGTCAGCGCCTACCTCGGCAAGGGTCCCAGCTACCTCGTGGCCCAGGATCAAGGGTGCTCTGTGTATTCGGTACCACTCAAGAACGTCTGAGCCGCAGATTCCGCTGGACTCGACTCTTAGGAGGACCTCATCGACCCCGATGACGGGTCTTGGGACTTCCTCTACTCTGATATCACTATTGCTGTAATAAACTGCTGCTCGCATTAGGCGAGATTAGCTGACTGGGTCGATTTCGACAATCTAAATGCCCTCCCGTGGGTATCAATTAGGTATGAATGGCGAATTTCTCGAGACCAGCAAAAGAGAGCGATTTATAGAGATTTCTAGCGCAACAATTCTGTTGATTGCGGCGGTAGCCGCCATGATTCTCGCAAACTCAGTGCTTGCTGGTCAGTATCGTTCATTCTGGCAGATCGAGTTGGCCTTCAGCCTCCCCGGATTGCGTTTAGAGCAAAGCCTGTTCCATTGGATCAACGATGGCCTGATGGTCCTTTTCTTCCTTTTGGTATCGCTCGAAGTGAAGCGAGAGATCACCTCGGGGGAACTCAACTCGGCGAAGAGAGCGGCGTTCCCGATCGCTGCGGCCATCGGGGGAATGCTAGTACCGGCACTTATCTTCATTTTCTTCAATACGGGAACTGCCGACATAACGGGCTGGGGGGTGCCAATCGCCACCGACATCGTATTCGCCCTGGGCGTATTAATGGTTCTTGGAAAGCGGGTGTCGCCAAGTCTGAAGGTATTTCTTCTTACCTTGGCAGTTGTAGACGACATTGGTGCCATTGCGATAATCGGGGTCTATTACACAGATACTCTGGTGATCGCGTGGGTTGCTGGAGCCATCCTCACATTTGCGGCAATGTGGTTCGTCAATAGGCTGGGTGTTACGAATATTCTGGTGTACGGGGCACTTGGTGTGGTGCTTTGGACCTTCATTTTGGACTCAGGGGTCCATGCAACTATTACCGGTGTCCTGGTGGGTCTGGTGATACCAGGCCATCGACGGGATCCCAGTAGCACGGCTGGCCGGACTCCGGTTGAAGCGCTCGAGCACTATCTGAGACCAACCGTGATGTTCATTGTC
>JAUVYG010000072.1 GCA_030603185.1 Actinomycetota bacterium | reverse complement strand
TCGCAGGCTTATCCAGCACGGGAAGCATTTCTTTGGGTTGCGCCTTGGTGGCGGGAAGAAAACGAGTTCCTAGCCCAGCAGCAGGTATAACAGCTTTCATACTAGGTGAGAGGCTATCACGAAGATGGGATCAAGTCATCGAATCGGCGATGTCTCTAAGCCTATACGGGGTGAAGATCATGTCTATTCCGGCTTGCGAGGCTAGCTCAGCGACCGGGATATCAGTCGGCGTCGCGGCCAATACCACGCGACCCGACAGACCTGTCGCTTCACCCTGAACCATCTCGCGAAGACTCTCGAAGTACTCTGCCTCACTGCTGATTGCGCACAGGGCTTTATCGGCCCTGTCATCGATCACCTCAGCAATCGCCTCTATCGGTGAGTCCATGAATGTAAGGGAGTGACCAAGAGGGGCCAGAAGAGACGTCAGGATACGTCCGTGAGAGGTGTCATCATCGTAAACAGTCGTAGAGATAGTGCTCTGTTGGCCCTCTCGTATGCCCTTGATGTACTGATTTCCCTCAGGTAGCCCTGGCACACGCGGCAGTATCACCGTGAAGGTGGCTCCCCCTGAGTCGTTGTTAGAGCAGAAGATCTCACCGTCATTCTCTTGCACGAGCCCGTAGGCGATGGAGAGTCCAAGGCCGGTCCCTTCACCCACCGGCTTCGTGGTAAAGAACGGCTCGAAGACCTTGTCTCTGATCTTGTCCGGTATTCCCCCACCACTATCTGAGACCTCGATACGTATCTTTTCCTCTGGGGATTCGGTGTCTCTAGCAATGGTCAAGCGCACCTCACCCGGGCCCTCGCCCTTCTCTATGACCGACCGACCGCCATTGATCAGAAGATTCAAGATGACCTGCTCGACCTGCATCATATCCGCGTATACCCACAAGGGCTCATCAGGCTGGTCAGCGATGATATCCACGATCTCAAAGTCCATGGAGGCCGAATACAACGATAACGCCTCCTCGGCCGCTGCCCGAATATCGATGACGGCTTTCCTCGGCACCTGAGAGCGAGAAAACGCCAGAAGGCCATCCACCACACGTGAAGCCCGGCCGGCATACTTTCTGATCAAATCCGCTGAGTCTCGAATTATTTTATCGCCAGCAGACTTAGATATCAGCTGAGCGTTCGCCATGACTACCGCGAGCGGATTATTGATCTCGTGAGCCGCTCCCGACAGTAACTCGCCGATAGCTCCCAATTTCTCTGACTGGATCAGCTGGGACTCGAGTTTCTTGCGCGCGCTGATATCGGCCAGAGTCGAAAGCGCGTACCAGGGAGTCCCGTCTGCTTTGCGAACGATGGTCACCGAAAGGTCGACCCACACATACTCTCGGTCCTTGCGAGACATCCTCTTCTCGATCGAGTATGAATCTCGGGCGCCGGACATGACCTCCATCATCAGATCGTAATCGGCCTGAAAATCCTCGGGGTGGGTGAGCTGCGCGGGGTTGAGGGCCCGAAGCTCTTCCTCTGAATAACCAAGTAGCTGCTGAAATGACTCATTGAAGCGATCTGGCTCGCCGACCAGACTGATGCGGGCAAGTCCAAGAGTAGATTGATCGAACATGGCGGCTAGAATAGATTCAGACTCTTTTAGTGAGGCCAGAAGTCGTTCTTCTTCCGTGACGTCTCTGGCTATCGCCATGAAACTGACCACATTACCCTCACTATCCTTCAGCGGCATGCTTTGTGCCGAAACTCGAATTACCTCGTCCGACTTATCGCGTACGGTGTAGAGGTTAGGCCCTGTATGTGGACTACCACCCTCCCAAAGGGTTTCCAGAACCCCCGTAGCTCTCTCCTTATCCTCAACGAGCATCATTTGGAGCGGGCTACTCTTATCGTCCAGCAATGACTCACGTGAGTCATAACCAAGAAGGGCAACGGTCGCTTGGTTGACCTCCAATATTTTTCCCTCGAGATCCATAAGCAGGATCGGGTCGGGTGCGGATTCAAAAAGTGTGCGCCACTTGAGCTCACTGTCACGGATTGAATTCTCGACCCTCTTCCGCTCAGTGATGTCACGGATAATGATTTGAATTGCTTCCTCGCCCCGATACCATGTGGGCGACACATTGATCTCTGTGTTGAAAAGGTCACCTGAAGATCGTTTCAGTCGTCCAGGGAGGTCATGTGTAGCCGTCTTGGAACCACTCACTGAGCGGATCTCCTTCAGTAGAAAGTCTGCTTCTTCAGAGCCAAGAAGCGAAATCGATTGGCCCGCAAGGTCGGCTCGATGTTCATACCCGAACATACTCAAGGCAGCTGAGTTGACGAACAACATGTTGTCATCTCGGCAGATGAGCGTTGCCTCGGAGCTCTCTTGGACAATCCCGCGGTAGCTCTCCTCACTTTCTGCAAGACTGTCGAACAAGGCCTGTCTCTCGGAAACATCCCTGAAGGTCACGAGAGCGCCGATTCTTCCATCGAAAGACTGCCTGGAGGCCGAAACCTCGGCCGACACAACAGACCCGTCGGCTCTTATAAGTCGCTCAGGGTGCCCGACGATCGGCTCACCGGTTTCGACCATGCGCTGATCGAGCTCGGTAACAAATGCCCAGTCGTCGGGATGAATGATCTCCCGGATCTTGAGGCCTTGCACCTTTTCTATATCCGTGGCCCCGTACAGTGCCGAAAAAACCGGATTGGCGTAGACGATCGATCCACCCACTACGACAACAGTTCCGTCGGGACTGACATCAAGAACATTCCTGAATTGATTTAGTATTTCTGAGTCTGCGAGGTCATCTCTCTTTGAGTCCCCGACTGAGTGGCCGGTGATCAATAGTCCCTGAAGTTCTTGCTCGTCATTGAGAATGGGGACTCTCGTAGCGCGAACCTGTACTCTCGAACCATCTCGGAGCTGAAGAATTCCCTTGCTCGAAGATTGGGCTGTAATGCCCAGTCCCTGCTTCGTCATGGCCAAAGCGGTATCCCGCTGCTCAGGAGCAATTAGATCCATCACGGTCAGATCAGCGGCGACTATCTCTGAGGGGTACTGAAAATGGAGTAGATCCGCCATCGCCTGATTGGCATAGACATATACGCCCATGGCGTTAGCTATCACGGTAGGCTCAGGAAGAACATCCAGCAACCCGAGGGCTTCCTTGGACAACCCAAGATGAGACAGGATCGCATCCAAATGTTTGCCGTCCATGTCCCCCCCCATTTTGGACGATAAGCGTGCGCAAAACCCATCCGTCTGAGCGAATGGTCAGAAAAGTATATATTTATCAGACTGGAACTGACAGCCCCTGGGAGGCAGCACGTTGAACACCAAGAAGCTTTCGGTCATCGGAGGCGGTCGCATGGGAGAGGCACTGCTGGCCGGGATGATCTCGTCTGGCCGTCTAAATGCCAATGAGATCATCGTTGCTGAGCCTGTTGAGGCGCGGCGAGAGGAGCTCGCCGCGCTCTATTCGGTGACCGTTACACCCGACGCAACAAAAGCAGTATCTGCGGCAAACACTCACATCCTTGCAGTTAAGCCGCAAGTAATGGGTGAGGTGCTGGAACAGCTGCGTCCATCTATGGGGAATGACGATCTCGTCATCTCGATCGCAGCCGGTATCACAGCAGGATTCATCGAGTCCCGACTGCACCCCGAGAACCGGGTGGTCAGATCGATGCCGAATACTCCGGCACTGGTTAGCGCAGGCGTCACCGCGATTTGTGCCGGCTCCGTGGCAACCGAATCAGACCTCGACCTTGCCGAGAGCATGCTGGAATCAGTCGGTAAAGTAGTACGGGTCGACGAGACAATGATGGATCAGGTCACTGCTGTCAGCGGCTCAGGTCCCGCCTACTTCTTTCTGTTCACAGAGGAACTGGTCAAGGCCGGGATCGCACTCGGCCTGAGCGCTGAGGCCGCCGGCGACTTGGCTATCCAGACAATGATCGGCGCCGGCAAGCTCCTTGCTGACACCGGCAAAAGTCCCACGGAGTTGCGCGAGATGGTCACCTCCCCAGGCGGGACCACCGCAGCCGCTATCAAGGCGTTCAATGACAATGGTCTCTCGGCGGTTGTGAACGCTGCTGCTACAGCTGCTGCTGCTCGTTCCCAAGAACTCGCCGCAGAGTCCGAGTAGGTAAGCAAAGTTGGCAGAGGAACAGGAACTTAGCAATAAGCGAGGACTCTACTGGATCGTTACCAGGATCGTCCTGCCAATACTTTTCAGCCTCTATCTGTACACGCTCATCATCCCGCTACTCAACATAACTAGCAGCACCGATCAGGTGGAAGAACCGTCGGTTCCCCTCCCTAGCATCACGCTGAGCGACGACCCGAAAACGGATTCCGGAGGAGATATCCCGGATATTCTGGATTCACTCGGAAAAGGATCGCTGCTTGTCACCAGACAGGACTCGATCGAGGTAAGAAATCCTCTGGGTGAGAAGATTGCAGAAGGTCCTATCCCCGAGTACCTGCTGGACGGACGAGTCCTTGGGTGGGCAAAGGGGCAACCCACTGCCATTTACGTGGCAAAAGTGGGTACACAAGAGACCGTTCGAGCGATCGATTTTGCGAACCGTGAAGACAGAGTCGTGTACAAGCCAGAAGATGGTGAGATCGTTGCTCGGGTCCTTGCAAGCTCACACACAGACATCGAGGGCGATCCCTTCACTCGTTTTCTGGTCGAAGTAAAGGACGCATCTGCTGTATCCCGCGTGTACGAATCCACTTGGCCGGGAACTGAGTTTCGCGAGATCTTCCCCCGAATCTGGGATCAGGATAGGCCTCTCAGTGACTTCTATCAGATGACCCTCAGAGACCTCGGTGGGGGCGAGAACGAGATAATAGCTGCACTATCTAGCTCAGGCGAGGACTCCACCAACGAGACCGTAGTCACCATAGACGCCTCCGACCCGACTCTGACCGTGACCCAAGAAGCGGAACTACTCGAGACCACGCCGGAAGAGGTATTGATAGTCATGGACGTGGATACGATGGAAGCTTCCAGAATCTCCTCAAGCGATACACCTTTGGTCGGAGCCGCGATTCTTTCCCCGGACGGACAGAGCGTGGCCTTTGATGTCATCGATTTATCTGATTCTGGAGCGTTCGATACAGAAGTGTACCTGGCAAGTTTCGGGAGTGACGATCCACCGATCCGGTTGACCGAGGCAGGCGAGCGAGAACAGTCCGTCGTGGGATTCATCCCAGATGGTTCGCGTATAATCCTCTCTCGTTCGGGTCCACTCGTCGGCTCCACCGCTTCGGTGGTATCTCTTCTTAATCTAGAGACAAAAGAGACACGGGAGCTGATCACCTATACGGGTGAACGGGTACTTCCAATAGGAATGGCAGCAAACGGCACAGTATTCATTGTCCAAGTTGGTGGCAGCACCGACGGAAGCGGGCAAATAGAAGGTATAGATCTAGCAACCGGAGCAGCGTCCGTCGTCACTCGCAGGATGACCACGGCGATTCTCTGGAAATAGGAGGCACGACGATTGAGCTTTGATCCCGATGGTTACAGAGCCAAGGCGGAAATATTCTTAGAAGAGATGGGTCGCGAGTACTTCCTGCACTTTTCCGGAAGACAGGATACGACCGACTTCTCAGGCATCTACCAAAAACATGCTGAGCTTTTCACTAAAGACGCGATCGCAGAGCTCAAAGCTGCGGCTGAAGCTCAGGTGGCAGCGGGACAGAACGATAAGTCCAACCTCGGAGAGGTCCTAAGCTTCGCTCTCGACGGCTACCTTGGCGAAGCCACAAAAGAGTTACACGACAAGATCGCCGAGACCGAAGCCGCGGGAATCCTAGAGATCGGCGAAGAAGAGGTCCCGTACAGGATGAGCGCGGTCATGATCGCCAATGAATCAAGCTCCCACAACCGCCAGGCCGTCGAAGAAGCTCGCATCGGTTTTGTTGCCGAACACCTTAATCCCAAGATCGAGGAGCTATTCACTAAATATCATCATCTAGCCGGCGAACTCGGCTACAAGAACTACCTGGAACTCTCTCGCGCGCTGCAGGGAACTGATTTCGAAGCCCTGCATGAGGTGACCGAGAAGTTCCTAGCGGACACCGAAGACGTCTACCGACGCGAGCTCGAAAGAACTCTCAAAAGCCATCTAGATATTGAGCTCGCGGACGCCACCCGAGCCGACCTTCCCCACCTGTTCCGGGCGACCAAATATGACGGGTGGTTCTCAAGCGCCCGTTTCCTGCCCTCTCTGAACGAAACACTGTTGCGACTCGGGATCGACCTTGAGCACCAGCCCTCGGTCGAGGTTGATGCCGCCCACCGGACCAATAAGTCACCGCGGGCCTTCTGCGCCCCCATCCGTGTCCCCGATGAGATCAAGCTAGTTGTCATGCCCATCGGCGGACAAGACGACTACCAGGCGCTGTTCCACGAGGCCGGACACGCCGAGCATTTCGCGCACACCGATGCCTCACTGCCGCTTGAGTTCCGGATGCTCGGCGACAATGCAGTCACAGAAGGATTCGCATTCCTGTTCGAGCACCTGCTCCATAATGCTGAGTGGCTCAGTAAATACATCGGCGCCGACGACACAGATGAGTTTCTTCAGTTCATGGGTGTCACTAAGCTGTACTTCCTGCGCAGATACGCCGGGAAACTCGCGTACGAGCTCGAGATGCACCAGGGCCCTCCGACACCTGAGCTGGCTGAAAGATACGCATACCACCAAGAACGCGCGACCCTGGTCCCGTTCCCCAAGGAGCAGTACCTTACCGATGTTGACGAGGCGATGTACTGCACTTCCTACCTGCGTGCCTGGTTATTCGAGACATCCATCCGAAGCATCGTGATCCGACGCTTCGGTCAAAAATGGTTCCTGGCCGAAGAGGCCGGTGACTTCATCAAAGAGATGTGGAGCCATGGTCAACGGTACCGAGCAGAGGAGCTGTACACTGAAGTAGGTGGGAGCTCACTATCTACTGAGCCTCTGATCGCAGACATCGAACGACTTCTGGGGAGAGATATTTGAGCGCGCTAAAGGATTTCTACCAACTAAAGATCCTCGGCCATCCCATGCACCCTCTTCTCTCGCATTTTCCCCTGGTTCTGATTCCTGCAACAATCGTGTTCGACATCGTTGCACTCTCGATGGATGGTGGCAACAACACTCTCGTGCAGGTAGCTTTCTACTCACTTATTGCAGGAATTGCTTTCGCAGTTCTGTCTTCCACTTTCGGAGTAATCGACTACCTGTGGGAGCTTCCGCAGCGCAGCCGGGTTCGAGAGATCGGGAAGATACACGCCAGCGGAATGAGCATAGCGCTGGTGCTAGCGATCTCTAGCGCAGTCTTTCGTGGAATGGACCTAGCGGCCACTACTCCGCAGATCGGCGCGGTGGCCACCACCATCATCGCCAGTCTGGTAATCATCCCCATGGGTTGGCTCGGAGGCCGAATGGTCTTCAAATACGGAACCCGGGTAGAAGTGGCATCGCATGGAGGCAGAGTCTGGGCTTCCCATGCGCCAGATGGCGATGATGACCCTGCGGATCCAAATCTGGACCTTCCCCCAAACGTCAAACGCTTCCCATCACACAAGATTGGTAGAGGCAAAAAGGGAAAAAAGAAGTAGGCTGTAGTGACCCTCAAAGATGTGATAGATCGAACCTAAGGGGTGCCAAGTGCCGGATCGACCTTCTGATTTAGCGGACGAGCACATTCATAAAGAGTTCTGGAAGAGTGGTCAAGACTCTCACGACAGCCTGAGCGATTTCGCTCACACCTGCACCTCACCTCACGTCGAATGCGCATCCCTTATTGCAATGGGCTTCTCGGACGACGAGGCCCAATCGATCATCAAGGGTGCCATCAAGTACCGGGTCATCTGCAAAGGCTGTAGCCATGCGGTCCTCGAGCTAAGAAAGGCCCGAGGAATCGGAGTGCGTGCTGCCGGATTACTACTGGCCTCAGGTGACGAAGCTGCCTGGGAAGAGACCCAGGCCCGCTACCCTGAACTCTGCGAAGAGATCATCCCCGAATAGCAGAAGGGGCGGATCTTTCAACCCGCCCCTCCAAAAGGATTCTATCGACTAAGCGATCTTCTTGCCTGTAGTTGCGTCGTACTTCTGAACGTCGCCCCTTGTGACATCGCCGTTCACTACGTCGATGATTCTTACTGCCTGAGCCTTGAGAGTCCGACGAATGGTATCAAGTGCAAGTGCGATACCTGTGAGCATAAGTGCCACGCCGAGGAACTTCAGTGGCTCTAGCCATATCTTGATGGCTGTGATGTCTGCTAGCTGACCAAGAGCCGTTGACCCTGCAACTGCTGCGTTAAGGTCGACTTGCGATGCTAGGTTGTACTCTCCAACGATTCCGGCGAGTACTAGACCGACTACGAATGTCCCGATTAGGATCATTAATCCCATTGCCATGAATGGAGGGAATAGATGACCGGTGACTGGCTTCTTTGGAAGAACGATGTCGGACTTTAGAGCCTTCTGGACTCCGAATCCTGTCCGACGAAGTGCATCGATGATCGTAGCAAGTAGCATGGTGATTCCGGCGAAGATAAGTCCCATTCCAAGGAACTTAGCTGCTGGCAACCAAGCTGTTACGACCGAGAAGTAGACGCGATC
>JAUVYG010000036.1 GCA_030603185.1 Actinomycetota bacterium | reverse complement strand
GTCACGAATAGCACCTGGATCCCTTTGACGGACAGATTAGACCATGCCTCGATTACGGCGCTATTTATCCTTCTTGCTCCTCTGCTTCCCCCAAATACTAGAACAGTGAAGGAATCCGGCCTTAGGGCTAGGTGGCGGCGGGCTGCGTCCTTGCCCATGGGCTTCATCACTGATGGTCTGACGGGATTGCCGGTATGTACAACTCTTGATGCCTTTGGCAGGTACCGTTTGGTCTGAGGGTAGGAGACAGCGACGACAGAAGCACGCTTGGCTGCTCTACGCGTCACCACACCCGGCACAGAGTTCTGCTCATGGAGAATAGTAGGGATTCCCATCCAGGGAGCCAGGAGCACCATTGGAGCAGACGCGAATCCTCCGAACCCCATAACAATATCCGGCCTCTCACGCCGCAACAGTGAAAATCCCTTAACTAGGGATTTGAGTAGATTCCATGCGAAAGCGATTAGGGCAAGAGGGTGCTTCCTCGGCATCCCCTTTATCGGAAGAGTCGAGATCGTATACCCGTTGTCGGGCACGATGCTTTCTTCAAGCCCCCCAACGCTACCGATGAAGTGGACATGAATGTCCGGATCGATTGTTTGTAGTTCAGCCGCGACTGCGAGTGCGGGGAACACGTGCCCCGCTGTCCCGCCTCCGCACATCAGAATCCTCAGACTTCACCACCCCAAGCCTCTGGCTTCGGGCGATACTAAGAATCAGTCCAGCACCCGCCATATTGAGAATAAGAGCTGTACCCCCTGCGCTGATGTATGGGAGCGGAATCCCGGTCACCGGAAGCACACTCGTGGCCGCCCCGATATTAATCACAGCCTGAACCATGACCGCAAATGTAAGTCCCCCAGCAAGAAGCTTGCCAAGATTATCAGTAGCCCGGAAGGCGATCCTAAAACCGAAGTACGCGAACGCTATGAAGAGCATTATGACGACCAATGAACCTATTAGTCCAAGCTCCTCACCTATCACCGCGAATACGAAATCACTGTAGGCCTCAGGAAGATACGAGAACTTCTGCCGACTCATGCCGAGTCCTACCCCAGTTAGGCCACCACTTCCGAAAGCGATCATAGACTGGACCACTTGGTACCCACTGCCTTGAGGGTCAGCCCAGGGGTCAAGGAATGCCGTGAACCTGGCTAATCTATAAGACTCTGAGATCACTGCCACATAGCCCGCACCAGCAACCGTTGCGATGATGATGCCTAGATGTCGGAGCTTAGCCCCTGCCAGAAAGAGCAGCACCAGAATGGATATGAGTATCATTCCGGTGGTTCCAAGATCTGGCTCTGCCAGGATCAGCGCGCCGACAACACCCGCAACTATCAACGGCCGGTACAGGTCCTTGGCGTCCTCGATCTTTCCTTTGAAGCGCGCAAGATACACAGCGGCGTAGAGAATGACTGCCAGCTTGGCCGCCTCTGATGGCTGGAACTTGAAGAGGCCTACGTCGATCCAACGACGCGCTCCGTTGGCCGCGATTCCAATGCTTGGAATTAAGACCACGATCAGTAGAGCTACACTGATAATCAATAATACTGGCGCTACAACTGGCGCATACTTCTTGATCTTCATGTAGTCCATCTTGGCTGCAGCAACCAGTATCCCCAGTCCGATCAGAGCGAAAAGGCCCTGCCTCAAGAAATACGAGTAACTCGATCCGGTCTTGTCCAGCCCCTCGACTGAGGAGGCAGAGAACACCATCAAAAGGCCGAAGATGACCAACATAAACACAACAGCAAAGAATGCTTTGGAATCTGAGAGCCTAGAGATCATGAGCCGCTCCTCGCCGGGGCGCCCTCAAGCTCGGCGACGATATTCTTGAATACCTCGCCTCTCTCAGCGTATCCACTGAACTGGTCAAAACTGGCGCAGGCAGGCGACATCAGGACGATGTCGCCCTCCTCAGCTAATTCGGCTGCACGGTAAACGGCTTCCCGCATGCCGGATAAAACCTCGCTCCGCTCCAGGTTCATGGATGAACATATTTCTTCACCGGATTCACCGAAGCACAGAATGGCACGGCAGTCAGCAGCAATGCTGGCCAAATCCGAGAAATCCATCCCCTTGTTCCGGCCTCCGAGAAGTAACACCACCGGACGATCGAGCCCGGCAAGAGCGGCGGCCGTTGCATGAGGATTAGTTGCCTTAGAGTCATTGATGTAGGTGACATTGTTGACGCTGCTTACGGTCTCGACCCTATGGGGAAGACCATTGAACCTTGAAAGCGCGCTGGCAAGGTCTTTTGGCGCGGCGCCCGCCCGCAGGGCAGCTGCAAACGCCGCCGCAGCGTTCAACATGTTGTGATGCCCGGTAAGGCTCATGCCATCCACTTCCCAGTTGACCGGCGCGCCGTCGATTCTGCCGCTCATGCGATTACCATCACAACTAAGCCCATCAACGGTCTTACTGTTTGACGCCGAGAAGTAGGTGATCCTAGCGGGAATGCGTTCTGCGACTCCCCTAACAGCCGGATCGTCAAAGGATAGGATCGCATGGGAATCAGCGTTCATTGCTTGGAACATAGTCATCTTGGACTCAAAGTAATCAGTCATATCTGAGTGCCAGTCCATGTGGTCCTCTCCGAAGTTGAGGAACACACCGATCTTGGGGGCGAAGACCTCGGTAAGAGCCAACTGAAAACTGCTCAACTCACACACAACCCAGGTGTCTGGATCCACACCTGCAAGAACATCTGACAGAGGTGTGCCGATATTCCCGGCTTTGACCGCGGGAACTCCCGAATGTGACAACAGGTGGACGATCAGCTCAGTGACCGTCGTCTTTCCATTGGTTCCCGTAACACCGATGAGTCTCTCGTGGGGAAACATTCTGATCGCGAACTCGACCTCACTCTGGCACTCGAGACCTCTGGCGATGGCTTCGCCAAGTACCGGCGAGTTATGGACTGAGACTCCCGGACTTGGGAGCACTAGGTCGTAGTCGTCCAGTGAATCCACGGAATCACAGCCTAAGCTTACTTGGACACCGCTCTCAGACAGCAGATCTGAGTTCTTGTTCACATACTCCGGTTCGCCGGAATCGATAAGTAGGACGTCAGCTCCATTTGAAGCAGCCAGAACTGCGGATGCAACACCGCTCATCCCTCCACCGACAACCAGGACCTTTGCATCCTGCAGAGAAAGCTCTACCAGACTCATGCCGGCAGACCTCCTATGGTGGAGATGAAGAACAGGCTGAAACCCAGGCCAGCCAAAACCGCTGTGACTATCCAAAAACGAACCATGATAGTCGTTTCCGACCAGCCTAAAAGTTCAAAGTGATGATGAATGGGCGCCATCTTGAACGGCCGCTTACCAAACATCCGGAACCACCCGACCTGAATGATCACGGAAAGTGCCTCTATGACGAAGATCCCTCCGATCAAGACCAAGAGTAGTTCAGTCTTGGTCAGAATCGCCATGACGGCTACTGCTGTTCCTAGAGCAAGAGAACCTGTGTCACCCATGAAGATGTTGGCTGGATACGAGTTGTACCACAGGAATCCGATGCATGCCCCGGCAATGGCGGTACTAAATAGAGCCAGATCCAGGTTGCCCAACCTAAACGCAATCGCCCCAAAAGAGAGCATCACGATCATGACTGTACCCGCCGCCAGACCATCAAGGCCATCAGTTAGATTCACCGCGTTACTGGTACCTACGATGATCACGAACACCAATAGAAAATACATGAATCCAAAGTCCACTTGAGCATCTATGAGGGGGATGTTAACGAGCGTGAGTTCAGGCCCCATCACCTGATAAGCCACATAGCCCACAGCAGCAGATATCACCAACTGGAACAATAGCTTGCTGCGGGCCTTCAACCCGAGCGATCGCGCTTTGCGAATCTTTGAGAAATCGTCAAGGAAGCCAAGAAGGCCCGCGGCAAGGGTCGCACCGACAGCGAGCAGACCAAGAGCATGGTCCTCCAGGCTATTCCAGGGTTGGGCCATCACCAAATATGCGAACACGGCCGTAGCCAATATGAGCAAGCCACCCATGGTAGGTGTCCCTGTTTTCGCTAGATGTGCAGCAGGGCCGTCAGAGCGTATTTGCTGCCCCACCTCTCGTCGCCTCAAATATGTGATCCAAGCCGGAGTGGCTACCAGGGTGAGAGTCAGAGAGACCACGACTGCCAGGAAGACCTGATAGGTTGGGAAAGTCTCAATACTTATGATCTCCAAGAAGACCGGTATTGCCACCAGTAGCGCAGCAAGAGTGATCAGTCGGGGCCCAAAAGACTGGATGGTAGAGTCCGGACTCATCATTCACCTCCCAAAGTGGAGAGTGGTGATTCAGCGAGTTTTGCTGCAACCGATTCCAGTCCAATAGATCGGGAAGCCTTTACCAAGACAACCTGGTGCTGTTCCGCGCCACCTATGTTCTTTGCCGCCTCTTCTGCACTAGGGTATCGCTCGACTCTTGAAGCGGCCATCCCGGATGAAATTGCTGCATCCGCAATGTGCGCCCCAAGTTCCCCTACGACTATCAGACGTTCAAGTCCCACTTTGGCCACCAATACACCAATATCACGGTGGAAACCGTGACCATACTCACCAAGTTCCAACATGTCTCCAAGCACTGCTACCTTTCGGGCAACGTGAATGGCGGACAGAGTGCGGATGGCGGCCGCCATGGAGTCCGGGTTGGCGTTGTATGCGTCATTTATGACCCATGCTCCCGATGAGGAGCGCATGAGCTGCATTCGCATAGGTGATAAGCTAACCGCTTCCAGCCCCGCCTTGATATCACCGAGAGGAACATCGAGCGTGATAGCTGCCGCGGCCGCGGCGGCCGCGTTCTCTGCCTGGTGAGCTCCAAGAACAGGGAGGGTCACCTCAGTATCTCCAATAGGCGTATGCAACGTGAAGCTTGTGACTCCCCCATCATCCGTGAGGGAAACAGAAACTTCAGAGTATCTAACAGCGGCCGAATCCTTCGAGCCGAAACAGACGGTCTCCCCTGTTCTTGAGATAGAAAACGAGTCGCACATCCCATCATCGGTGTTGAGGACAGCTACCCCTTCGGGCGGCAGAGCATATATCAGTTCCGATTTTGCAGCAGCTACTGATTCTACCGATCCCAGTCTTCCGATGTGGCTCTTTCCGACTCGAGTGATCACTCCGACCGAAGGCCGAGCAATTGCCGCAAGGTGGGCGATATCCCCTCGGCCGCGCATCCCCATTTCGAGAATCATCATTTCGCAGCCCGGTCTCGCGTTAAGGATTGTGAGGGGCACTCCGATCTCATTGTTGAAACTTCGAAAGCTAGCGCACACCTCGTGGCGACGGGAGAGGATGGAATGCAGCATATCTTTGCAACTTGTCTTCCCGGTACTTCCAGTGATTCCAATCCTCGTCCCCTCATGCCGTGAGGTGACCAGTGCTGCGATATCACCCAGCGCGGCCAAAGTATCGGCCACCGACACAACAGCGACAGAATTAAATCTTGAACCATGAGCATCGGTTTTAGAAAGAACATCTGAGATCATGTCGTTCGAGACTATAAGGCAACCCACTCCGCCCTCGATCGCATCGCCACAATACTGATGACCATCCCGATCTTCACCGCTGAGAGCGACGAATGCGTTGCCTGCAGAAATGTTTCTTGTGTCGTTTGAGAATCCGGCGATTATAACGGAGGCATCCCCTTGACCAAGCTGCCCCCCCGTGGCTGTAAGGATGTCACCCACTGTCAACTCCATCCGAGACCCCCAAGCGCCTCTACTGCAACCAAGGTGTCGTCGAAGGGTATGGTATTGCCGGCGATCGTCTGCCCGACTTCATGCCCCTTGCCGGCAATGAGCACTAGATCCCCTGACACTGCTTCAGTTAAGGCAAGGGTGATAGCCCTTCTTCGATCCGGCTCGATGACGACGTGCTCCCGGCCCATTCCGACCATGATGTCATTGATGATAAGTAGTGGATCTTCGCCGCGCGGGTTGTCCGAGGTCACTACGGACAGATCTGAGTATCTGTCTACCGCGTTGCCCATCTTGGGCCGCTTGTCCCTGTCGCGATCACCACCGCAACCGAAGACACATATCACTCTACCTTCGGTGAGTTTCTGTGAATCCCTCAGAACGGCTTCAAGCGCCTCTGGGGTGTGAGCGTAGTCGACAATCACCGCGAATGGCTGGCCCGCATCTACCGGCTGCATGCGACCGGGAACGGCAGTAATACCCGCTAACCCTACTTTGATATCGTCAAACTCGATTCCGAGCTCGTGGGAAACCGCGATTGCCCCCAGGGCATTAGTGGTGCCGATGGTTCCGCCCAGGGGGACAACCCATCTGTCCTCAGCGGTTCCAACCTTCTCACCCCTATATTCGAGCTCAAAACTACTTGAACTGGGCTGCGGAGCCAGCTCGGTCGCAAGAACATCTGCTCCTGAGCGGGTGCCGAACCTTACAACCTTGCCCTGAGCAACATCTGCTAAGCGATCAGACCAATCATCTGAGGTGCCAATGGCAGAAATGAATGACTCTTTTTGCACGTCACCGTCAGTGAACAATTTACTTTTGGAAGAGAAGTAATCCTCCATAGAGCCGTGAAAATCAAGATGATCCTGAGAGAGGTTGGTAAAGATTGCGGCGTCAAAGCGGCACCCGCGGTGGCGATCCAGTTCGATCGCGTGGCTGGAGACCTCCATCGCGGCCATCTCGACTCCGTCGGAAACCATTTGCGCAAGTATCCTTTGGAGGTCAGGAGATTCAGGGGTAGTTCGAACCGCCTTTATCACCTGTTGACCTATACGAATCTCTATAGTGCCGATCACTCCCGCAAGCTGAGAGGTTTCTCTGAAGATACCCTCTAAACAGTAGGTTGTACTAGTCTTTCCATTGGTTCCGGTGACAGCGATCACCTTCAGGCTGTCGCAAGGATGGTCGTAGAAGCTGGCTGCGACCTTTCCCATGGCCCATCGAGTGTTCTCGCAGATGACCTGAGTCACTCCATCGAGGTCTAGCCTGTGGTCAACCAGGATTGCAGTAGCGCCCGATGCTATCGCGGCTTCCGCATACTCATGTCCGTCTGTATTTACCCCTCTTAAGCAGCAGAACAACGAGCCGGGTCTGGCGTTTCGCGAGTCATACTCTACGGATGCTATTTGCTTGTCGAGTTGCCCGACTGTAGCGCAGTCAAGTCCAGAAACGATTGCTTGCAGGTTCTTCACAATCAGTCACCTTGACCTGCGTCCGGAGGAATCCTGAGTTTAATAACTGAGTACTCTCCAATCTCTTTGAACACTGGGGCCGCTACCGTTCCGCCGTAATAGGCTCCTACCGGCTCATCCACAACCACTATGATCGCGATTTGCGGATCGCTTGCCGGAACCAGTCCGACAAACGATCCGTAGAATGCACCTGTGTTATATGAACCGTCCTTAAACTTCTGGGCTGTACCGGTCTTACCGGCTACGGTGTACCCGTCTATCGCCGCATTTGAACCGGTGCCCTCTGTCACGACCGTCCTTAGCATTTCCAGCATGTCATTGGCCGTAGTCTGGTCAAGAACGCTCTTAGGTGGTGCTACATCGATGATGTCCCCAGCTATAGATCTCGTTAGATGTGGGGTCACCAGGACCCCATCGTTCCCCACTGCGGCAAAGGCTCGGACCATGGCTAACGGAGTAACAGCCACCCCCTGACCAATAGGTATATTGCCGATCGTAGAGCCGGACCAGTTCTCGGGTGCGGGCATACTTCCTGAAACCTCACCAGGGAAGTCGATTCCAGTGCGGTCAATGAGACCCCACTCTTTTATGGAGTCATAGATCAAATCCTTGCCCATCAACAGTCCAATGGTCACCGCACCGACGTTGGAGGACTCAGAGACGATGCGAGAGACAGAGAAGTTCTGCTCGCTCCTGCCATGCGACTCGTGGATCCAGCGGTCGGCCACTTTGATTTTATATGGGAGTCGTTTCTCAAAGTTTTTGTCTATCACGCCGGAATCAAGCGCCGAAGCGATTATCACCGGCTTGAAAGTAGAGCCCGGCTCGAACCTATCGGTCAGTGACCTATTCCTCATGGCCTCAGGTACACGAGTGGAGGTCACATTGGGGTTGAAGCTCGGCGCAGTGGCCATGGCCAGGATTGCTCCAGTCCTTACGTCCAGCACTACCGCACTAATGGCCTTAGCCTTAGTAGCCTCTAGAGCGTCACCCATGGCCTTTTCGGTGTGATACTGAATATCGCGATCGATCGTCAGCTGTATATCTTGTCCCGGCACAGGTGATTTACGTACTTGAACTCCTGCCGGTATCGTCCGCCCGCGTGGATCGAGCTCAGCTACCAACTCACCCTTTTCACCGCCAAGTATGGAATCGTACTGATTCTCGACTCCTTCCAGGCCATTGCCATCGATGTCAGTAAATCCAACGGTCTGAGCTGCGAGCCCCTCTTCCGGATAGATACGCTTTGACTCTTCAAGCAGCCCCACGCCTGCGATGTCAGCAGCCTCAACATCCATTCCGATGTCGTAGCGTACTTGTCTGGCGATATAGACGAAACCTGTGTCCCGTGAGAGCTTTTCCTCTACATCGGCGATCTCAAGGTCGAGCAGGGCGGCCAGCCTCTCGGCGGCCGCTTGCTTATCTTCAATTTGATAGGGGGTGGCATAAACGGCCTTGGCCGGAACGCTGGTGGCTAGTTCCTCTCCGTTTCGATCAAGGATCCTGCCTCGGGTGGCAGGCAGCTCAACCGTGCGAAGCCGTTGGTTGGTAGCCTTTTCCTGGAGCGAATCGGCCTCTACGGCCTGTAGCCACGTAACGCGGACCGAAAGCATCAGCGCCACTAACACGAACAGCACAAAGGCCATTATCAGCCTTCTCTCCACCGCCCGCATAGGTGAAGGTGACTTTCGTGACGACCCCACTTACTCGCCTGAAGCTACTATGAGGCTGTCAGCACCAGAGGATGATGCAGGCGTTACTTCAACTACCGGAAGAAGGTGTGATGCTGGTGGCTGTGTTGCAACCGGTACCTCCGCATCGATGATTTCCTCGACTTGGCTCACTGGAATAGTCTCTATCCCGATGTCCGTGGAGGGAGCAAGGGCAAGTCTTTCGGCTGCTTCAACTGCTAGCATCTCACGATAAGCGAGGATCTCAGATTTCTGGGAATCTAAGAATACTAGTGCTGACTCCAGCTCCTCGGCGGTCACTACTTGATCAGACTGGATGAATGAAACATTCTCGGCTGCAGCCATCTCGAGGTCCTCGACAGCTGTTCTCTGCAGCTGGGGACTCGCGGCCATGATGGCCAGCTGGGATTGCAGGTTGTTGCTGGCGACCTCGGACTCAGCAATACGACCCTTCAGGGTTTCTGCCTCGAGGCTGTACTTGATTATTGCGTTTCTTTGCGCAAGAACCACAAATCCGATGGCCGCGATCCCCACGACCAGAATGATGAATACGCTGAACAGTTGACCTTCGTCTTTCTTGGGGCGATTCTTTGTCCGAGGCTTGCTCTTCTTGCTCGGTTTCTCAGCTGGAAGCTGATCAGCCCTTAGCTTCGGCTGTGGAACATGCCTATCCCTGGCAGGGGCAGTAGCTGTCGCCAATTAGCTCACCTTTTCCCACACTCTTAGTAGCGCGCTCCGTGCGCGACTGTTCCCCTCTACTTCTTCTTCCGATGGTCTAATGGGCCGCTTCGTTATAATCGCGACCTTTTGGTCTTGCTTGAGTTCTCTCAAAGTCCACTTGACCACTCTGTCTTCGAGGGAGTGGTAAGAGATGATCGCGCCGCGACCACCCGTGTTTAGTGCGTCTGTGGCGGCGCGTACAGTGTCGGCCAGGCCAACGATCTCGTCGTTGACCTCAATACGAAGCGCCTGGAAGACACGGCGCGCTGGGTGGCCGCCAGCCGCCCTGCGCGCCCCAGCCGGTATAGCAGCTTTCACTGTCTCTACCAGCTGCTCAGTGGATTCATACGGCGTCTTGCCACGCCTCTCCACCACGAACTGGGAGATGCGCTTTGCCCAACGCTCTTCTCCCCACTCCAGGAACGTGCGGGACAGTTCCTCTTCCGAATAGTCATTCAGCACATCGGCTGCGGTAAGTTCACTACTAGGGTCCATCCTCATGTCGAGGGGACCATCCTGCCGGAAGCTAAAGCCTCTCTCGGCGGAATCAACATGGCGCGATGAGATACCAAGGTCCAACAGAAAGCCATCAACGCTGGGTACCTCAAAACTATTCATGACCTGCGTAAGCTCCTCGTGTCTAGAGTCAGAAATGAGGAGTCGGTCGCCGTACTCCTTGAGATTCTCAATTGCCGCGCTCCGAGCCTCTGGGTCTCTGTCGATACCGATGAGTCGGCCTCCCGGCGCGGTAGCGTCAAGAATGCGTTTCGCATGACCTCCCGATCCAAGGGTCCCGTCGATGACTGTGTCCCCTGATTTGCAAGCCAGGAGCTCCATGATCTCTTCCACGAGTACTGCTCTGTGATACGTCGTTTCATCCACTACTCCCCCACTAAAGCCTTAGTTCGCCGCTCAACCCGAGCTGGGCTGTGTCGCTTAACGATTCACTGGAAGCCTTCTCCCAAACGTCTGTAGCCCACATCTCCAGTCGATTTCCCAGACCGATAACGAGGACCTCGCGGTCGATCTGAGCAAACTTTCGCTTCACGGGGGGAATGGTAATGCGCCATTGAGCGTCAACGTTGACGAATTCGGCACCACCGATCACCCGACGCTCGATCCATCTAGCGTCACCAGCACGCATGTCCTGGCTCTCGAAATCCCTGCGGAAGTTCTCGTAACCAGTTTTGGTGTAGAGAGTCAGACAGTCGTCGATTCCACGGCAAAGCCACAGGCCATCCTTAAATTCCTCGCGGAACTTAGCAGGCAGAACGATTCTGCCTTTGGCGTCGAGCTTGTGCTCAGCTTCTCCCTGCAACATCCGTGTTTTTGTCCCGTCTTCCCCATGTCGACCGATATTTCGGCCAATTTGCCTTATCCAATTTCAGAAACTGTACTCCACTTTCCTCCACATAACAATGTTTTCGGCACCAATATAGGGAACCTTTACCACCATTTTGGGCTGACGACCCACGCTCCTCCACCAGAAGGGATCAGGATGGGTTCCCTGAAGCGAGCATTGAAGTCGCTGAATGAATGAACTTGAAAATAATTTGATGCTTTTCGAGCAAACTAGTTTAGGTCTATTGATCGCTGGTCAAAAGAGACTGAACATCAATGAATCGAACAGAGTCTCGAGTGAGGAGACATCAATGGGGCAGGCAGAAATCAAGAGCTCGATCAAAGAGGGTCGACTCCGCATCGAGGTTAGAACCGGTACAATAGCTGCGCTTGAGGTACAAGGTGAATTGGATTATGCCACGCGGCACAAGTTCGGTGCAGTCATCGAGAGCATCTTTTCTAAGGGCGTTCACTCAATAGCCCTAGATCTATCAGGACTGGATTTTATCGACTCCTCGGGCCTGGGTATGCTCATCATGACGCGTCGACGCATTGACGCTGAGGGCGGTAAAATGCCGGTGGTCATCAATGACCGGGTTGAACGCATCCTTCGGACGATGCAGCTGACGGATTATTTCGAGACAATGCCCGATCTAGAGCAAGCGATCGAGTCTATTGAAAGCTGACCGGATCGGTTAGAACAGACTGTCCTGCCCTTTGCCCTCTTCTGACGCCAAGAACTCATCAGCGGCTAGATCATCGGAGTCAGCCCCCAGACCCAAGGCACCATCCATCGCCTGGTTGGCGAGCGCGTCCGCTTCCTTGTTCTTTTCTCGGGGAACGTAGCTGATATCAAACTTCAGACCGGCAAGGGCCCTGTGCGCCTGGGCATGCAGAGGCTTGAGGCCGGGATTCTTCACCTTGTAGACGCCTTTGACCTGTTTTACTACCAGCTCACTATCCAAAAATAGACGAAGTCGTTTAGCGCCAAGTTCACGACACCTTTCAACCGTTCGAATAAGGGCGGTGTATTCAGCAACATTGTTTGTGGCCTCACCAAGGTACTCGCTGACTTCGGCCACCAGCTCCCCGCTCTCGTTTTTGATGACTCCGCCGATTCCGGCTGGCCCGGGATTTCCTCTTGCCCCGCCGTCGGTCCAGGCTAGGAGGGACTCGTGCTGTGAGCTAATGTTCAGGCCCCCGGCACGAAAAGGCGCTTGCAGTGAGAGCATGGGTGAAGGTCTACCGCCCTGCGAAGGCCGTCAATTTCTACTGACGGGAGCGGATATCTACATCCAGAGCAGGTATTACCGTCGATCAGAGTCACGATGGCAAGCCCACCTGACTTTGCAGCCACCTTGTCGTACCTGGCGATTATCTCTTCATTCAGAGTGGCTCGGATATTCTCTATCCCAGCTTTTTCATTCTTAATATCAATATCGAGCTCTGACTCAGCCAGCTCGATAGCGGCAAGCAACTCGGTCCGACGACCTTCGAGCTCTGTTTGCTTCACACCCACCTCGTGCAGTTGGCCATCAGACTCCTCGAGGACCATCATCACCTCGAGCAACTCGTTCTCTAGATCCTCATTGCGCTGTGCAAGGGAGTCGATCTCTTTCTGAAGGTTCTGTAGTTCTTTTGAATCAGTGATGGCCCCACTGTAAAGGGCCTTATTGTCCTTGGCCGATTTTTCTTCGAGGGCCGCGATCTCATCATCGATCCGCTTCTGGTCTCGTGCATGAGGTGCTTTCTCTGACTCGATAGCGTTGGTCAGCACCTCTACCTTTGAGAGGTCGGTCTCTACCGATATCAGCTCTTCCCTCTCAGGAAGGTGATCCCGGCGATGATTCATCTGCCTTACAGCAGTGTCAGCCTCTTGTAGGGCCAGCAGCTGTTCGTACGATTCACTCAAATATAGTCCTTAGCCCCGATTGCCGCTTGTCCACCAGTTCCAGGAGGATGAGGGCCCCGCGGTCTCGCGTATCTCAATGCCTCGATCCTTCAACTTCTCGGTCAGACTGACCACGAGTGGGCCCATGGCGATTCTCTCTGTCACGTCATGCCCAAAGGCGACAAGAGAAAGATCGGCCTTATCCGCAGTAGCATAATCATGATAGGAGAACTCTCCTCCGACGAGAACATCTGCCCCGGAATTAATCGCCGCATCAACCACCGACGAGGCGCTGCCGCCACATACCGCTACTTTGGTCACCGTCCTATCCAGAGGACCACTAACGCGTGCAGCAGCAACAGATAGTTCAGTAGACCATTTCGCAAGGCAGTCATCCAGGGACATTGGATCCTCAAGCGCACCCACCCGACCCAGACCCTGGGTGGAATCTCCGAGCGGGTTCTCAAGGCGATAGATATCGTATGCGACCTCTTCGTATGGGTGAACGTCGACAAGTGTGTTGACCGCATCTCTCAGCACAGCGGGTGGGACACGTATTTCAAGGCGCTCCTCGGCTTCTTGGTTGAGCGCCCCTTTCTCGCCAACAACTGGTTCAGCCTCGTCCGAAGGAATGAATGTGCCCGTTCCAGGGCTACGAAAGCTACAGGAGCTGTACTCGCCTATCACCCCACATCCGAGGCCTGAAAGAGCTGCAAGGACCGGCTCCGTGCTATCTGTAGGAGTAAATACGACCATCTTGTAGTCAGACGAACTACTTGCGGGGATCAGCGCAGTGCAATCCCCGACTCCTAGAGCCCCAGCCAGCACATCATTTACACCCCCAGCGGCAGAGTCCAGGTTAGTATGCGCAACGATCAAGTTGAGATTCTTGAAGCACACAGAAGACACCAGCCGACCTACCGGATCGGCGTCAGTGATCGTCTTCATTGGATTGAAAATCAAAGGATGATGCACGAGCAGCGTATTGCAGCCGTGCTGAAGTGCCTCGCTAATAAGCGAAGGAGTGACATCGAGCGCCACAAGAACACCGGATACTTTTGATTCCACAGAACCTATCTGTAGGCCGACATTGTCCCAGTCGGCCGCTAGATGGATCGGAGCGAGCTCTTCAAGAACAGATAAGAGCTCGCGTACGACCAAGCTTATGCCTTCTCGGCACTCTTCTCTGCGTCGTCGGACTCAGCCTTCTTCTCGGCTTTCTTGTCTGACTTGTCTGACTTGTCGTCATCTGAGTCGGAGGTCTCGTGCTCGATCGGAGCCTGGGCCTCTTTCCGGAATTCTTTGATCGATTTTCCGAGCGCGCCACCGATACCGGCGATTCGTCCCGCACCGAACAAAAGTACGACGATCAGAAGTATGATAATGAGCTCTACTGGTCCAAGTCCAAACATTGATTCCTCCGCCCCGTCGGGCTGTCCGTAGTGACGCACATGGCATCATTTCTTGCTAGTCCATAAGCACCGTAGGTTCGCGGTACTGTGCACATGATAAGACATTTCACCCCATATAGCGCAATCCTTCTGGTTCTCGCTCCTATATCCTTGAAGTCATATGCGAACTGTTTCCTCCATTGGTTAGGAGTAGAGTTGGATCGTTCAGGCAGCTGGGAGTACACGCTTCTGATCGCGGGAGCCCTTCAATCAGGAATCATCGACCACCTAAGCGAACACACCGCGATTGCTGCCGAGGTGGCAACGGCGTGCAACTTAGACACTAGGGCCACTGGGCTCACCCTCGCATCCCTCGCAGACTTAGACATTGCCAATTCATCGATTCCGACTCCTTCGGCCGTCCAACTCACGCAGGTAGAGTACGGTCTATCAGCTGAAGCAAGAGCTTCACTGGTGGATGAGGACAGCCCGTCCTTCTCCCGGTACGTCATCCTGCACCGAGCCGATATGATTCGTCGCTGGCTCGAGATCCCCGAGGTCCTTGAGTCGGGCAAGCCAGTCGAGCAGTTCACTGACGAGACGAAGGTGCTCAACTTCTATGGTGCGATGACGGCGAACGGACGAGCCCGCGCAGGTTCGGCAATAGAGCGATTGGTTGAGCTGGTTCCGGGCGCGAAAACCGCAGTAGATCTCGGCGGAGCCACCGGGGTCTATTCAGTCGAAATGGCCAAGCGGGGGCTCAAGACGACCTTGGTGGACCTGCCTTCTACTGTTGCCCGAGTCGAGAATGACTTACTCAAGCAGGGAGTAGCCGTCTATGCGTCAGACTTCTTCGAGTCCATGCCGGAGGGGCCCTTCGATATCGCCTTGGCCGCAGGGGTCACCCACATCTATGGTCCGCAAGAAAACATCGACCTGTTCACAAACGTCAGAGATATCTTGAATCCGAAAGCCGGGCGTATTGCCATTGTGGATTTCATTAGGGGCGAGAGCCCGAGGGCCGATCTGTTCGCTATCAACATGCTTGTACATACAAAAACCGGTAGCACTTGGACTCGTCAGGATTACGAAAGATGGCTAGCAGACGCTGGATTCCAGGAGCCAGACTTCATCGACCTAGACGGACACAACCACCTGATCGTCGCCGAGGTCCTGAATCAGACCTCGTAGGCTTTTACGTGGTCAACCGCTGAATCCAGCATCGCAAGCAGCTCCTCGACCGATTCAGCTTCTGTGACTCTGTTCTTCAGTTCATGCCCTCCGGGAACCCCTTTGAATAACCAGAGTAGATGTTTTCGGCAGACCCCCACTGACCGTTCATGGCCCGTGAACTCTGCCATTGCTACAACGAACTCACGCGACACAGAAAGTTTATCTTGCCAGGTGGGGGAGGTTGGAACACGCCCCTCATAGAGATCGACGGCCTGCCGAAATATCCAGGGATTTCCCATAGCCCCCCTGGCGAACATGATCCCAGCGCAGCCGGTCTCTTTTAGCATCTTCATTCCGGCCTCTGCCGTGAACAAGTCACCGCTGCCCCAGACCGGTACGTCCACTGACTCGACCAGCTCCTTCAAAAGTGACCAGTCGGCCTGTCCCGAGTATCTGCTCTTAACTGTGCGTGGATGCAGAGCAAGGGCGGATACTCCTTCGCCGGCCAGCCGCATTCCAAGCTCTAGACCCAAACGGTCAGCCGCCCCGACAGAGCTTCGAAGCTTCACTGTCACCGGAATGTTGGCCGCCTCTATAACCGCGTGTAATATCTTGACGGCCAAATCCGGATCCTTTAGGTGTGCGGACCCGGCCCCACCTTTCGTAACCTTGGGAACAGGGCACGCCATATTGATATCGATGTAGGCTGCCCCATGGGCCTCAGCCCTTTTGGCTGCCTCCCCCATTGCCTCCACGTCCGCTCCGAATATCTGAATGCAAACGGGTCCTTCTTCCGGATGAATCCGCATCATCTCATCCGTTCGACCGCTGCCATAGCGAATGCCAAGGGCGCTTATCATCTCGGAGTAGACAACAGAGGCTCCGAACTTGTGGGCGAAAAG
>JAUVYG010000022.1 GCA_030603185.1 Actinomycetota bacterium | reverse complement strand
ATTTGAATAGGAGGCCCCCGCAGCCGGTTGGCTGCGGGGGCCTCTCTTATTTCCCGCAATGGTTCAGGTTAGTTTTGGCCGATTCTCGGTAGGGAACCTATTAAGCAGGACAGACTAATACCCTTGGTCACAGGAGAGCCTAATGGAAGACCGTAAACTGGAAGTAGTAAAGAAAATACCTGAACCAGAGTTTTGTGACAGTTGCGGTGAGGCACTTCTTCCGGACGAGGCCATATGTGCCGCATGTGGGGCCCTAGTCGGCGGAGACGCTGCGGAAGAGGGCGCTTTGGACGAACGGTATGTACCCAGCTGGGAGCGTATTGAGGTCAGGATAGGAGTCGTAGTCGCTGTGATCATCGTGATCACCCTCGGGATATTCGGATATCAATCGATCAATGACGGTCCCGGGGATAGCATCACTGGCGTCGGCTCCCACACAGATCAGGTTCCGACCGTGGAGAATCCGGGTGAGGGTAGGGTGGTCGAGTAGCCTTCAGGGACCAGCCCGGAATGAAGCTGACCTTATCTGATATGCAGAGAAGTCTGGTCTGTGAATCCGTTGACTTTGTCTGCAGCCTGACGGGGGAAGACCTCGACCCTGATCCTTCTGTCCTCGATCATCTCTACTAGAATGGTGCCGATTAGTTCCTGTCCAGCTTTTAATCCGGGATTCGGTATCACTGTGTTCAGGTCCCAGTCGCCTCCATCCTTGTTGTACGGTTGGGAGCGAAATAGCTCATACGTGACTAAACCGTTCGCGATGCTGACTGTAGCCGGGTCGAGCCCACCTGCACCTACCGCTCCTTGAACCGATTCGCCATCGAAGTCCCCCATGGAGACAATGATCTGATCGGGATCGATATGGTCGTAGACGATCGAAAGGTGACCCTCCCAGTATTTGTCCCGGTTGGTGCCACCGTAACCCCCAGTGCCTTCCTTGAACCAATTGCCGATCAATTTCCCATCAATGTCGTAATCGATGCGGCCGTCGATGGGTTCGACTTTGCGGAGGTTCTTCTGGACCAGGATGGCCTGTAGGTCGTCACTGAAGTATTGAATCGATTCATCGGTATGGATCTTCCATGGTTCAGAGTCATAGCTTTCAGGATTCACAAATCCCAAAGTCACATCTTTGTTATAGACACCGAAGTCCAGGGTCTGGCCGCCTATCCGTCCGATCCGCTGTCCCGATTTCACTGGTATCCGACCTGACCAATGGCCCCTGCTCGCAATGTCGTCCCCTACGATCAGGTTGATCTCGTCATCCAATGAGGTCACAAGATCCATGTAGGTGATGAAAGTGCACGTATGCTCGAATACGATCCTGTACTCACTGAGGATCCTCCCGTCCTGCGGAGGACCGGTGCGATGTTGTATCTCGAGGATGGTCCCATCCGCCACTGCTGTCACCTCGTACGCGTCTCTGGGCGAGTTGTAGTCGCTGGGAGAGAAGTACTGATGGTCAATGGGGGTGACGTGGCTTCCGGTCATGAGTCCGTACGGGATCAAAGAGGAGAAGTCCTCAAGCTTCATGGGGATGTTCGTGAGTTCGACCGGACCCTCCCCGTCACATCCGTCGCTGTCGAATAACCAGTCTCTGGCTTGAGAGCTAACGCCGTCCTGTTGGTCTTGGTTGGGAGGTGGGGTAAAGTCACGTCGCTCTTCTTCGGCTTGTGGGGGCAGCAAGAGTAGAACTGCTGCAGCGATCACCACGACGGCAGTCAAAACAATAAGAACGGTTCTAGTGCTCACTGCACCATAGTGGCATATTTCAACCTAGGTCAGGTTGAGCGCATCTTGGTGGGCGTTGCTGGGATTGAACCAGCGACCCCCTGGGTGTAAACCAGGTGCTCTCCCGCTGAGCTAAACGCCCTCATTCGCTATTCATTGTTCCACATCATCGCGGATGATTCATCCGCGAATCTGTTGGTAGCCCCAACGGGATTTGAACCCGTGTCTCCACCTTGAAAGGGTGATATCCTAGACCAACCTAGACGATAGGGCCGTACGGTGGGCCATGTAGGGATCGAACCTACGGCAACCCGGATTAAAAGTCCGGTGCTCTACCAACTGAGCTAATGGCCCGAACCACCTGCAAAACGCCTAAAACAATCTACTTCCTGACCACTGTAGTGTCAACGAGTAACCAAGGTTAGAATACGCAGATAACTCGATTAATAACTCTTTGGAGGTTTGATGGCACTTGCGATCGGCATCGATGTGGGCGGCACCAAGATAGCCGCTGGTCTGGTCAATGATTCCGGCGAGATCGTTTCCGAAGCCACAGTTCCCACCCCAAAGGAGGGAGCCGACGCCGTAGTTTCTGCAATCGAGATCGTTATGAACTCAGTTTGTTCTGAGGCACGGATCGATCTTCTTGGTGACGCAGTTACCGGTGTTGGACTTGGCGTTCCTGGGCTAATAGACCGTAAAGCCGACCTCGTCCGATTTCTGCCGAACCTTCCGGGGATAGTGGATTTCCCGATTCGAAGGCTTATACAGGATTCCAGCGGTAAGCCGGTCGAAATGGACAATGACGCGAACTTGGCCGCCCTCGGTGAGGCAAGATATGGAGCAGCAGCGGGGCACAGCAACGTTGTGATGCTGACTGTGGGCACAGGACTCGGAGGCGGGATCCTGGTCGACGGAAAGCTCTTGCACGGAGAGACAGGTGCCGCAGGCGAGATAGGTCACATGGTCATCGACCTTGAGGGGCCGGTTTGCGTCTGCGGAAATCATGGCTGCATAGAATCCCTGGTCGCTGGCCCCGCGATCCTCAAAAGGGCCCAGGCGTATCTGGCCGAGCTGGACGGAACACCCATTGCTTCAGCGTCGACGTCAGTTATGTGGGAGGCGTCCGGTGGGGTTGCCGCAGCACTCACACCCCCGATGATCACTGACGCGGCCTTAGCGGGCGACTCACTGGCCCTCAGGGTGTATAGAGAGGCGGGGGAGGCTCTTGGAGCCGGGATCGCAAGTCTGGTCAACATATTCAACCCTTCCGTAGTCGTAGTCGGAGGTGGAGTCGCTGAGCGCGCGGGTGACATTATCTTGGGACCTGCTATAGAAGAGGCTCGAGCGAGAGCATTGAGTGCCAACATTGAGGCGACGACGATCGTGGCCGCACAGCTGGGCAATAAGGCCGGTATTGTGGGGGCAGCAGCCTCCGCTTTTGAGGCCTGAAACCGGCAATTGAAGCACAACGTATTTTGTTCAAACCCAAAACGGGCGGTTTGACTTTTACCAAAGACTGCCACTAAACTCCTGGATTTGATGAGAACAATTTCGCCGGCCCCGGCATCAGAAGCATCTAGAGAGCAAGGAATATCCGTTTGAGGCTGATCATTTCCGAGAAAGACAACGCAGCTAAACGCATCGCTGGGTTCTTGGCCCAAGGTAGCGTTAAAGAAGAGAGTAAAGGGCGCCAGAAGTGGTACCTGTTCACGACGGACGATGGGGTAGAGACCACCGCGGTCGGCCTCCGGGGTCATATTCTTGGTGTTGATTTCGCAGAAGGCCATTCCAACTGGGAATGGGATGGATTGGTTCCGCTGATCGATGCTCCACTCACAAAGGTGCCTGCCGAGTCAGGAACCATCACTACTGTTAAAAAGCTCGCCAAAGATGCTGATGAATATGTGATCGCCACTGACTTTGACCGCGAGGGTGAGCTCATCGGAGTAGAAGCTCTCCAGGTTGTCGCTGGTGCACTCAGCAAGGGCAAAGCTCGATATGACTTCACCAAGGAAGAGATACTAGACGCGGTCGGTAAGCGACCCATTTCACGAGCAAGGTATTCAGCCCTCACAAAGAGTGACATTACGAAGGCATTCGCCAACACAGTCGAGATCGACTGGAACCTGGCGGCAGCTGCAGAGACGCGCCAGGATATCGACTTGATTTGGGGTGCTGCCCTAACAAGGTTCGTTTCCCTTGTTTCCGGCAGACGCGGTCGTCGCTTCCTCTCCATCGGACGGGTCCAGAGTCCGACACTGTCAATAATCGTTGACCGGGAAGAGGAGCGCCGGGCATTTGATCCAGTACCTTACTGGCAGGTCAAGCTGACTGTGGCCAAGGGGTCCGAGCAGTTCATCGCAGAGCATACGACCGGTCGCTTCAGTGAGGTGACCGGCGCGGAAAAGGCGCATGAGTCAGCCAGTGATGAGGCCACGGTGACTGGGATCAAGCTGACCTCTAAGAAGGTACAGCCGCCACCACCTTTCCACACCACCACATTCCTGACTGCAGCAGCCTCTTTGGGTTTCAGCCCATCAGCGGCTATGAATGTGGCTGAGCATCTGTATACAAGTGGTTTCATTAGCTACCCGAGGACTGACAATACCGTCTACCCTGACACCATTGATCTAGGCGAGATCGTGGACGCTGTCGGTGTTGGCGCGTATGCGCCTCTCCGCGAGTATGTGTTGTCTCTTCCAGAGATCAAGCCGACTCGTGGAAAGAAGCAGACCACTGATCACCCCCCGATTTACCCGACTACCGCCGCTACCGCCGCCTTGCTTGGTGATCGCGAGTATAAGATCTATGACCTCGTAGTCCGCAGATTCTTTGCGACAATTTCTCCTGCTGCTGTGCAAGAGAGCATGAAGGTCACACTCGAGACGGGCGGCGAAGAGTATGCCGGGCGAGGCATCAGGCTGGTCGAGGAAGGCTTCATGCTTGCCTATCCGTTCTCTCGCAGTAAGTCCGAGGAGCTACCTGCACTCAACGAGGGTGACAAGCTCAAGATCCTCGATAAAGTCCTAGAAGACAAAGAGACACAGCCACCGGGACGATATGGTCCGGGCCGACTCATCGAGTTGATGGAGACTTTGGGGCTCGGAACCAAGGCGACCAGGCACGAGATCATTAAGACACTCACAGATCGTTTCTATGGGTACGGCACACCGCTTCAGCCTACGCTACTCGGGGAGACGGTCGTTACCGCCATCCGTCCCAACGGTGGCAAGATATTCAGCCCTGAGATGACTTCAGAGCTTGAAGAGCAGATGGATAACATCGCCAACGGAAAGGCGACTAGGGACGAGGTGATCAATCTTTCTCGCAAACTGCTCTCGCAGGTGATGGAGGCTTTGATCGAGCAGAAAGATACTATCGCACCACTGTTCTGGAGCGAGCTCGAGACCCTCGGTACCTGCCCTAAGTGCGGCAACAACGTAAAAGTCAAAAAGGCCCGGAAGTCTGGAAAGCGGTTTGCCGGCTGCTCTAACTGGCCTGATTGTGACTGGTCCGCTCCACTTCCGCAGTTTGGTGAGATAATCCCTCAGAAAAAAGGGGAACAAGAGTATCAGGCGTGTGAAACATGCGAATCCCCAATGATTATGGTGTTCGCTAAAGGTAAAAGGCCGTGGCTGACTTGCATCAACATGGAATGCCCAAGCAAAAAGGAAAAGGCGAAAGCCAAGGAAGAAGCCAAAGCCGAGGAAGCGAAAGAGGCGACGGCTTAAATTTCGCTTTAGCGACAGAACCTCTCGGCGACTCCTACGAACAGCTTCTTGAGGGCATAGAGCACCAGGCTAGGGTGGCTTCGCGCAACGACATTCAATTGATCTGTTACCCCGAGTGGTTCGTCGGCATTGAGCCGGTCATATTGGATAGCTTTCTGGCCGAGATCAAGCGAGTCGCTGCAGAACATCGCATCGCCATCTGCGGCGGAAATATACCCGAAGCGGTGGCTGATGGTGGGATACAGGATCATATATTTCTTGTCGATTCCCAGGGTGAGCTAGTATTCCTGCGCGATAAGACCCACCCTTATCAGCTCGAGCGTCGCTCCACCCTAAGAAGCGGTATCGATGAGCCCGAAGAGCTAATACACGCCACGGTCAAGTCCATAAAGATAGCCGTGCTCAATGGCTTGGACGTTGCCGACGAGGCGATTCTATCCAATCTTTCCCGCTTGGCCCCTGATGTTGTTGTTATCCAGCTGAACCCCAGCTCTGCTCTGGAGGCTGAAGCTATACGGGAACTGGCATTATCAATAAGTGAGACTGTGAGTGCTGTGGTCGCGGTGCCGGTTCTGGCGTCAGATGCTCAGATCACTGGGGCTGAACCAGTCGCAGTCGCTGCAGGGGAGATCGTGTGTCCGGTCACTGATGATGACTATCTGGGAGACGGCCTGATCAGGTGCAGAGTGAATCCGGAATCCTTAGACAAAGTCCCGCACCTCTCAGAGCACATATCTATGCCAGAGTTGCTGCATCAGAGATTACAGAGCGAGGTTGGTGGAGGAACATACTTTACCGACGTTGGGGAGCCGACCAAGAAGCGACGTTAGAGCGCCATCTTTTCGATTAGTGAGTGTACGTCGGCTGCGCTTTTCTGAAGCATTGCTTTTTCGTCATCGGTTAGCTTGCACTCGAGTATTCTCTCGACTCCGTCGCCACCAAGGATTATTGGGACTCCAAGGTAAATGTCTTTGTGGCCATATTCCCCGTTCAAATATGCGGCGCAGGGAACCACACGTTTCTTGTCTAGGGCAATAGCATCCACCATCTCGGCGGCTGCTGCTGACGGGGCATAAAACGCGCTACCGGTTCCCAGCAGGGCAACGATCTCGCCTCCACCCTTACGAGTTCGATCAACGAGAGCCTCTATCTCGTCCGCAGGAAGTAGTTCAGTGATGGGCACTCCACCGACAGTGGTCAAGCGGGGGAGAGGCACCATGGTGTCGCCGTGGCCACCTAGAAGGGTAGACGCCACGTCCTTGACGGATACGCCGAGCTTCTCGGCTATGAAGCTTCGGTAGCGTGCGTTGTCGAGAAGGCCGGCCATGCCGACGACTCTGTTGGCAGGGAACCCAGTTACATGCTTGACGAGGTAGGCCATAGCATCCAGGGGATTAGTGACGACGATGACGAATGAGTCGGGTGCGCGGTTCTTTATCTCAAGAGCGATGGATCCCACTATCTTTTGGTTGATCCCCAGAAGATCGTCTCGGCTCATGCCGGGTTTGCGGGCTGCTCCAGCTGTGACTACTACGATGTCGGAACCATCCATGATTCCGTAATCCGTTGAACCGGTGACATGAGTGTCATAAGACTCTACCGGTCCGGACTCCAGAAGATCGAGTCCCTTGCCTGCCGCCAGGCCTTCGACAACGTCAACGATCGCTACGTCTGCGTAGTCACGTTCAGCGAGTCTTTGTGCGCACGTAGCGCCGACATTACCAGCACCGACTACGGTTATCTTTGTTCTCGCCATCAAGAACTCGCTCTTTCAGGTGAGAGAGCTGGAGCGTTCTCTGGGGACCATATCGGGGAGAATTTAACCAGCTGGGTTACTTCCTCTGGATGCGCGCAAAGGAACCTGATCTCGTCGTCCTTAAGCGGTTTCTGGTTGTGAAGGTTCACATACTGTGCGAGAGACATTAGCCTTGCCTCGTCACCATCGGGAAGAGTGATTCCTAGCTCCCCGCATACGTACTTGAACCCTGCCATGCCGCCGTATTCGCCGGTGGTGATAACTCGACCTGTTGCCTGGCGCTCTTCTTTGTCACGGCCGATCTCGGCTAGGTCGTACAACTCATAGTTGGCATGGTCCTTGAGTGCGCCGTCGGCATGTATCCCGGACTCGTGGGCGAAAGCGTTTGATCCGAGTCCCGGCTGATTCATTGGAATGGGGATATCAAAAGCGTAAGAGACGTACGCGCCCATGATGTATCCGATCGAAAGATCTAGATCGTCGCCAAGAGTATATGCATCGCTGCTGGCCGCGTACTTCAAAGCTAGGGCAGTGGTTAGAAGGTCAGCTTGGCCGGCGCGCTCGCCGATCCCGTTCACAGTGACATTGATGTAGGCGTCAACGCCTGCGTCGTTTGCTGCTCTCGCGCCGGAAAGCGAATTGGCGACGGCCATACCTAGATCGTTGTGACAGTGAAGCTCGATGGGAAGGCCAACTGCCTGGCCCCACTCTTTGATGCGACGGTAGATCGTTACCGGCGAGTCATGCCCGATGGTGTCGCAGTAGCGGACTCGGTGAGCCCCTGCCTCTCTTGCCGCGATGCCGAACTCCTTCAGGTACTCGAGGTCAGTACGCGACGCATCTTCAGCGTTTACGCCGACTGATGTGGCACCACCATCCAGAGCGCATTTTACCGCGACCCTCATCTCTTCAAGGATCTTTTTGCGATCCAATTTGCCCTGGAATTTGTGGACGATCATTTGATCCGAGGTCGAGATGGAAAGGTTGAAATCGCGGACTCCCAGTGGAAGAGAGGCTTCAACATCGCGCTTGACCGCGCGGCACCACCCGCTGAGTTTTAGGTTTCCAAAAGCTCCCTTTTCTCTGAGAGCAATGTTCGCTCGAACGTAACCTTCTTCATGGTCGAGGAAGGGGAAACCCATTTCAGATTGGTAAACACCGATCTTTCCAAGGTAATGGTGAAGCATGGTCTTCTGGAATTTTGACATTCCGATTCGAGCGGTTTGGACGCCATCGCGGTTTGTGACGTCGAGTAAGTGTATTTTCGGCATATTGAATCCCCCGAGCGGAGTAGATGGCTGTAATAGACGGGACGGGTACCAAAAAAGATTCCCTGTAGAGGCGATTCTAATCGAAAGCTCTTCTGTTGACGATAATTATACTAAGTAAAGCGGAGTAGGCGATACGGCCTGCGCCCCCCTCACTCAGGTATTACGATAGTAGAGGGGCCGAGGAAGGATCCGTATATGGATGCCAAGACGTCGCCCAAATGGCAGGTTCAAGTGGACTTGTCCTGGTGTAAGGCATGTCGCCTATGCATCGAGAACTGCCCCAAGGAGGTATTCACCTCGAACTCCGAGGGAAAAGCCGTAGTCTCAGATATTGATTCATGCATCGGTTGTCATATTTGTGATCAACTCTGCCCGGATCTTGCGATAGAGGTGGGCCAGAATGAGTGAGAAAAGCATTCCCCGTCTAGTCCAAGGTAATGAGGCGATAGCCCTCGGAGCCATTCACGCGGGCTGTCGGTTCTATGGAGGGTATCCGATCACTCCCTCCACCGAGATCGCTGAAGAGATGTCCCGTCTTCTACCGCACATCGGCGGTAGCTATGTCCAGATGGAAGACGAGATATCCAGTATCGCTGCGGTCATCGGCGCCTCGCTTACGGGTCAGAAGTCCATGACCGCTACCAGCGGTCCGGGCTTCTCTTTGATGCAGGAGAACCTTGGGTACGCTGCCATGGCAGAGATACCGCTGGTGCTAGTGAATGTCCAGAGAGGGGGCCCGTCCACAGGGCTACCGACCGATCCCGCTCAGGGGGATATGATGCAGGCCAGATGGGGAACCCATGGGGAACACTCGATCATTGCGCTTGTACCATCGACGGTTGCTGAGTGTTTCACCCTGACGGTCGAGGCATTCAACTTGTCTGAGAGATACAGGACTCCGGTGATAATCCTGTCCGATGCCCTCATAGGTCACATGCGCGAGAACATCAGACTGGATCAACTACTGAAGGCCAAGGTTATTGAGAGGCCGCAACCATGGATGTCACCCGAGGACTACCGCCCATTCGCGTCCACTGAGCGCACAGTGGTCCCTCTTGCTCCCATCGGAACCGAGTATAGATATAGAGTCACCGGACTTGTTCACGATATGTCCGGATCCCCTAAGACCGGTGACAAGAGAACGATCGAGGATACCGGCAGAAGACTTCGCAGCAAGATATACGACTACCGCGAAGAGATCACCCGTGTTGAGATGACTGCGATGGACGATGCCGAGGTGGCCATCTTCGCCTATGGGTCTGTCGCACGCAGCGCGTATGAGGCAGTGATGTGGGCGCGAGAAAGAGGTCACAAAGTCGGGATGGTCCGACCTATCACTATCTGGCCATTCCCGACCCTCCAGATGCGCGAGGTAGCCGACCAGGTCCACTCGATCGTCGTACCCGAGATGAACATAAAACAGATCGCCTGGGAGACACGCGCGGCCATTGAGGGCCGCGCCAACGTAGTTTCGATGAATCGCATCGATGGAACTCTTATTGCTCCAGGTGAGATCATCTCATCGCTTCGAGATGTGCTTCGAGCAAAGGGAGGTGCAGCATGAGTCGCCAACCAAGTACCAGTGATCTACTCAAGTATTATCGCCAAGAGAGTCTTCCCACTATCTGGTGTCCGGGCTGTGGCCTTGGCATCGTGATGCGATCGCTGGTGTCAGCAATCCACGAGTCGGGGATAGACCCGGACAAGGTAGTCATCGTCTCCGGCATCGGTTGTTCCGGTCGTATGTCGGGGTACATGAATTTCTCGTCCGTTCATACAACCCACGGTCGTGCTCTCGCATTCGCAACGGGCATCAAGATGGCCAATCCTGATCTACACGTTGTTGTGATCATGGGAGACGGTGACGCCTCAGCCATAGGTGGCAATCATCTGATCCATGCCGCTAGGCGTAACATCGGTGTGACCGCCCTTGTCGCCAACAACTCGACCTACGGGATGACAGGCGGTCAATACTCGCCGACCACTCCGGTCGGCGCCAAGAGTACGACATCGGTGAAAGGGAACATCGAGACCGGCTTCGATCTTATCGATCTCGTTAGTGCTGCCGGAGCCAGCTTCACAGCCCGCGGAGCGGTTGCATATCCGACCCAACTCACAAGCACTATTCAGAAGGCCATTGAGTGGGAGGGCTTCTCGTTCGTTGAGGCAGTGACCCATTGTCCGACCTGTTTCGGCCGGAAGAACTCTCTGAAGACTCCAGGGGACATGCTGCGAGCGCAGAAAGAGGCCACCATCTCATTCGCCAAGGCAAAGCTGCTGAAGCCCCATGAGATCGGAGGACGGATCGTCACCGGAGTCCACTTCATGGAGAAGCGGCCCGAGTACACGACTCTCTACGAGGAACAGATACGCGAGCCATCAATGGCAGAACAAGGGGGCGCCTCGATCTTTGGCCAGACCACTCAAGATGTGGCCGCTCCAGCGGTGCAGGAGTACTCTGAATCGGCCACAGTGCATGGTGACCGCATAGGTATTCGTATAGGTGGTACAGGCGGACAGGGAGTCATCACAGCTGGGGTCATGCTCGCTGAGGTCGCCATGGCTGCGGGATTCAACGTAGTGCAGGGTCAAGTGTATGGTCCGGAAGCCAGGGGAGGCGCTAGCAGGTGTGAGGTCCTTATGTCTAAGGCCCCTATCTTCTATCCCGAAGTGACCACCGCAGATCTGATGGTCCTACTCAGCCAGCAGGCTGCCGACAAGTACATCGCTTCAGCTGGACCTATGGGTTATGTGCTGTACGATCCGGCTAAGGTAAAGACACCACAGGCACTTCCGGGCAGAACGATCCTCCCGGTTGATTTTACGAGGATAGCCAAGGAGCTCGCAGGCGTCGAAATGGCGGCGAATGTCGTGGCCCTAGGAGCTTCTGCTGTCCTCCTCGGACTTACGGATGAGGCGTGTATTCGCAAGGTCATTGGGCAAAGAGTACCCAAGAAAGTCGTGGACGCAAATATTGAGGCTGCCCTCGAGGGTATGAACGCAATGCTAGCCGCTTTATCGGGCAGTTTTGAAGGTTCCGCCGACCTAGGGTAATGGGTTATGGTTGGTCTGTGGAATACACAATATCCGGTGAAATAGCACAAAGCGCTAGGTTGTCCTTAAGCTCAGGCCAATGGGTCTGGGCCAGCAAGGGGTCTCTCGTCTCATATTCCGAGGGAGTCGAGTGGCGTCTGCGGGTGCCCGGTGGCATCGGCGGGGCTGTTCGACGTTCAGTCTCGGGTGAGGGCGTATCTCTGACCCAAGTGACCTCATCCAAAGAGGGGGACTATGCTGTTCTCGCCGCCAACAGTCCAGGGCACATCACTGAATGGGATCTGACTTCAGGTGCTGTGGTCACGACTCGCGGCTCATTCTTGGCGGCCTGGGGGCCTGACGTTGATATCACCGTGACCGTAGCTAGAAGGGCGGGCGCCGCGTTTTTCGGCGGCGCCGGACTATTTCTTCAGAGAGTAAGTGGGGATGGAAAATGCCTACTTCACGGAAGCGGCGACTTCATCGAGCGCGAGCTCGAGCCGGGTGAGCAGTTGACTGTGAGCTCCGGTAATCTGGCCGCTTTCGCCGACTCCATCGACTACAGCATCAAAGGAGTCGGCAGCTTTCTCAAGCTGTTCTTCGGCGGTGAAGGCTTCTTCATGACACAACTTACCGGACCCGGACGGGTCCTTCTTCAAAGCCTCAAACGCACCTATACCGGCAGAGGTAACGAATAGATGCTCAGCTACGACGTGCTTATCATCGGCGGGGGTCTCGCCGGTCTTAGAGCTGCGCTCGAGGTGGGACAGCAAGCCAAAGTCGGGGTAGTCACCAAGGTCTATCCGATGAGGTCACACTCGGTCGCTGCACAAGGTGGGATCAATGCTGCCATAAGCGAGGAAGACAACACCGAAGATCATATCTATGACACCGTAAAGGGAAGCGACTACCTGGCGGACCAGGATGCGGTTGAGATCTTGTGCGATGAGGCTCCCCGAGCCGTCTACGAGATGGATCAGATGGGCGCTCTGTTCTCGCGAACCGAGGCCGGCCGGATAGCTCAAAGACCTTTCGGTGGGCAGGACTTCCCGCGTACCTGCTATGCAGCAGACAAAACCGGACACATTCTGCAGCACACACTCTACGAGCAGGCCCTTCGACACAATGTAAAAGTCCATAACGAGTGGTTCGTACTTGAGATCCTTAGCGACGGTGGCGAGGTGCGAGGCATCGTCGCTCTCGATACTCACACCGGAAAGGTAGAGACCATTGCCGCGAACGCTGTGATCGTCTGCACGGGGGGCTACGGGCGAGTCTTCTCGCGATCGACAAACGCGCTCATCAATACCGGCGAGGGAATGAGCCTTGCGTATCACGCCGGAGCCGCCCTCAAGGACATGGAATTCGTCCAGTTCCATCCAACGACACTTTACGGGTCGAACATTCTTATCTCAGAGGGAGCAAGAGGCGAGGGAGGTCTTCTCTTCAACTCAGAAGGGGAGCGATTCATGGAGAAGTACGCACCCAGCAAGATGGAGCTCGCTCCGCGCGACGTGGTCTCTCGCTCCATGGAAACCGAAATACAGGAAGGCAGAGGTATCGGCGACGGTTATCTGCATCTCGACTTGACGGGGATCGGGGCCGACCTGATCGGGGATCGGTTGCCTCAGATCGCTGAACTGGCTCGCACATATCTAGGTGTTGACCCTGTCACCGAACCGATTCCGGTTCAGCCCGGTCAGCACTATTCAATGGGTGGTATTGGCACCGATGTGCATGGTGCCACAGAGGTCGGCGGTCTTTACGCCGCAGGTGAATGTGCCTGTGTGAGCGTTCACGGCGCCAATCGTCTAGGCGGCAACTCGCTTCTCGACACCGTCGTGTTCGGGCGCCGGGCGGGGGCAGCAGCTGCCGCCTACGTCAAGGGCCGCCCCCGTCCGGCGCCTATCCCAGACTCCGTTGTTCAAGAGCACGAAAACAAGCTCTCGGCACTGCTAGCAGCTGATAGTGGTGAGTCGTTCTCGCCGGTCCGCAAAGAGATGGAAGTGGCGATGATGAACGGTGCCGGAGTCTACAGGCACAAGGATGGGTTGGATAAGGCCATAGACCAGCTGGACGTGATCAAGAAGCGGGCCGAGAATTTGACAGTCTCGGATAAGACCCGCAAATTCAATTTTGAGCTTCAGGGCGCGCTCGAGTTTAAGCACTCTCTTCTTTTGGCAGAGGTCATCGCCGAAGGGGCGAGGTCCCGAGAAGAGAGCAGGGGCGCCCATTTTAGAAATGATTTTCCAGAACGTAATGATGCCGATTGGCTGAAGCACACCATTGCCACCAAGGGCGAGGACGGTCCGGTCTATTCGACCTCGGACGTCTCGATCACTAAGCATCAGCCGAAAAAACGGGTGTATTAGGTGCTCGACAAAAAGGCCGAACTCGAGATATTCCGGATGGAACCCGATGTGGACGAGTTTCCACGGTTTGACACCTTCCAGCTCGAGTACGGCGAACACACCGTACTCCTGGACTTGTTGCGTGAGATCCGAGACAACCGTGACGGATCGCTTGCCTTCCGCAGTGCTTGCCGTAGTGGTATCTGTGGATCATGCGCCATGAGGGTCAATGGCTACGCCAAACTTGCATGCCAGACCAGGGTGGCCGATGTGGTCGGCAAGGGACCGATCATTCTCGAGCCCCTGGGGGTCTATCCGGCGATCAAGGACTTAGTCGTAGACCTGGAGCCATTCTGGGATACCCACAACAAGGTAAAGCCGTGGCTTGAACCCAAAAGCACTCTTCCTGACGTTCCTACTTCCGAGTCCCTGATGAGCATCCAAGAGGTGGATAAGATCAAGCGCCTGGGTGATTGCATCTTGTGCGCGTCGTGTACTTCGTCATGCAACACCGCCGAGGTTGAAAAGAACTTCCAGGGTCCTGCAGCTCTCGCGAAGGCATGCAGGTTCGCCGCTGACCCACGAGATGCTCTGGGAGCCGAGCGTGGACTTGGTGAGATCAAGCCCAAGGGTCTGTACTGGTGCTGCTACTGCAACATGTGTACCGAGGTGTGTCCGAAGGACGTGCGGCCAGCAGAGGCGATATCCATGCTTAAGGGGCTCGGTTTTACCGCTGGTGTCCCGCATGACATCGGCGCTAGAAGGTCTCTGACATTTTACGACACTGTTCGCCGGTGGGGAAAGATCAACGAGGGCACCCTCCCGATCAGGGCCAAAGGGATCGGAGTGCTCGGTTACTTCCCGCTCGGAATGCGTCTTCTTGCTAGAGGAAAACTGCCCAGTCCGTTCATGGACGTGATACCTCGCATCAAAGAGGTCAGAACGGTATACGACAATCGCGAAGCTCAGGGCGACGGTGGTGAGCATGAGTAAGCAGTACGCCTACTACCCAGGTTGCACGGCCGAGACTATCGGCCGAGAGCTGGACGATGCCACCCGATGGATCGCTCCTAAGCTGGGGATTGAACTGGTGGACATCCCTTGGAGCTGCTGCGGTGGCGGTACCTTCGGAGAGTTCGGACACAGTTTTACTCTTGGAATGCATGCTCGGGTGTTCGCGTTATGCGAAGAGAAGAGCATGGACCTCCTGACGGTCTGCAACACCTGTCTCGTCAATCTGAGAAAGAGCAACGAGGCCATGAAGTCGGATCCCGCGATCTTGGCCGAGGCCAACAAGATGCTTGAAGGTTCAGGGCTCAGCTATTCCGGAAACCTTGAGGTCACGCATATGCTGTGGGCGATCATGGACGATGTCGGCCTGGATCACGTACGAGAGGTTGTGAAAAAACCCCTCGAGGGATTAAAGCTGGCACCCTTCTATGGCTGCCATATCTTGCGTCCGTCTTATGCTCTTGGAAAAGAATCGCCTGAGGCTCCTCGCTCCTTGCATGACTTGATGGAGGCGCTGGGTGCCCAGACCGTCGAGTACGAGGGATACAACAAGTGCTGTGGATTCCACGTTCTGTTCTCGAAAGAGTCCAGCGCGTTGTCCATGGCTGGTGAAAGACTTGAGTACGCAATAGCCGCGGACGCTGACGCAATGGTCACTCCATGTCCGCTCTGTCATGTGGCTTTGGACTCGTACCAGACTGAGATCAAGGCACGAAAGGGTGGCGAGTACTCCCTTCCAATACTTCATATGTCTCAACTGATCGGACTGGCGATGGGTGCCTCTCACAGCGAGATGGGCTTCGCCCGCCATGTTGTATCCGCCCGGAATGCTTTGTCTGATTTTAGGTAGCAGCCATGGACCTACTTGAGCACCAGGCAAAACAGTTGTTCAGAGAAGTCGGAGTCCCCATCCCGATAGGAATCCTCTCAACCAGCCCGACTGAGGCGGCTACCGCAGCATCGACACTGGGATTTCCCGTAGCCATTAAGGCTCAAATTCCCTTTGGCGGCAGAGGGAAGGCTGGCGGGATCAAGATAGTCGACTCTACCGAGGCGGCGGAGTCCGCAGCCTCCGAGATCCTGGGCTCGGACATAAAGGGCTTTTCGGTCGGCTCGGTCCTGGTCGAGTCCGGAGTCAAGATCGCGGAGGAGTTCTACCTCGCCATTATGGTGGACAGGGGAGCGAAGGTTCCTCGTGTTGTCTTTAGCGAGCAGGGCGGGGTGGACATAGAGTTACTGGCGCTGACGAGTCCGGACATGATCCGGTCGGTCGAGCTCGACGCTTTTGTCGGGTTGCGTCCCTACCACATACATCAACTGCTCGATCCGGTCGGTCTTGCGGAACTTACCTCAGCTGTTTTCAAGATCGCCAGCAGACTGTATGAGTTGTTCGTCTCCCGTGACTGCCTTTTGGTCGAGATAAATCCTCTAGTGAAGACGGAATCCGGAACTATCGTTGCGCTGGATGCGAAGCTGACCATCGATGACAACTCAAGGTATCGGCAGCACGGTCTTGAGGCTTTCGAGGAAGAACTTAAGATCCCCCAGGCCGAGTTAGCCGCAGGCGAGCTGGGCCTTAATTATGTTCATCTCGAAGGTGATATCGGTGTCATCGGAAACGGTGCCGGGCTGGTCATGGCCACTCTGGACCTGGTGTCTGATGCAGGCGGCGATCCGGCCAACTTCCTGGACGTCGGGGGAGGGGCCTCTGCCGCGCAGGTATCAGGAGGCCTTCGGATCGTTCTGGGGGAACCCGGCGTAAAGGCTGTACTTATCAATATATTCGGCGGAATCACTCGGTGCGAAGAAGTGGCGCAAGGAATCTCCAATGTGGTCGATGAGCACAACGGAACCCTGCCGGTTCCGGTTGTGGTGCGGTTGGCTGGCAATGGGGCCGAAGAGGGATTGAAAATGGCGAATGCGCTTCCGGTTGAGACCAGGCCGACCCTGGAAGAGGCGGCAAAGCGCGTCGTAGCGGTCAGCGAGACAGGTGGCTCAAAATGAGCGTACTCGTGGATGCGTCGACCAAAGTTATCGTACAGGGCCTCACGGGACATGAAGGTTCTTTTCATGCTCAGAGGATGATCGCATGTGGCACCCAGGTGGTTGGTGGTGTGACTCCCGGTAAGGGTGGCACAGAAGAGGTTGGACTTCCGGTCTTTGATACCGTCGAAGAGGCTGTCAGAAAGACCGGAGCCAGCGCCAGTGTGATATTCGTCCCAGCTCCCTTTGCTTATGACGCGATTCTTGAGGCATCCGATAGCCTGCAAACAGTTGTGTGCGTGACTGAGGGCGTTCCGGTCAAGGACATGATGATCGCTCGTCGGCTGATCCATCAAAAGAAGGTGAGTCTGGTCGGCCCGAACTGCCCGGGGATTGTGTGCCCCAAAGCAAAAGTCAACATTGGGATCATGCCTGAATCCATTTTCACCCCTGGTCCGGTCGGTGTAGTGTCCAGAAGCGGGACTTTGACCTACGAGATAGTGAACGACCTGACGCTCGAGGGGATCGGTCAGTCTACTTGCATCGGAATCGGGGGCGACCCGATCCCCGGCACAACGTTTATCGAGGCCCTTGCGGCGTTCGAGTCTGATGACGACACCAAAGCCGTGATCATGATCGGAGAGATCGGTGGGGACGAGGAAGAGAAGGCCGCGGAGTTCGCCGCCGAGAATCTCTCAAAACCATTGGTCGCATATATCGCTGGATTCTCGGCGCCTCCCGGAAAGAAGATGGGCCACGCTGGCGCCATCGTTTCCCAGGGCAAAGGTACGGCAGCCAGCAAGAAGGCTGTCCTTGAATCGAAAGGGATTCCTGTGGCCTCGACCCCTGTCGGCATAGTGAAGGCTGTTCGCTCGGTTCTGGGTTAAAATATTGCGAACACTAGATAACTAAAAGGGGATTCTGTGACATTTAGGTCCGTACTCGCCATCGTAGCGATTCTTATCCTGCCTACTCTGGCCGTGGGCTGCGGGGACAATCGACCTTTGAGCCAAGTAGCTATCGAGGACTTCGGGGAACACGCCCTGGTCACTGGCTCATCGTTGTTCTTCAATGAGCCAGCCACTCTGATATTTACTTTCCGTGACAAGTGGGACCTATTCTCCACCGAGAAGCAGGTCTTGTTCATGGAGGACACTGGTGAGGTATGGCAGGGAAAAGTCGAGAACACAAATATCGATGTCAGTGAAACCAGGGTTCAATACGAAGACAAGAGTGGTGATGTGATCGCGATCTACTCTCCGGATTCCGGTCTTGAAGTGCTGAAAACCCCCGAGCCGGTGACCGACGAACTTGAGCCGATTGAAGAAGATCCGGACGCGACGGAAGACAGTGAGTGAACGCTGACATCTTCCTAGAGACCAGCCTACAAGCTGAGCTCGAAAAGCTTGAAGAATCCACCTACCCCGGTGTATTCATTTCGCTCGAGGGAATCGAGGGTTGCGGAAAATCCACCCAAGCAGCACTTCTAGCCGAGAAGTTGCGGGACGAAGACGGGTACGAGGTACTGCTCACACTCGAACCTGGCGGGACCCAGATCGCCGAAGAGATTCGTGATCTTCTTCTTAGAGCCCCCCAAAGGAATACTCACACCACTTCGTCGGGCGGAGTCACCATCGAGCCAACGGCCAAAGGTGGATCGAGCACCGCGGGTTGGGCCGAGTTCTCGACAGCCTCAGTGTGGACCAGACCTCAGATGAAGCCAGAAACAGAAGCGCTGCTCTACGCAGCAGCACGATCCGAACACGTACGCGAGGTGATCCTGCCCGCGCTCCAGGCCGGGAAAATTGTGATCACCGACCGCTTCGTCGACTCCACCCTTGCCTATCAGGGCGGGGGACGCGAGTTAGGATTCGAATTCGTCCTCTCCCTGCATAGCCTATCCGCCAAGGATTTGTATCCTGACATTACGTTCTTTCTGGACAGTGATCTTGAGACCAGCATCAATCGAGCCCGAAAAGGGGGAGGGGACCGCATCGAAGAAGAGAAGCTGTCCTTCCACCGCCGGGTTCTCGATGCCTATCGTGGGCTTAGCGGTATGTTCCGCGAACGATTCGTGTCTCTTGATGGAGATGAGCCCATCGAAGATATCTCTCAGGAGATATACGCCGTCACACTTGGACTACTGCTAGAGCGTGGGTATAAATCTTGAGCATCTGGGATGGCGTTAAGGGCCAGTCTCAGGTTCTAGGATGTCTTCAGACCTTGGTCGACTCGAACCGGCTTTCCCACGCCTACATGCTTCTCGGGCCATCCGGTGTTGGAAAGCGCCGTGTCGCCAAGACTGTAGCCGCAGCGCTTGCTTGCCAGAACGCCGGCTGTGGTGACTGCCGGGAATGTAAAGAGGCGGTCAGTGGCAGTCATCGCAACATTCTGACAATCGAGCCGTCGGGTCGGCAGATACGGATTGAGCAGATTCGCGAGACCCAAAGGTGGTTGTCCATCGATCCCGGGCGCAACACCTGGCGCGTTGTCATCATCGACCCCGCTGAATCCATGGGTTCAGCAGCGGCTAACGCGCTACTGAAGTCTTTGGAAGAACCCCCGCCCAATGTAGTCTTCTTCTTGTTGGTCGAGGTGGACGGAGCGCTTCCGGCCACGGTCCGGTCACGCTGCCAACTTCTTCGTATGAATCTATTGCCCGACAAGACCATTGAGGAGATTCTTGAGAGCGAGGGTGCAAGTCCCGCAGAAGCAAAGAAGTGGGCTCCCACCGCTGCCGGTCATGCCGACCGGGCTCTCGCGCTGTTCAGAGATGACGAGGCCAAAGATTGGCGCGAGACCTTCTTCTCTCAGTTAGCCAGCCTGGGTTCATCTTCCGCTGCCCGAGACAGACTAGTAGAGTTGTCCACAGAGTATATTTCTGACCGTGCCTCCAAAGCTGAGTCCGAGGTGCTAGACCAGGCCGCCGAGGCCGAAGAATTTCTAAAGGGAGCCCGCGGATCAGGGCTTAAGACACAGATCAAAGAGAACAGTAGTCGCGCCAAGGACCGTGCGTCATCTGAAGCCGCGGTTGAGATCTGCGACCTCGTGGGCTCCTGGTATCGGGATATGGCGGTTTTCGCAGAGTCCGCGGATGTATCCACTCTGCGAAATCAGGACGTTGCCGGCCTGGTTAAGGGCGCGGCCTTAAACTCTGCTGATTCGGCAGGTGCCCTCATGGCAGTCGCAGAGGCCTCGGGTATCTTGGGATATAATGTTCGAGAAACTGAAATCTTCGAGTCTCTCTTTTTGAGACTCTCTCATTTGCGGAGGTGACGAATGCCGATCGTAGTCGGTGTGGTCTTCTCGCGCCCGGGGAAGTTGTACCACTTCAACTCTGGTGATCTCGACCTTGCCATTGATGACAAGGTTATTGTGAAGACTGAAAACGGTACAGATATGGGAACCGTACTAGAGGTTCCCAAAGAGGTGGCCGAGGCAGACCTAAGAGCTCCGCTAAAGCCTGTTCTGCATCGTGCGACCAAGAGCGAGATTGAAAAGGCTGAAGAGTTTGCTCAGCTTGCTCCAGAGGCGCTGAGTAAGGCCAAAGGTCTGATCTCTAAGCGCAGGATACCCATGAAGGTGATCTCTGCCGAGTATTCGTACGATGGGCGCAAGCTAACGTATTTCTTCAACTCCGAGGACAGGGTCGATTTTCGCGATCTTGTTAAGGACCTCAGTGGTGATCTCAAGGTCAGGGTCGACATGCGTCAGATCGGCGTAAGGGACGCTGCCCGTTGCGTGGATGGCTGCGGGACTTGCGGGCAGCAGCTGTGCTGCGCGCGCTATCTGACAGATTTCCCACCGATATCAGTACGTATGGCCAAAGACCAGGACCTTCCACTCAATCCGGGAAAGATTTCAGGGATGTGCGGACGTCTGCTGTGTTGT
>JAUVYG010000001.1 GCA_030603185.1 Actinomycetota bacterium | reverse complement strand
AGGCCGCACTCAGTCAGCTGAATGAAGTTGGCAACATGGAGTGGCGCCTCATCCGGGTGGAACTCAAATTTTATCGTCCCTTTTGAGGTCTGAATCACTGCAACCTTGCGTCCTGCGCTTGCAGCCGCATTAGCTTGGGGGGGACTGAGCTTACGGCATTCCTCGCTGAGACCATCGTCCGCTTCAGTGGCGGTTTCTGACTCTTCGTCCACCTCTTCTGTGGATCCAGCCGTGTCACTGTTGGTGGTAGTCGTGGCAACCGGGCAACCCATGGTCCCGATCGCAAGCACCAATACCAGCAGTCCAAGAGCAAAACTTCTCGGATACATCAGAGCATTTTTTATCTTCATCAAGTCCCTTTCGCGCAAATTCCAGTGTGATAGTTTCAGTCAACTCGTACCATGGTACTAAAAAGGCCCCCCGACAGATAATCATCCGTCGAGAGGCTCTTATTAAATAGACTATTAAAAGGCTATTTGTGTATCTTAGCGCGGGCTTCCCCGCCCTTTTTGCCAGCTACACGCGCCTCATCACTGGACCACTCGTGTGCGGTACCCTTCTCATGAGCAGCTTTGCCACCGCGGCTAGCAATCTCACGGACAGCTGTCTTTGACATTGACGCAAAACCTCTTACTCGCTTCAAGGTTCTCCCCCCTTCTCTGACAAATGGTATCTCTGTTCAAGATACGAACTTGCATTGACTTCGTGGATTTACCCTTGAGTTATATGTGCAAACATTAAAAATCTCAATGAGTTTCCAAAGAAGACTATGCGCGAGGATGGTGAGTCGAATATAACTCCCGTAGATGCTTTTTGGACAAGTGGGTGTATACCTGTGTGGTTGATATTGAAGAGTGCCCTAACAGCTCTTGGACCACCCTTAGGTCCGCACCGTTCTCTAGCATATGTGTAGCGAATGAGTGTCGAAAGGTGTGGGGCGTAACCTTGCTCTGGAGTCCAGCCGCGAGAGCTGCGGCCTTCACTATCTTCCAACATGCCTGTCGGGATAGCCTCTGCCCGAACCGATTAAGAAACATTGCGGTCTCAATAGGACCCCTTGAATTCTTGAGCAAAGACGGTCGATGAGACTGGATGTAGTTCGACAAACGATCTGACGCGATCGTTCCAAGCGGAACTATGCGTTCCTTTGAGCCCTTTCCTAGCGCACGAATCGTCGAGTCTTCAAGGTCTACATCTGAGAGATCCAACCCCACGACCTCGCTCACCCTGAGCCCCCCTGAGTACATTGTCTCAAGCATTGCACGGTCGCGAGCTCGATATGCATCAACTTCCTGTATCGCACCGAGAAGATGTCCCATGTCATCTTCTGAGATCGCATCAGGTAGATCTAGTGGCAGTTTGGGAACTCGAAGGCCTGAAAGCCGGTATTCGTCTACGACTCCTTCTCTCACCAGGAATTTATGGAAACCCCGGATGGAAGCTGTGCGCCGAGCCAATGTAGTAGACCCCAACCCCTCCCCTCTTTGTGCTTCGAGGAAGTCGCGGACCCTGTCTAAATCCACATCTTTGGGTTCAACCCCTGCACCAGCAAGAAAGGAAAGATACAGCGTTAGATCGCTGGTGTACGCAGCCACTGTATTTCGGGACAAGCCACGCTCAACGGTTATATGACTAAGGAACTCATCCATAAGCTCCTGAGGCTGCGGCACCCTAAAAGATCTCGAATGGGATCAATGTGTCCAAGGCGTAATACTCCTCGTCGAGGGCAGCAGCTACAGGAACGGAAGTAACTTTGCCATCAACGATATTCGCGCCCGCAGCAAGGGCGGGGTCTTCCTTGAGCGCCTGCCATAGACCCTTGTTCGCTAGTCGGATGATGTAAGGGAGGCTAGCGCTGGTCAAAGCAAATGTGGAGGTCCGCGGAACCGCGCCAGCAATATTCTGCACCCCGTAGTGAAGGACGCCGTGTTTCTCAATAACCGGAGAGGCATGATTGGTGGGCTCGCTGGTTTCCACGCATCCACCCTGATCGATGGCTATGTCGACTATGACTGCCCCGGGTTTCATGCGTTTGACGGTCTCTTCGCTGACTAGAACTGGACTAATAGCCCCGGGTCGCAAGACTGCGCCAATAAGAAGATCAGCATTCGGCACCATTTCTTCTATCATCAAGCTCTGGGACGCCAGTGTCTTGATGCGCCCGAAGAGAAGATCATCCAGATGTCTGAGTCTGTCCAGGTCAATATCCATAACCGTCACATCGGCCTCTAGGCCGGACGCCATTCGGGCAGCATTGGTTCCGACCATGCCCGCGCCTAGAACTAGAACCTTAGCTGGCATCACGCCGGAAACTGCACCGAGAAGAACACCACGCCCTCCGTGAACTTTCTCAAGCAGATTCGCCCCTATTTGGGGTGCCATTCTTCCCGCGATCTCACTCATTGGCCTTAGAATCGGAAGTTTTCCGTCATCCTGCTGGACGGTCTCATATGCGAGAGCCGTAACCCGCTTACCCATTAGTCCTTTTGCGGTAGCTGGGGAGGTAGCAAGATGAAGAAAAGCCAAGACGACTTGGCCCTCCACCAGAAGTCCCATCTCATAATCCGATGGGGCCTGGACCTTGATGATCATATGAGATCGCTCATACACCTCGGCTCTTTCGGCCATGGTTGCACCTGCAGCCAGGTAATCATCATTGGAAATGAGACTGCCGATTCCAGCGTCCTTCTCGACCAGAACGATATGATCATCGGATGCGAGTTCTCGAACTCCGCCTGGGGTCATTGCGACCCGGAATTCATTCTCGGCGGTCTCTCTGGGTATGCCGATTATCATTGATTCCTCAGTCCCTGCTGGACCAGGTATTTCTCAAGCTGATACAGTCCGATAATGGATTTCGCGTCAACCATCCCCCCTGATTCGACTAGTCCTAGAGCCTCGTCGAGTGTGTAGAGTACGGGTTCAAGTAGCTCACCATCTTCAGGCTCGTTGGGCCCCATAGTGATCCCAACAGCCAGGTAAAGCATCAAGCGTTCGTCGCTACATCCCGGAGTGGTGTAGAACCAACCGGCAGGAATGTATTGGTCAGCGACTCCGCCGACCTCTTCCTTTAGTTCGCGAATCGCGCAGTCCAGTGGGTCCTGATCGGGCTCAAGTAGGCCAGCCGGAATCTCGAGTATCTTGCTCGCGGTGGGGTGTCTGTACTGCAACACAAGAGGCACTCTACCGTCATGGGTGATCCCAGCGACAGCGACAGCGCCGGGGTGGTGGATAACCTCTCTGACACCAAGATCGCCACTGTCATACCTGACATCGTCTCGGCGTAATGATATGACTCCACCCTTGTATATCTGGCGAGAGCTGATCACGTGGTACATCGAGCTTAGCAGCCCGACCTAGATCGAAGAGACTGGAGTCTGATGCGCCTCGGCATTGGCCTCAGATTTAGCTAGCAGCCCATTCCTGGCGGCTTCAATGAACCCGGAGAAAAGCGGATGAGGTCGTATCGGCCTGGATTTGAACTCGGGGTGGAACTGAGCGGCCACATACCAAGGATGCCCCTCGAGCTCTATTACCTCGACTAAACTTTGCTCAGGATTACGTCCCACAACCCGGAGTCCGCTCTCTTCAAGCTGTTTAACGTAGTCCTCGTTGACCTCGTACCGGTGACGATGGCGTTCATTAGTGTCATCAACCCCGTACTGCTCTTGTACCTTGGATCCCGGCGCAAGTTCACAGGAATATGAGCCGAGCCTCATGGTCCCGCCAAGCTCAACTATCTCTTCCTGCTCCTCAAGTAGTGCGACAACAGGATGGGGAGTGTCCGCGTCGAACTCAGCGCTGTTGGCGCCCTCAAGCCCTACCTTGTTGCGAGCGAACTCAACGACGGCGCATTGAAGCCCTAAGCAGATTCCCAAAAAGGGTACATTATTCAATCTGGCGTAATTGGCAGCCCTGATCTTACCCTCGATACCCCTGATTCCGAACCCACCTGGAATGAGTATCGCGTCAACCTTGGATAGCTGCTCATTAGTTTCCATTGGATCGATCGTCTCGGCATCGACCCAATGAACGTCGATCGATACCCCGTGTTTGAATCCAGCATGGCTAAGCGACTCAACAACGCTGAGGTATGCATCTGGAAGTTCCACGTACTTTCCTACAAGAGCCACTTTGACCTCGTGCTTGACTGAGTCGATCTTCGACACCAGGCCGTTCCACTCAGTTAGGTCGATAGGATTATGCTGCCCATTGGTCATTCCGAGCATTCTAAGCACGGTGGTATCCAACCCCTGCTCATGCATGATCAGAGGAACTCTGTAGAGGGAGTCTGTGTCCGGCGCTGATATCACTGCATCAGTATCAACGTCACAGAACAGAGCCAGTTTCTTTTTGGTGGAATCATCGATCTCACGATCGGATCGGCAGACTAGTACATCAGGCTGAATTCCTATGGACCGCAGGGTCGCAACACTATGCTGAGTGGGTTTCGTCTTGAGCTCAGCGGACGCGGCAAGATACGGAACTAAAGTCACGTGTATGTACATGACATTGTCTCGCCCGACATCCTTTCTGATCTGCCTGATAGCCTCTACGAATGGAAGGCTCTCAATATCACCAATAGTTCCGCCGATCTCGGTGATGGCAAAATCACAATCATTGTCATGGGACATGCCGAGTATTCCGTCTTTGATCTCGTTGGTGATGTGGGGAATGACCTGAACCGTTCCGCCCAGATAATCACCTTTGCGTTCTTTTTGAATAACGGTCCAATAAACCCGTCCAGAAGTGATATTGGACTGCTGGGAGAGATTTTCGTCGATAAACCGTTCGTAGTGACCAAGGTCTAGGTCTGTTTCTGCCCCATCATCCGTAACGAATACTTCGCCATGCTGAAAGGGGCTCATCGTTCCAGGGTCAACATTGATGTATGGGTCAAGCTTCTGGATGGTGACTTTGTAGCCACGGGCCTTGAGAAGACAGCCTAGGGAAGCGGCTGTTATGCCCTTTCCAAGAGAGGAAATCACGCCGCCAGTGACGAAGATATGTTTCGTCATAAATTAATCACTGTCGTAAGGCACAAGCAGATTGTTCCAAAGCTGCGGTTAGTTGATCCCACCATTCGCATTCTAGAGATATTAGTCGGTGGTGACAAAGTATTTTCAGTGTTTCCTTCCAAGTTCATCAAGCTGACGCAAACCAGGGGTTGCCTCAATCAACTTTGTAATCGAATGCACCTCACCATACCAGTGGATAAGCAGCATCACAGCGACCACAGTAATAAGTGCTGGTGTCCCCAGTGTTCCAGCCAAACCAACTCCGACCGCTGCCCCTATTGCATTGCTGCCACTGTCACCCAGCATGAATCTTGCCCGTAGGTCACCAAGGAATAAGGGCAAAGTAGCTGCAACAGCTAACACCCAATAGCTGCTGATGCCAGAGCCTGAAAGTATGTCAGCCAGGGAAGTTGCTCCTGCTGCGATCAAGACCACGAGTAGGACGAGGAATACTTTCTGTGCCCTGGCTGGCCTCAGATCGAATAGGTTGAAGGTATTTGAGGCCAGGGCTATCAGGGCTGCATCCAGCAGTAGCCTTAGAATCCCAACATCGGGATCAATCAAGGGAATCACGGTAAAGGCAAACAACAAAGCTATCATTCCCCCACCCAATGCCTTCACTGCACCGGTGGTCAGAATTCCTTTTAGGAGTGCGCCTATATGTCCAGCAAACCCACCGATGCTCCGATCGCCCCACCTGTCGTCTATGAATCCAAGAACCCCGAAGAGCAACACGGTGAAGCCAGGCAATAGATACCATGTGGAACCATTTCCCATTGCCACGTAGACAATGGAGCCGACAGCAAGACCCAACGAGAACGCAAGACCAGTGCCTACAGGTATCGAGGTACCCGCGAAATTTTCGCGAACCATTCCCATCGTTCTGGTAATCCTTACAAGAAGCTGGAGAGATATCGCAGAGGTAAGAAGTGCAGCAAAGCTGGCGACAATGATGTCCATCGTAGAAATATCTACCGCAGGACCCTGCGTGCAGCAGCAAAGATGATGGACATCAATTGCTTTCCTCGATGCACGAAACCGGCAAGACTTCTTCCGGTATGCGCATGAGTCATGTTCACCGGAACCTCGACGACAGTGGCTCCAGCACGAAGCACATCGATATTCATGCCGGTTTCGAGTCCATATCCAGGATCCAACCTCATGTCTGGCAACAACCGGGATAGAAAAGCGCGCTGCCCTGACAATGGCTCAGCTAATCTGCGACCAGTCAAACGCTCAACAGACCATGTGGCGAAGCCCTTGGCGATACCAAATCCACCTTTGCCCTCACGGCTGGGAAATACACCAATAGTCATATCGGCCTCTCCGACAAGGACAGGGAGCAATAGACGATGAACTTCACTGGCGGTACGCCCGGTGTCACCATCGACTAAAAGGAATATATCTGCGTCCAGTTGTGCAAGAGCACCCTTTACTGAGTGCCCCTTGCCGATATTCCGAACATTATTGATGACTATTGCACCTGCACTTGCTGCAAGGGCTCCAGTGTTGTCGGAGGAACCATCGTTCACCACGACAATCCCATCGATTTCGTCTATCGACTTGAGTACACCTACAACGTCCGCTATGGAATCCGCTTCATTGAAGGCGGGGACTATTGCTTGGACTCTTACTGTTCCAGCAGGGGAAGGAGAGATTCTGCGCCATCCTTTTTACCAAAGCTGCCGATGATTCCACTCAAAGCGTAGACAGCGCTGATGCTGCCAGTTGCGTCATCAATATTGTCTACGGTGCTGATTCCTGACACAGAGAACGAAGGCATGATGGACTCATTGGTCTGGCCTGTTTCTGCCACCACTGCAACGATTCCAACAGAGTTGAATGCTTCAGAGAGAGGTACAAGAAAACTATCGGCAACTCCTGCATCCTTACTCGGATCAACGATCAGAATAACGGCATCCGTGGAGGTTCCAATTGGGGTATCGGCGTTGATTACTCCCATTTTCGTCAAATCGGCGATAGATGGTGCAGCTCCTGATCCCGCCAAAGAACTCGCGAGAACCGTTGCCAGATATTCATCGTCGATGACCACAGGAATACCAGTCGCATCATCGGATGATGTGGTGTCTGATGCCACTCCAGTATCTGGAGTGGCGCTCTCGACAACATCGTCGACAGCATACTTCTGGAGAGCTTCCTCGATGTCTGAGCTTATTCCGTACTTGACGACAGTGAGCTCGGACACGTCAGCTCCTGCCTCGTGCAACGCATCAAGCAAGGTCGCTGGGACCTGATTTGAGACCCGACCGGTCTTTATCAAGGTGACCTTTTTCCCCAGAAGCTTTCCGCTAGTCAGCACAGGAAGAATTGACTCGCCAATCTGTCTAGCTCCTTCAAGTTCATCCTCTAGGGTGCGGTTCTCCTCCCTGATCGAGGCGAAATCCCCTTGAAGACTCTCAATCTGGGCGTCGATCTGGTCGACCAGGGGGGAATTCTCTTGGATCACCGTACCCAGCAGTATCCCGATGGCCAGGGCCATGAAAACAGCTATAAGGGACGCGACGTACGCTCTCATGTCGAACAAGCGAGACTCCGTTCTTTGATTAGAATCCGAACATTAATCGCACCCGAAGAGCAAACAACGTTATAAGGTATTTGATAGAGGGCGAGACCAAAATTATCGTAGTGATCGCAGCGATACCCGCAATCATCAGCGCAGACAAATGCCATGTCTGAACCCTGCTCTTGTATATCTCACCCACACCCTTCGCGTCTACAAGTCTTCGGCCGACCTTCAACTTTGTAAGGAAACTACTCGCCATCCCCTTGCGTCCCTTATCAAGGAAATCTACCAAGTTAGTATGGGTGCCGACGGCCACGATAAGCTCTGCACCATGCTCGTAAGCGAGAATCAAAGCAATATCCTCGCTGGTAGCGGCTGCTGCGAAGGTAATATGCTCGAGCTTGAGCTCATCCAGCCTCTCAGACCCAGGAGCTCTACCATCAGGGAAAGCATGCACGATAAGATCAGCGCCACACTTGAGCGCGGAATCGGACACGCTGTCCATGTCTCCGACAATGATATCCGGAGTCAGACCTCGCGCCAAAAGGGCATCTGCCCCGCCGTCGACGGCGATAAGTACGGGTCGCATCTCTTTTATGTAGGAAGTAAGAACTCTAAGATCGGTCTCGTAAGCATGACCTCTGACAACGACCAGGGCATGATTTCCAGCTATCTTGGCCTTGACCGGGGGCACATCGATTAAGCCGAACAGTGCTGTGTTCTCGGTCTTGAGGTATTCCAATGTGTTCATAGCGAAGGCTTCAAGTTCGCTCGCAAGGTTGACCTCTGCCAGGTCAAGTCGTTCCTGGATCTTCTCTCGAGTCAGGGGCTCACCGTTAGCTACTTCCTCGTCACCATGAAATATCTTGCCATCAGTAATGACGACGCTGTCGCCCTCGGAGACGACGGCGAATACATCTTTGCCGACCCCATCGATGACTGTGATCCCTGCGTCCAACAAGAGAACGGGCCCGGGATTCGGGTATCTCCCACTAATGGTTTCCGAGGTATTGACCACATAACTAACTTTGGACTTTATAAGCCCCTCAGCAGAAACACGATCCACGTCCTCATGATCGATGAATGCTACTTCTCCGGGGCGTGCCCGTTTTACTAGGTCTTTGGTCCGATGATCTACTCGTGCCTTAAGAGGACGATCCCTCTTCCTGGACGAGCCTTTGTTATCCGAGCGCAATCTTCTTTTCCTGTTGTGCAGTCCTAAACATCTCTTCAGCATGAGCCAGCCCAGCGCTGCCGTCCACACTTCCTAGCATGCGGCTAAGAGCCACTGGCCTCTGGTCAGCCAGTATGATCTGCACCGTTGTGATGGTACGTCCGCCTGTCGACTGTTTATCCACTACTATCTGGTCGTCAGCCCATGCAGCTATCTGCGGTAGATGTGTGACACATATGACCTGCTGCATCGATGACAACTTGGCCATCTTTTCCCCTAAATGGAGTGCCTTGGATCCGCCCACCCCGGTGTCTATCTCATCAAATACAAGGGTTCCGACCGGATCGCGCCCATCCAATGCCAGCTTTATTGATAGCATGATGCGTGATATTTCTCCGCCTGACGCAGACTGAGCTAAAGCCTTGCTGGGCTCACCCGGATTCAGACTCACCCTGAACTCGATTGCATCCATACCGCTTGAATTAGCTTCTTCCACAGGAACTGTGGATTGGTCGGTGGTTATAGAAGCCTCATTGAGGCCGAGCTCCTGCATAAAACCACCGACCGCAGCACACATCTCGGCAGCTGCCTTCTCTCTTCCCTTTGATAGAGATTTTCCTTCCTCAGCAACGGTGTCACTCGCCATGCCAAGTTGTGTTTCAAGTAGACCTACAGCATCAGTCTCTCCACCCCGACCTAATAGCTGATCTCTCAACTGATCCCGGCGCTGGATAGCATCTGATACTTTGGGTCCGTACCTGCGGACGATCTCTTCTAGCTGAAACAGTCGACTTTCAACCTCGTCCAGTCGATTCTTTCCCTCGGCAAGGCCCTCTTGGTAACTCCTAATATCTGAGGTGATCGTGCTTACTTCATCAGCGAGGTCTGACAGCCGGTCAGATATTTTATCCATCTGAGGATCAAGCCGTCCTCCCGGTGCCAGTGCTCTGAGCGCCTCGATCAACTGAGTACTGATCGATGGAGAGGACTGCTCGTCCTCAAGGTAGCGCAAGGATCCTGAGGCTGATTCGAACAATGAGGTCGAGTTGCGGATCCTCTCTCTTTCCTGAATCAGATGGTCGATCTCATCAGGTTCGCCCAAAGAGACGGCCTCGAGCTCCTCAAGACTCGCCTCATCCTGCGCAACCCTAGACTGAGACTCAGATCGGGCAGCGATTTCAGACTCCAAACGGTCAGCCAACTCCTTCATCTTTGTCCAGCTCGACTTATAGACTCGTAACAGGTCGGCAAGAACCTCGCCACCATATGCGTCAACATATGAGATGTGAGAGCTAGCAGACATCAATCTCTGGTGTTCATGTTGCCCGTGATAGTCGACAAGCATATTGCCCAGAGCCGCGAGGGTCCCAACGGTTGCAGGACGACCATTTATCCAACACTTACTTCTTCCATCACTTGATATGGACCTACTAAGAACTAGACTATCTTCCACTGGCAGCCCCATAGCCTCAAGCGCTCGTTGAACTTCACTGTTTGCGTCGAAGGCAACGTCTACCCTAGCTGACCCGCTTTGATCCCGGACCACATCGGCACTACCCCTAGCCCCCATAGCAAGACTTAGAGCACCTACGATAATGGATTTACCTGCGCCGGTCTCCCCTGTCAACACAGTCAGGCCCGGACCGAACTGTATGCTGACTCTGTCTATCAACGCAAAGTTCTCAATTGACAACTCTGTGATCAACTCAGCTCCTCGGAACAGGTTGATTGATGCTTAGCTTGTCACTGAGAATGCGGTAGAAGGCGTTTTCGTGGAACTGAAGGAGGCGAACCGTACGGCCCGACGCCTTCACCGTGATCCGGCTATACTGGCCTGTATCGATCACTACGCCGTCCACAGTGACGCGAACCTCATCGTCTGGACGAAGCTCAATGACATCTGTCGGCGAGAACACCACGCTTCGGTTGAAAAGCGTGTGCGGACACACAGGGGTGACCAAGATCAGCTCACAGCCTGGAGAGACGATCGGTCCACCGGCAGATAACGAATATGCGGTGGATCCAGTGGGTGTAGAGATGATCACCCCATCCGAAGCGTACTCGATGAATGTCTCGCCGTTAACCGACAGAGACGACCTCAAGACCCTGGGCTGAGTTCCCCATCCCACAACCACCTCGTTAAGAGCATGGCCACTGACTACACCTCCGGAAACTGACTCGATCTCGTACTCGAGAAGCATCCGATCCTGCTCTAAGTATTTTCCATTAGTTATGCGTTCGACCAGCCCATCGATATATTCCCGCTCAGATCCAGCCAAAAAACCCAGGCGTCCCAGGTTGACGCCAAGAATGGGAACACTCTTTCCGTCCAGCCATCTAACGGCCCGAAGAATAGTTCCGTCCCCGCCAAAGACAAGAATGATATCGCTGTCCTTGCAGTCGTCAATCGAACTCGCATAACCGGGCATGTTGTAATGCTCTGCCTCATTTGAAGGCACTCGCACCTTGATGCCTGCGGCCTCAAGGTCTTTCGCAACACTGGTGGCTGCGGACAATGCCTCGGATTTTTGATGATGAGCTAGGATGCAGCAGCTGTTAATCACTTGTCTGCCGGCCCCCATGCCTCTGTGACCACTTGCTTGACCAAAGTAGAACTCTTCCTGCTTGAGCTGGTTGCGTCGGTGCTGATTGTGTCAGCATTCACAAGGTACAACAAGTATTCTATGTTGCCTTCAGCTCCCTTAATAGGAGATACCATTAGCCCTCGAACAATACTCCCCTGTGGGAGCGAGTCGATTACCCGTTCCAGCGCCACCTCATGATACTCAGGCTTACGAACAATACCGCCTTTACCGATCATGCTCCGTTCAAGTTCGAATTGGGGTTTCACGAGGGCTACGATCTCACCTTGCGCCGCTAGAACTCCAACCAGATTGTGGATCACTTTGGTTAATGAGATGAAGGAAAGGTCCGCCACGACAATGTCGGGTTCCGGTCTAATGTCGCCCCTTCTAATGTTTCGGATGTTCGTTCTCTCGAGTAGTTCCACTCTGGAATCACTTCTTAGTTTCCATGCGAACTGACCGTATCCGACATCCACCCCAATGACCTTGCGAGCTCCGCGCTCCAGGCAGACCTGCGTAAAGCCCCCAGTCGAGCAGCCAGCGTCAAGCACAACCTTGTCGTCAACATCTATGGCAAATCGATCGAGCGCAGCGAGAAGCTTGTAGGCACCTCTAGATACGTAGTCCTTGCCTGGTTGGACTTGGATATTCGAGTCCACAGCCACGAGTGTGCTGGACTTGGTGATGGGCTTCTTGTCGATAAACACCCGGCCCGCATCAACGGCCTCCTGCGCCTTGGTCCTACTTTGGAAGGTATCGGTGTCTACAAGCAGCGAGTCGATCCTAATCCTTCTGACCCGAGCCAAGTTCACCTCACCATTGTAAGGTGAGACGGCTTCTTGGCGGCTTGAACGATTGATGAGCTCACGCCGAGCCTCTCAAGAACTAAAGCCGCAATACCCGTCGGATCAAGCCCGATCATTGGGAACAACTGATCCACCGTGCCATGTGGAACGAAGCTGTCCGGTAGGCCGCATCGAATAAGACTTCCTGACAAAGCATTGTCTGCCATGAGGGACGCCACAGATGCCCCAAAGCCACCTTGAACTGAGTTCTCTTCTACCGTGACCAATAGATCACAATCAGCGACTAGATCAATATAGTACTTCTGGTCCAGCGGCTTTGCGAACCTGGCATCGATCACTGAGACAGTAATATCATTGGCCTTGAGAATCTGGGCAGCCCCGTGAGCCTGCTCCACCATTCGCCCAAGGGCAACGATGTTTACCTTGGCCCCCATGCTCTCATCCAACCTGCGAGGCTGACCCAATGGAATCTTTTGCATCGAACGAAGTTCAACCCCGGGACCGGATCCCCTGGGATATCTGATCGCCACGGGACCATTGATATCCATAGCGGTGAAGAGCATATCTCGTAACTCGTTCTCATCGCTAGGAGACATCACAGTCATGCCGGGCACTGACAGAAGATAGCTTAGGTCAAAAGCACCATGGTGAGTCGGTCCGTCCTCCCCCACCAATCCGGCCCTATCAACGGCGAAAATGACGCTGTGGCCACTTAGGGCCACGTCGTGAAGAATGCTATCGTACGCTCTTTGCAGAAAGGTCGAGTAAACGGCCACTACAGGCTTGAGGCCACCCGAGGCTAGGCCTGAAGCGAAAGTCACCGCGTGCCCCTCCGCGATGCCAACATCATAGAACCTGTCTGGATACTTTTCAGAAAACACATCCAGGCCGGTACCAGTTGCCATTGCGGCAGTAACGGCAACGATCTCAGGTCGATTCTCAGCAATCTCGACTAACGCATCCCCAAACACATCTGTGTAGCTCGGAGAACTCGCGCGCTTTTTAGGCAACCCATCTGAGATGTGAAAGGGCGAAGTGCCATGAAATCGAGCTGGGTGATTCTCAGCAGGTGTATAGCCATGACCCTTCTTGGTGATGCAGTGAATTAAGACCGGGCCACCAGTCTCTTTGGCTAGGGCAATATCGGCTCTGACTGCTTCGATATCATGACCATCGATAGGGCCTATGTATTTGAAACCGAGTTCCTCAAAGAAGAGGCCCGGTACGACAAGGCGCACCACCATGTCCATGAACTTTTCTTCCATTTGAACAAGTCGCTGCCCGATGGCCGGGATCTTCTGCATTGTCTGTTCCCAGAACTGCTTGCGGTTCCGCATCGTGGGATCAAGTCTCAGTCTCTCAAGATACTTTGAGATCGCACCCACATTGGTATCGATGGACATCTCATTGTCGTTGAGAACTACTATTAGATCTCGTTCAATATGGCCAGCGTGATTAAGTGCTTCATATGCCAGACCACCGGTAAGCGCCCCGTCCCCAATCACAGCAACTGCAGTTCCGTCCTGGCCGAGCCTCTCTTTTGCCTCGGATATTCCAAGCGCAATACTGATGGAGGTGGAGCTGTGGCCGGTATCAGCACAGTCGTATTCACTCTCGGATCTTTTAGGAAATCCCGAAAGGCCGTCCATGGTTCGAAGAGTATTGAACTTGTCCTTTCGGCCAGTTAATAGCTTGTGTACATAGCACTGATGACCAACATCCCAAACGATCTTGTCTTTCGGAAGGTCCAACGCCAGATGCAGCCCAAGAGTAAGCTCGACAACTCCAAGATTGGGAGCCAAATGTCCACCGGTCTCTGAGACGACACCGATCAACGATCGCCGTATGTCCTCAGCAAGCTCGGTCAATTCCGCTTGAGAGAGTGTCTTAAGGTCAGCAGGGCCTTGGACCCTGTCAAGAATGCTCAATGGCACCCCTTACTGGTAGATATCTATTAGTTGAATTCAAACATACTGATGACAACATTGCTCACGCTCTCCTGTGCACCATCAGATGGGCGACGGCCATGAGGGGTTCAGGGTCCAAAGCAACGCTAGCCAGCTGGTGACTCGCCGAGACAAAAGTTCTCTCTGCAAGCTCAGTAGCCTCAGTGGTGGACATCAGAACTGTATAGGTGAGCTTATTACCAGACCGATCACTTCCAGGATTCTTCCCTATCTCCTCTAGTGTTCCCGTTTCATCGATCACGTCGTCGATTATCTGAAAAGCCAAACCTACCTCGAGACCGAACTCTTTGATCGCGGTAATCACCGCCTGAGGCTTTGCAAAGGCTATAGCTGCAGCGGACATGCAGAACGCGATCAGCGCACCGGTCTTTCCGCTATGAACCGCCTCGAGGTCCTCTTGGCTGAACTCCTGTGAAGCCATTAGATCTCTGACTTGGCCCCCGACCATCCCCCTGGCGCCCAATGCCTGCCCCATAGCATCAAGAAGGTTCCTGTGGGCGCTCAAGTCTGTACACTCTTGGTCGCGAGAAATGATTGAGAATGCTTCAGTAAGTAGAGCATCCCCTGCCATAATGGCGATATCCTCACCAAACACCCGGTGGCATGTGGGTTTCCCGCGCCTGAAGTCATCATTGTCTAGGGCCGGAAGGTCGTCGTGGATCAAAGAATAGGTGTGTACGAACTCTACAGCTGCGGCCAGCGGCCTGACCTTGTCTGGGTCGACTCCAACAGCTTGGGCGCCTGCAAACACAAGGGACGGTCGCAGCCTCTTGCCACCTGCAAAAAGCGAATAGCTCATCGCCTCTACTAATTTTTCGGGTATGTCCCTGTGGTTCGGCAGATATTCCCGCAGGACTTCCTGGATTCGATCGCCCTCAACCATAGAGGGGTTACCCTCACTCACCATCAGCAAGTTCGAAGTACTCATTGAGGGCATTAGTAAGCGTAGTGAGCCGTTCAACTGATTCAGAGAGTTCTGTGTTGTCTTTTACTGCTGACTCAAGACTGCTGACAATGCCCTCTAGCTCGTTGAGCTGTGTTGAGGAGGCAGGGTGTGCCATCTAGCTCTTACCTTCTCTGGAGGAGCTTGATGGTACAGCGACTTCCTTCGCGATGCGAGCGGCTAGCCCATTAACGAATTTACTGGAATCCTCGTCACCAAAAAGCTTAGCCAATTCGACGGCCTCATTAATAGAGACCCCGACTGGAATCTCTTCCTCGTATATAAGCTCATAGCAACACATCCGAAGAATCGTGCTGTCTATAATCGCCATTCGATCGATGCTCCAATTGTCAGCACAGCGGTCGATAAGTCCATCTATCTGATCCTGGTGCATGATAACGCCCTTAATCAACCGTCTGGCGAATTCAGGTACTGGAGTTGATTTGAATAGGCTGCGAGACAAGATGATGTCTTCACTGGTGCCACCACTGATCTCTTTTTGATACAAGATCTCTAGAGCTGTTCTTCGCTCTCGCCGTCTTTCCATCATTCGGAAGGGCACCTCTGTATCATTCGATTTCCAATTTGCGCAGTGGCTAGATCCACCATAAATGAACGGGGACTATTCAGATAGTAGCCTACGGGCGATGAAATTAGTATATACATCACCCTTACGAAAGAAGGCATTATTGAGAACTTTAAGGTGGAACGGTATCGTCGTTTTGATACCCCCGACCACAAATTCCTTCAAGGCTCTCTCTCCCCTGTTCATCGCTTCTTCACGGTTCGGAGCCCATACGATGAGTTTCCCAAGGAGCGAGTCGTAGTTGGGGGGAACCGTGTAACCAGTGTACAAATGAGAATCCACTCTTACACCTGGACCGCCAGGGGGTGAGTACATGGCGATTGTCCCAGCCTCGGGCATGAAGTCCATGTCAGGGTCCTCAGCATTGATCCGAAACTCAATAGCATGGCCGTTCATTCGAACATCGTCTTGAGATATGCCAAGTACTTCACCATCGGCGATCCGGAGCTGTTGCCTGACAACATCCACTCCGGTGACCATCTCGGTGACCGGGTGTTCGACCTGAACACGTGCATTTAGCTCGATAAAGTAAAACTCGCCAGTTCTATCCAAAAGGAACTCGACTGTACCTGCACCGACATAGTTCGCGGCCTCTGCAAGTTTCAGCGCGGCCTCACCCATCTTCAGGCGAAGACTATCATCCAATGCAGGTGAGGGCGATTCCTCTAGTAATTTCTGGTGCCGCCTCTGGATTGAGCAATCTCGCTCGCCTAGATGAATCCTGTTCCCATGGGTGTCCCCGAGTATCTGAATCTCGACGTGTCTTGGCTCTTCTAGGTATTTTTCTAGATATACGTCACCGTTCCCAAAAGCATGCTTGGCCTCGGCCATTGCGGCTGCAACCGAATCTTTCAGGTCCTTTGCGCTCTGAACCACTCGCATGCCACGTCCACCGCCACCAGCTGAAGCCTTGACCACGACTGGAAAGCCGATTCTGTCAGCTATTTCGGCAGCATCTTCAGGAGCATCCAAGGCACCCTCGCTACCTGGCACAGTTGGTACGCCTGCGTTCTGAGCCATATTCTTGGCGATGGATTTATTACCAAAGGACTCGATGGTCTCGGCCGTGGGTCCGACAAAAACTATCCCGTGATTTACACAAACCTCCGCCAGCGTCGCATTCTCGGCAAGGAATCCGTATCCGGGGTGTATTGCGTCGGCTCCGGATACTTCAGCAGCTGAGATTATGGAAGGGATACTTAGGTAGCTCTCTGAAGGAGTAGGTGGCCCTATGCATATCGCTCTATCTGCAATCTGTACATGCATCGAATCTTCGTCTGCTGTGCTGTAGACAGCGATGGACTCAATACCGGCCTCTGCACAGGCTCTGATCACTCGTACGGCTATCTCGCCTCTGTTGGCGATAAGAACTGATTTGATCATCTAACCCAGCGGCTCGTACCAGAACAGTACTTGACCGTACTCGACGGCGTCACCATTCTCAACGCCGATTTCTTTGATAACCCCACGCTCTTCCATGGGAATTTCATTCATCAACTTCATTGCTTCGACGATGCACAGCGTCTGAGACTCCTCTACTGAGTCGTCTACCTCGACGTATGGTGCCGCGTCTGGTGAAGGGGACCTATATAGGGTACCCACCATGGGAGCCACGACCTTCTTCCAGCTATCAGGGCGCTCAAGGGAGTCCACCTTGGAGGTGTCAGTTGCTGCCGGGACACCTGCAGCAGAGTTAGCTTTTTCGACGCTTTCAGTCGGAGACTGGGCCATCGTGCCAGTTCTTCTTATCTGTACTTTTGTTTCGCCTTCTTCGACGATTATCTCGCCAACCTGGCTATCATCAAGAAGCTTTACTAGCTCCTTTATTTGCTCGACATCCACGTCGTCCCCTTCTGTTGTGGTTCTGGCCACGGCCCCTTGCATAAACACGGCGCCTTCGACGCCTTCTTGATGCTTCTCAAGATATGCTCGGGCCTCATTCGGGAAGAGCGCATACATTAGCACATCCTCTTCCGTGCGGGCTAGGTCACCGATTTCTTTTGCGTAACCATCGAACGTTTCGGTCAGATCATCAGCAGGTCTGTGGGTGATAGGCTTAAGATCCCCAAGCACCTTCGCGGCTATATCCGGGTCCATCGATCCGGGTGCCTTTCCGTAAAGCCCCTTGATGTAGTCCTTCATTTCCCCGGGGATCAATCCCCAACGTTTTCCGGTAAGCACATTCAAAACTGCTTGAGTGCCGACAATCTGACTCAACGGCGTGACCAATGGTGGGAATCCGACTTCGGCGCGTACACGCGGTATTTCCTCAAGCACCTCGTCAAGCCTGTCTACGGCACCCTGCTGTTCGAGCTGTGAGATAAGATTTGAGATCATTCCACCGGGAACCTGATGAGAGAATACCCTCATGTGAGCCAGTGAGGTCACACCACGCTTGTAATGACGACGGACTCTGATCTGCTCAAAGTATTCCGCTATCTCATATAGCTTGTTCAAATCCAATCGTGTATCAAAAGGCGTCTCTTTTAGGGCAGCTACAATCATCTCTGTAGCCGGCTGTGAGTTACCGAATGCAATCGGTACAGTCGCAGTATCGATAACATCGGCTCCAGCTTCTATGGCCTTCCAGTAGTTCATTGGAGCCATACCACCGATGTAGTGACAATGAACGATCAACGGTAGGTCGATCTCGGCCTTCAATCTGCGAACCAGCTTCTCTGTTCTGGCCGGAGTAAGAAGAGCCGCCATATCCTTGATGCATATGGAGTCCACACCCATCTCGACCATCTCGAGGGCGGTCTCTACATAGTGATCAAGAGTGTGAACCGGACTGATCGTATAGACGACCGCGCCAGAGGCGTGACCACCGAACTCCTTGATGGCCTCAAATGACGACTTAAGATTCCTAGTGTCGTTCAGCGCGTCGAAGTTTCGAAATATATCCATTCCGTTATCCACTGATGCCTTAACGAACCTGCGGACAAGGTCGTCACTGTAGTGACGATAGCCTACGAGGTTCTGTCCTCGCAGCAACATCTGAAGTGGTGTTCTCTGCATGTGTTTCTTGATGACCCGTAGTCGATCCCAGGGGTTCTCATCAAGAAACCGGAGACTCGCGTCAAAAGTGGCTCCTCCCCAGACTTCCGCTGAGAAGTAACCAACGTTGTCGATCTGCTTGAGCACCGGCACCATATCTTCTGTAAGCATTCGAGTAGCCCAGAGTGACTGATGAGCGTCTCTTAGTGTTGTATCTGTAATTCCTACTGACATATCATTGCTTCATTTCTGTATGGGAAAGGGACATTCCGGCCAAGGCTAGGCGCGCTCTAGGTACTCGCCGGTCCTGGTGTCGACCTTGATGGTCTCGCCTGTGTCTATGAACATCGGAACATTAACGGTGGCTCCGGTTTCGAGGGTCGCAGGTTTTGTGCCGCCCTGCACTGTATCCCCTTTTATCCCAGCGGTTGTTTCCTTAACCACTAGCTCCACCGACAAAGGAAGATCAAGCCCTATGGCATTTCCTGAATGAAAGACCACCTGGACCTCCATGTTCTCTTTTAAGTAGAGCGTGTTGTCACCAATGAACTCTCCGGACAACTCAACCTGCTCATAGCTTTGGGTGTCCATAAATGTGTAATTGGTTCCATCGGAGTAGAGGTACTGCATGTTGCGACGATCGAGTCGAGCTTGCTCGACTTTCTCCCCAGCCCTAAAAGTCTGATCCAAGACTCGGCCTGTCTTGGCATTCTTGAGTTTGGTGCGAACAAACGCCCCACCCTTGCCGGGCTTAACGTGTTGAAAATCGATTATGGTCATCAAGTCCCCACCAATATCCAACGTAATGCCATTCTTGAACTGGCTGGTATTTATCACTTAAATGCGCCCCTTAAACTGGGTCATAGGCTGAAAAACTAAAGTCCATATTCTACCACATACGATTGAATATCCGAGAGTGACAACAAGTGTTGCCTTTATGGGGCTGACTTAGCTGGCAGACTGCCTGGTATGGTCCAGCTCTGGTTCTTCTTCTGACCCCTCGAGTTTAAGCTTCGTCATCTTGAGATCCTCGGGTATCTCTATCGGGTATTCGCCATTCAAACATGCACAGCAAAATGACTCTTTGCTATTTCCAGTGGCTCTGATCAGCCCGTCGATAGATAGATAGCTAAGGCTGTCTGCACCGAGAAACTCCCCTATCTCTTCAACCGACTTGACTGAAGCGATAAGACTATCGCTGTCCGCAGTGTCTATCCCGAAGAAGCAAGGCCACGCTACAGGGGGTGAGCTAATCCTCATGTGTACCTCCAGTGCCCCAGCGTCTCGAAGCATCTGAACAATAGCCCTGCTAGTATTTCCTCGCACGATAGAGTCATCCACCACTACTACGCGTCGCCCGGCTACGGCCTCGGACAAAGGATTCAGTTTTACTCTGATGCCGAGTTCTCTGATCGTTTGGTTGGGCTGAATGAAGGTGCGGCCGATGTAACGGTTCTTGATGAGTCCTTCTCCGAAAGGAATTCCGATACCTTCCGCGTATCCGATAGCTGCGGGAGTGCCGCTGTCAGGAACGCCGATAATTATATCCGCCGGGACAGGTGACTCAAGTGCAAGTGTGCGACCCATTCTTCTTCTAGCTTGGTACAGGGTCGTGCCCAGCATTTTGCTGTCGGGTCGAGCAAAGTAGATGAACTCAAAAATACACAGGGAGCTTTCATCCTTGGGTGCGACCCGCATGGACCTCAAGCCGTCCTCATCTATGACCAGCATCTCGCCCGGCTCGATCTCACGCACAAACTCGCCGCCGACAATATCAATACCTGCAGTCTCTGATGACAATATCGGTTGATCCTCACCCATATTGCCGAGCACCAGAGGTCGGATGCCTCGGGGATCGCGAAACCCGATAACACTGGTTGGAGTCATGATGACCACCGAGTAGGCACCATTGATTCGCGAGCAGGCCTCGATGATGGCTTCTTCAATCGTCGGATAGGTTGATTCGGCTATCAGCTCAGCGATGACTTCGCTGTCACTCGTCGTCTTCAGGTCTCGGTCTCTGTCAGAAAGCTCTGCGCGAAGCATCTCGGTGTTGACCAGGTTGCCATTGTGAGCAAGGGCAAAAGGTGTTCCAGCAAACTCAGATATTATAGGCTGAGCGTTCTCCCAGTAGGAGGAGCCAGTGGTGGAGTACCGAACGTGACCTATGGCGTGATCGCCGGTGAGCCGCGCTAGTTCAAGATCCTTGAATACTTGGGAGACAAGCCCCATCTCTTTGTGGTGCTTCATCTCCTTACCATCGGCAACTGCAATACCAGCGCTCTCTTGGCCGCGATGCTGAAGTGCAAAGAGTCCGAGGTAGGTAAGTTTAGCTACGCTTTCGCCAGGTGCCCAAATGCCGAAGACGCCACAGGCCTCTTCCATGCAGTCATTTTTCAGGTCTTCTGAATCCACTTCTGTATGCCTTGCTGGTATGTGTTGCAGACAACATCGAGAGGTAACTCAACTGCGGAACCGATCTGCATCGCGTCCCCGCCGACCTCTCCGATTTCTGCCACCCGGATGCCGAACTCTTCTGCTAATTTCAAAAAACCATCCCCGTCAGACTGTGAAGTGCTAACGAGAAACCTGGATTGCGTCTCAGAGAACAACGACTCTACGATTGAGAGTTCCTGCCCTGACGATGAGAGATCTATTTTAGCACCTATCGCACCGTTGACGCAGGACTCAGCAACGGCAATCGCTAGGCCTCCTTCGCTGAGGTCATGGGCGGATTTCAAAACCCCAGATGAAACGGCAGACCTGACCATGTCGCACGTAGCCTTTGCCACCCCTAGGTCCAAGGAAGGAATCGGCCCCTCTACGATATTGTGGACATGAGAGGCATACTCGCTCCCGCCTAGTTCAGAAAGTGTGTCACCCACCAAGAATATCCGGTCGCCGTCAGACCTAAAGCCGGATTCACAGGTCTTCGTGACGTCATCCAGCGTCCCCACCATACCGATGGTTGGAGTTGGGTATATCGCAGCTCCATTGGATTCGTTATAGAAGCTGACGTTTCCGCTCACAACAGGTACCCCAAAGGCTTCACAGGCCTGACTTATACCTTCGATGGCATTTTTGAACTGCCAGTAGATCTCTGGCTTCTCAGGATTTCCGAAGTTTAGACAATCAGTGATCGCAGCTGGGGTCGCTCCTGTAGCCGAGACATTCCGAGCAGCTTCTGCTACTGCGATCATTCCCCCCTTGAGGGGGTCGAGGTAAACATACCGGCTGTTGCAGTCCGAGGTCATAGCAAGACCACGGTCAGTGCCTTTGAGTCGTATTACAGCGGCATCATGTCCGGGTAGAACAGTGGTGTTGGTCATGACCATGTGATCGTATTGATCCCAGACGGATCTCTTGCTGGCGATATTCGGGCTACCAAGCAAATCGAGAAGCTCATCCTCGACCGAATCGCTAGAAAAGACGGTGGCAACACTTGGCACCGAGGCCTCGATATAGTCAGGCTTCTTTGATTCTGGCTGATATTTGGGGCAATCGTCAGTGAGCGATAGTACCGGAATTCGCCCTACCTCGTCAGAACCATCATTGATCACGAACTCGGAGTCTTCAATCAGAACGCCCACCTGGGTAGCGGTCAATCCCCACTTTTCACAGACCTCAGTCACGGCTGCCACTTTTTCGGGAGTGACTACCGCTAGCATGCGCTCCTGAGACTCAGAGATCATAACTTCCCATGGCTCCATCCCACTTTCGCGAAGAGGGACCGCAGCAACGTCAAGCTCTATCCCCATCCCCCCAAGTGACGCCATTTCTGCCGCACTACTGGTCAGCCCAGCGGCGCCCAGGTCCTGAAGCGCGACAAGAAGTTCTTTGTCTAGGAGCTCAAGACTGGCTTCAATGAGAAGCTTTTCGGTGAAGGGGTCTCCGACCTGCACGCTCGGTCGCTTCTCTTCATCTCCCTCTTTAAACTCTTGGGATGCGAGAACACTGGCTCCACCGATTCCGTCTCTACCGGTTCGTGAACCAAATAGAATGACCGGATTTCCAACTCCCGCAGCAGCTGCTGATGTGAGTTGATCGGCCCGCAGGAGTCCGATGCACATGGCGTTGACCAGACAGTTCCCTTCGTAGGATGGATCAAAGAACAGCTCTCCGCCGACTGTGGGAACGCCAATACAATTTCCGTAACCGCCGATACCAGCGACAGCCTCTTCGAAGAGATGCTGGACCCTTGGGGACTCTAGACTCCCAAACCTAAGCGAATCAAGCAGCGCTATGGGCCGCGCACCCATCGCTATTATGTCGCGTACGATGCCGCCAACCCCGGTCGCGGCACCCTGAAAGGGCTCGACGGCTGAGGGATGATTGTGGCTCTCCATCTTAAATGCAACAGCCCATCCGTCGCCGACGTCAATAACACCGGCGTTCTCTCCTGGCCCCTGAAGCACTTTCTCGCCCTCGGTAGGGAATCTTCCGAGCATAGAGCGTGAGTGTTTGTAGCCACAGTGTTCAGACCACATCACCGAGTACATCGCCAGCTCGACCTGGGTCGGCTCTCGACCTAGAGTCTCTAGGATCATCTGATACTCAGATGCCGTAAGCCCTAGTTCTTCGTACAGTGGAGCGGTAGCACCAGTATTAGACATTGATTGCCGCCCTAGAGCTAATGCAGCTTTCCACCATCGACCTCATAATCCCGAGCCCATCGGTTGATCCAAGCTGGGGCTCAAGGGCTCTTTCGGGGTGAGGCATCATCCCAAGTACGTTGCCGGCAGCATTAGTGACGCCCGCAATCGATTCAGAAGAGCCGTTCGGATTCGTCGAGGCGCCAACGATACCGTTATCACAATATCGGAATGCGACCTGCCCATTCGAGTTCATCTCAGCGAGAGTTTTCGGATCTGCATAGTAGTTCCCCTCACCGTGAGCAATCGGTATACGCATGGTATCCCCGGACGCGTTCTGATTCGAAAAGGAGTTACCGGTGGATTCCAAGCGTATCTGCACCGTTCTGCATATGAACTTCATATCACGATTGCGCAGCATTCCACCGGGAAGAAGCCCTGTTTCGAGCAAGATCTGGAATCCATTGCACACCCCCAGGACGGGCCGCCCATCATCAGCCATTTGTCTGATCAGGTCCATAACGGTCGAGAATTGTGCGATTGCACCAGTCCGAAGGTAATCTCCGTACGAGAAGCCCCCGGGAATCATCATGCCATCAAGTGAGCCGGTCTCAGGATGATCATGCCAAACGGGAATCGCATTAGCCCCCGCTAGCTCAAGTCCATGCAAGGAGTCCGCGTCGCAGTTCGAACCCGGAAAAATAGCGACACCGATATTGGGTCTATCGACTGTCATCTAGCTCTGTTCAGTCTGGATGTGAAATTTCTCTATCACTGGATTGGAGAGTATCTGCTCGCACATCTGCTTGACCCTAACCTCAGCATCGGCAATGCCATCCTCGAGTTCGATCTCGATGACCTTCCCGATCCTAACGTCTTTGACCTCATCGAAACCCATGCGGCCAAGTGCGCTGGCTACCGCCTGGCCCTCTGGATCAAGAATTCCATCTTTTAGGCTCACAACAACTTTGGCGTTCAACGGTACCCCTTTCGATCGATGACTTCAGTTATCAATTTGATTCGATGCGCTTTAGTACCTCTCGGTACGCTTCTTCTACTCCGCCAAGGTCTTGGCGGAATCTATCCTTATCAAGCTTTTCACCGGTTCCGACATCCCAGAGACGGCAAGTATCCGGAGAAATCTCGTCACCCAAATAGATCTGACCATCGGCTACGCCGAACTCAAGCTTGTAGTCGATCAACCTTAGTCCACACTCAAGAAAGAACTTGAGCAAGACATCGTTGATCTGAAGTCCGAGCTTCTTCAGAGCCTCTACTTGGGAATCCGTGATGAGGTCGAGCTCTCGAATGTGATCAATCGTCAAAAGGGGATCGCCCAGGTCATCATCTTTGAGATAAAACTCGACAAGGGTGCTCTTCAGCGGCTTACCCTCGGGGTATCCGATCCTCTTTGATAGAGAGCCTGCAGCGACGTTCCTGACTACGACCTCAACTGGAAGCATGTCCAGCTTCCGCGTGATCAGATCGGTGGGCGGCTGAAAACCAACGTACTGAGTGGGAATGCCTTTAGTTTCAAGCATTTCAAACAGGTGACGCGAAATCATCGCATTGGCCTCGCCCTTACCGGAGATAGTGCCGACTTTTTCGGCATTAAAGGCGGTGGCTGAGTCCTTGAAGTGCTGTATTACAAGTGAGGGATCGTCCGTCGCATATACGATCTTCGCTTTTCCCTCGTAAAGGGCCTCGCCCTTATTGATGTCTACTTTTTTCACCTAGATCTGTGTCATTTCGCATATCACGTTTATCAGAATACAAGATGGATGCTTCAAAGCGATAGTGTTGATTCCAAAAGCTGCCAACAACCGACTCAATGACACCGATCGACAAAATCACGAGCGCTCCAGTCAGTACCGTGATACCAAAATCCGGAATGAATGTGAGCGCTTGTAGCCCATAGATCATCAAGGATAGAGCGACGAGGTAAGCGACTGTGAATACAAGGATCTGGACTGTCGCGACCCCCCGGGAAAGCGAAGCATGCACGAGCCCCTTCAGGCCGAGCCCGAGGGAGCGAACAACCCCAAGGTCCCGAAGAACCGCATATCGTATCGCAGTCTCTCTGATGCTCCACAGCAATGCCCCTACAAATAAGCCTATTGCCGCTAGTAGTGCCGGCCCCACCAAAGAGATGCCTCCGACCACGATGATGCCTCCTAGGAATGTATAGAATCTGCTAGTCAGTTCGCCGATAACTCTAAACATTTCAATCGCTGAGCTTGGCAGCCTATCCACGAGTGCTAATACCTGACTTAGGTCCCCATACACCAAGCCCAAGGAAATCATCAGGGCGATGAGTCCGAAGATGATGTCTATACCGGCTACTCGAAAGAAATATGCAGCCCCATCATCCAGGTACCTTCCGACACCTCGTTCACTTGTTGTTTCAGGAGACTCATCAGCCGCAATAATGACGGCGATTCGCGCAAATATAGAAATAGCCCAGAACACAAAGATAAGAACTGCCACGATGACGAGACCGCTGAAGATGAAGGGTAATCCACTAAGTAGGTCCGAGATCGTCGAAATTCCTTGCTGCCCACCGATCTCAGGCGCTGGATCCGAACCGGATGGTCCATACGAGGAGTTCTGGCCCAAAAAGCCGACCGGCACGGCCCCTCCTATAGCACCAGCCATGACTCCGAGCACGACAAGCTCAGGTCTCCGGAGCGTAAGGCGAATGGCCTGAAGTAGGTACCCTACTTTTAGTCAATCCTTGAGAATATAATGTCTACGTTCTTAAGCGGCTGTCTCGGATCGAAGCACTCCGCTATTTCTTCTTCTGTGAGTAACGATGCGACATCGGAGTCCTTGGCGAGCAGATCAAGTAGAGGTTTCTGCGATTCCCAGGCTGCCATAGCACATCGCTGTACGTAACTATAAGCGTCTTCCCTTGATATCCCCTTTTCGATCAAGGCCAGAAGCACACTCCCCGAGAACGGTAGTCCGTGGGTCAGCTCAAGGTTGGCCATCATCTTGTCTTTGTTCACAACCAGACCCTGCATGACCCTCTTAAACTGAGTCAGCATGTAGTGCAGAGTAATGCAGGAATCAGGGATGACCACTCTTTCGGCAGATGAGTGGCTGATGTCCCTCTCGTGCCACAATGCGACATTCTCGAGTCCGACGACTGCGTTACCCCTGAGGACTCGTGACAGTCCACTAATCCTCTCTGAAACGATAGGATTCCTCTTGTGTGGCATTGCGGATGAGCCCTTCTGTCCTTTTCGGAATGGCTCTTCTACTTCGCCGACTTCAGTCCGCTGAAGGCCCCTGATCTCAGTGGCAAAATTATCAAGTGAGGCACCAACTAGAGCGATCGCTGACAGAAATTCAGCATGTCTATCGCGCTGAATGATCTGGGATGACGCAGGTGCTGGCGTTAGCCCCAGCTTCCGACATACATAGTCTTCAACAAAAGGATCTACGTTGGCGTAGGTGCCAACAGTCCCTGAGATCTGACCAACACTCACACAGTCCTTAGCGCGGGAGAGGCGCTCTTTGGCTCTGAGCAACTCGTGATACCAAACCAGTAGCTTTAGGCCGAATGTGGTGGGCTCTGCATGGATCCCATGGCTGCGGCCGATCATGACGGTGTCTTTATGAGTAATGGCTTGGGTCTTCACGGCCTCAATGACCTCGTCCAGCTCCTGGAGCAATAGCTCAGCCGCATCTTTCATCTGAATGGCAAGACCTGTATCCAGAATGTCTGAGGAGGTCATGCCAAGGTGTACAAACCTTGAGGATGGCCCGATATGCTCAGCCATGCAGGTCAAGAAAGCGATAACGTCGTGCCTGACTTCTTCTTCGATCTCAAGAACACGCGCACAGTCAAAAGCGGCTTTGCTTCGAACATCCTCTACTGCGTCAGCCGGGATTCTACCAAGCTCCCCCCAGGCCTCTACTGCGAGTACTTCAACCTTGAGCCATGCACTGAATTTCGCGTCGTCAGTCCACATGTCCCCCATTGCTGGGACGGTATACCTGTCAATCATTCGGCGACTCCAGGGTAGTCGAGCCCGCTTGAGCTCATTTCTTCTATTTTCTTCTCCATGTCCCTTTTGAGATCTATGACCTTGTCTTTAATGCTTGAGTCAGATGTGGCGATGATCTGCGCAGCCAGAATGGCAGCATTTTTCGCGCCGTTGATCGCTACAGTGGCTACCGGCACTCCTGATGGCATTTGAACAGTGGATAGGAGGGAGTCCATTCCGCCCAGATCGCTGGTCTTTATCGGGACTCCGATAACTGGGAGGTGCGTATGGCCTGCGACAACCCCGGCCAGGTGGGCAGCTTTTCCGGCTGCTGCGATTATGACCTTAATTCCTCTATCGGCAGCCGTGTCAGCGTAGTGGGCGGCCAGCTTCGGGCTGCGATGCGCACTTATCACCCGGACATCGTGTTCGATGCCCATTGCAGACAACTGCTCAACAGCTGCGCTCATAACTTCTTTGTCGCTTTCGCTCCCCATGAGTATCCCCACTAACGGATTAGTGTCCATACTCCTCCTATCTATTGGCCCGTGGCCACTCAGGCCCCAGCTGGGCTGCTGGCAATGTCAGTTCGATAATGCATGCCCTCGAAGGATATCCTATCGACGGCTGCGTAAGCTCTCTTTCGGGCCTCAGGGAAATCTGGTGCCCTTCCGCAGACGTTCAGTACTCGCCCACCGTTGGTGGTGACCACCCCATCGGTCATGCCGGTTCCGGCATGGAACAGAAGGGTCTCGGTGCCATCCTCGACATCATCAAGCCCACTAATGGGCAGACCGGTCTGATATGACAAAGGGTACCCACCACTGGCAAGGACGACATCTACACAGCATTCATCGCTCCATGAGATCAAAGAAGGGTCCAGGGTCCCCTTCGCACATTGGGTGAGTATCCCAGCAAGATCTCCCTGAAGTCTAGGCATGACGACCTGTGTCTCGGGGTCACCGAATCTAGTGTTGAACTCAAGAACCTTATGTCCGCTGCTGCCTATCATCAGTCCTGCGTACAGGACCCCACGAAACTCGATACCGCGTGACTTCAGCTCAGCCAACGTTGGCTCGAAAACAGTTGCGACAATATCATCAAGCATTTCCGGGCTTACCGAGGGCACTGGAGAGTAGCATCCCATCCCGCCAGTATTTGGCCCTTTTTGCCCATTGAATACCGGCTTGTAGTCCTGAGCGGGAGCAAGAGGTACTGCTTTCGTGCCGTCAACCAGAGCAAGAATGGAAAGTTCATATCCATCAAGAAAATCTTCAATAACGACTTTATGACCGGCTTGACCGAACCTGTCGTCAGCAAGGCACTCCTTGACCGCAGCCTTGGCGGTAGCAATATCTTCCGCAACGGTCACTCCTTTACCAGCGGCCAGACCATCGGCCTTGACCACGCACGGATACTCAACCTGGTCTAGATGAGCTAAGGCGGGATCCAATGCGGTGAATTCTGCGTATCCGGCAGTAGGTACAGACGCTCCTGTCATCACCTCTTTGGCAAAAGACTTACTACCTTCAAGCTGAGCAGCTGCAGCATTTGGCCCAAAGGTGGTCACATCATTCGAAATCAGATAGTCAACAAGTCCGTCCACCAATGGTTGCTCGGGCCCGACGACCACCAACCCTATGCTGTTCGAATCGGTGAACTCCAGTATTGCTTGCCGATCATCCTGAGAGACGCCGGAAACAACGGTGCAGACGTCTCTCATTCCGGGATTACCAGGAGCGCAATAGACATGGTCAACACTACTATCCGTTGAGAGTCTCCAGCAAAGAGCGTGTTCTCTGCCTCCAGCGCCTATGACTAATACATTCACGGAACCAGTTCGCCTCTGATAATCGTTTGATCTTTTTCGGGACCGACCGAAACGGCCACAATCGGGACCCCCGAGAGCTCTTCTATGCGATGTACGTAGTCCTGAGCAGCTTGGGGAAGATCACTGAATTTACGAGCACCCGAGATGTCCTCGTTCCAACCTGTAAGTTGTTCGTAGTGGGGCTCTGCCGCTTGAAAGACCCTCTGATCCGCAGGGAATTCAGAGTACTCGATCCCTTCATGTCTATAACCGGTGCAGACCGAGATAGTGTCAAACGTGGAAAGCACGTCAAGTTTGGTGAGCGCCAATCCGGTGATTCCATTGATGCGGACCGCATAGCGCAGCAATACTGCATCGAACCAACCGCAACGACGCTTGCGGCCGGTGGTCGTACCGAACTCCTGACCTATCTCTCCCATTTTTTGACCGTCGGAGTTGAACTGCTCTGTAGGGAAGGGACCTGACCCCACTCTAGTCACATAGGCCTTCAATATGCCTATGACGCTGTCCACATGGGTTACGCCGACACCACTACCTTCTACCGCACCACCCGAACAAGGAGATGACGATGTGACGAAGGGGTAGGTTCCGTGGTCAATATCCAGCAAGGTGCCTTGAGCGCCCTCTAGAAGCACCCTCTGGCCCTGCATGAGGGCTCTGTGTAGCAGAAGGGAAGTGTCGGTGACCATTGGCCTGATTCTCTCAGCGTAGCCAAGATACTCGGATACGATCACATCAAGAGAGGGAAGCTCAGACGCAAACTGGGAGTACCTGTCCCCCATCACGATCTCAAGTTTCTCTCGAAGCAAGTCCTCATTATAGAGGTCCTGGACTCTCAGCCCGAGTCGTGAGGCCTTATCAACATATGCCGGGCCGATGCCCTTGTGTGTGGTCCCGATCTGGCCGGAGCCCAGCTTCTCTTCATTGGCTCTGTCCAAAAGAATGTGGTACGGCATGACAAGGTGAGCATTGTTACTGAGCCGGATATTGCTTGTGTCCACACCCTGCGCGTTCAACTCATCAATTTCCGCTAGAAGGACTTTGGGGTTAACCACAACGCCGTTGCCGATGACCGAGGTAATCCCAGGATAAAGTACACCTGATGGGATCAGGTGAAGCTTAAAGGTCTCGTCCCCATGCACTATGGTATGGCCGGCATTGTCACCGCCCTGGTAACGGACCACGTAATCAACATGGTCTGCCAAGATGTCGGTGAGTTTGCCTTTGCCTTCATCGCCCCACTGGGCACCGACTATTACCGTAGCTGGCATATGACGCCTCTTCTGATATCTATCTTCATGCCTCCTGGCACAAAAAACCCCGGTACTTCAACCCTGCAGAAAGGGTCTGCCGGAGAACATTTTCTCTCACAAAATTCCCTTGAGTACATTAGTACAGCGCGCTATCCTCGTCAAGCTCTGAATGAGTTATCTAGCTGGGGCTAGATTGCGGAATCGAGCATACTTCGACTGGAATACAAGGTTTGCGGTTCCGGTCGGCCCGTTCCTGTGCTTCGCCACTATGATCTGAGCCTTGCCCGCATCAGTAGTCTCTTCGTTGTATACCTCGTCGCGATAAATGAACATGACCACATCAGCGTCCTGCTCGATCGCCCCCGACTCCCTAAGGTCAGACAACACAGGTTTCTTGCTCTCACGACTCTCTACGGCTCTTGAAAGCTGGGACAAAGCAAGGATGGGTACGTTGAGTTCGCGACCAAGGACCTTTAGCGATCTTGAGATCGTCGATATTTCCTGCTGGCGATTCTCACTCTTTCCATCACCTTGCATGAGTTGCAGGTAATCAATGACTATCAGTTTGAGAGGATGCCTCTGGGCAAGTTTTCGAGCTTTGGCCCGCACCTCCATGACTGTCGTTCCAGCGGAATCATCAATGAAGACCGGAGCCTTTGATAGTCCATCGAGCGATCGTCCGATTCGACTGTAATCCTCGTCGACCAGGCCTCCGGACTTAAGTTTGTTACCGTCGATCTGCGCCTCTGAGCAAAGAATCCTGGTGGCAAGCTCTTTCTTTGACATCTCAAGCGAGAACAGGGCAACTGCGTTGCTATCATCGGAGCCGCTGAGGGCGACATTAATTGCAATATTAAGAGCTAGAGAGGTCTTTCCCAGAGATGGGCGTGCCGCAAGAATGACAAGATCGGACGGCTGGAACCCTCCAAGTATACGATCCAGTTCTGAGAAACCTGTGGATGTGCCGGTGACGGACGCACCACTGTCTTGAGCCCTCTCGATGAAGTCCATGGTCTCCATCATCGCGTCTTTGAGCTTGACGAACCTTAGAGGAGCTTTAGCTTGGCTGAGGTTGAACATCAGAGTCTCTGACTCATCCATAGCTTGTTTGGGCTCAGCGGTCTCGTCATAGCCGATTGTCGCTATGTCCGTACCTACACGAACCAAACCTCTCTTGAGAGAGCTGTTAGAGACTATTCTTGCCCAATGAGCGACATTTGCTGCCGATGGTACGGAGGCGACGAGCGTGTGGATGTACGGTTGACCTCCGACCTGCTCTAAGCAGCCCATCGTCTTGAGCTCTTCGGTAACAGTCAGTGCGTCAACAGCCTCTGAGGTCGACGTAAGACGTCTGATCCCCTCGAATATCTGCTTGTGGGCTTCCCTGTAGAAATCGTCTACCTTGAGAATCTCAAGAACATCGAGCACGGCATTCTCAGAGATAAGCATTGACCCGAGCACAGACTGCTCGGCGTGCAAGTTTTGTGGTGGAAGTTTGTCTAATCCGGGGTCACTTACGCTATCCATAGATGCACTCATGGCCCTTCGAGGGTCTTTTCGGTCCCGGGTTACGCGTCCGCTGAGTCCGCTGAGGCCTCTTCGGTAGCTTCTGGCTCATCTTTGATGCGGGTAGGCTCCCCAGCATCCTCAGCTTCCACAACCACCTTGATTGCGCCGCTTACGTCAGGGTGCAGGTCGACTCTGACGTCGAACTCGCCGACACTCTTGATAGCTTCACCGAGCTGAACCTTGCGCTTATCTACCTCGATAGAATGCTGCTCGAGTAAAGCATCAGCAATATGCGCTGAAGTGACAGATCCAAATAGCTTGCCCTCTTCGCCCGACTTAGCGGTGAGCTTGACCTGTACTGCAGCTATGGCCTTTGCAACCTCTTCGGCGCCGGAGCGCTCGACGGCTAGAATCTTGTCGATCTTGCCCTTTTTGGAATCCCATTCCTTGATGTTGGCCTTTGTAGCCGGCTGCGCAAGACCTCGAGGCAATAGGAAGTTCCGAGCATAACCGCCGGCAACTTCAACTGTTTCGCCTGGTCGCCCAAGTCCTGCAATCGATTCTGTAAGAATGACTTTCATGTTTAATCTGTCCCTTCGTTTATTGGCTTAACTAGAATAGACCCGATTACCGAGTCCCTCAAGACCCTTCTGGGCTTTCCTTCGAGGAGTCGACCTCATCTTTACCTTTATCGATCCTTCTGAGATCGAACCAAGTGTCGAACAGACCAAGAAAGAGCACGGCCTGCGACAGGAGAGGTATGAACAAGAGTAACGCAAGTACGGCCCCAAGTAGAGCCTTGGACTGAGTTACGCGTCTCAGGTGGAATACAATGATCGCGGCACCCTGTACTAGATAGAACGGGCCGAGAAGAAGTAACCCACCATTCCCGATTCCTTCAAGTCGGTCGATTACTGGCACACTAGCACCTACAAGGCTGGGAACTGTGAGTGCTCCGAGACTGAGCACAAAGCCCCACGACAGATACCATGGGACTTTCCACATGACAAATGGTGGAATGCGTCGCATCGACGACTCGGTCTGCTTATCAAGGATTCTGATCAGACCGGCTGTCACGGACACGGCGCCGGCTAATAGTACTGCGACGATCAGGGTAGGGAGTAGATATGGTAATTGTCTTGATATCTCAGGCAATGACTCCTCTACCTGCTCCAGAGCTTCCGTCGTTAGCAGTTCGGTCAGTATCGGAGAGTCCACCTCGAGCGCGGCCTGCAGGGACTCGACCCCATCACCATACAGATCCATCCCACCGATGACATTAAGGAGCGCGACCCAGGCGAGCACGAGTGCGACTGCAGCAGTAGCGGAAAAAGTCACCACCATCCGAAAAGGTCTCTCACCCTTCGCAAACAAACCTACCAGGACACCAAGGCAGAAAAGCCAAATAACGACGAGGAGGCCCGCCCATACACCGCCTATCAAAGTGAATAGCAGGCCGACCACCAGAAGGGTCGGTAAAGTATGTACAGGCTTCTCTCGCGAAGAAAGAAGGGCAAGCGGGAGTGGAGACAGTAGGACGGAAAGAATCCCAACAAAAGGAACGACCCCGCCGAGTATCAACAGCAGAGTCGTTCCTGTGGTTTTAAGAACTGCCCGAACAGGCAATATGTCTAAGCTTATTTGACCGCGTAAGGCATCAAAGCGACCTCACGGGCGAGCTTGATCGCGCGGGCGACCGACCTCTGATGCTGAGTACAGTTGCCTGTAACACGGCGAGCTCTGATCTTCTGGCGCTCGCTGACATAGCGCTTCAATGTGTTGATGTCCTTGTAATCAACCCACTGAACCTTATCCTTGCAGAAGTGACAGTACTTCTTGCGCTTTGGCTTATATTCACTCATTCGATCTACGACCTTTCATTATCTAGTATCTGAGCTCGGCTCAGAATGGGATGTCTTCGTCGATGGGAGCTGACGTGTCGCCAGATGACTGACTGTCTCCCCCACCCTGGCCCTTGCTGCTGAGGAACTGAACGTTTTCCGCAACAACCTCGACCACGCTGCGCTTGGAGCCATCATCGGCGTCCCAGCTTCGATACTGAAGCCGTCCATCAATGGCAACCGGAGAGCCCTTGGAGATGTAGTCCCCACAAAGCTCCGCCAATCTTCCCCAGGCCACGCAGTTGAAGAAATCAACGTCTGGCTGACCCTCGGATTTAGATGGGCGTCGATTCACAGCGATACCGAAGTTCGCTACTGGAGTGCCATTCGGTGTGAAGCGTAGCTCGGGATCCCTGGTCAAGTTACCGACCAGAACGACAACATTAAGCCCCGCCATCTCAGACCTTCTTTGGCTCTGGGAGTCTTACGACTACGTGACGGAGAACTTGATCGTTGATCTTCAGGAAATGATCAAGTTCGCTGATCGTGGACGGATCGCCCTCGAATTTTGTGACAGCGTAGACGCCATCATTGAAGCCCTTGATCTCGTAAGCGAGCTTCTTGCGACCCCATTTGTCGACATGTCCGAGCTTTCCGCCACCCTTTTTGATAGTGTCGTTGACCTTGGTCAACAGTTCATCAGTGGCTTCGATCTCTAGTCCGGGATCTGTGATCGTCATAACTTCGTACAGGTTCAAAGTACCTCCTACGGTCTTTGCGGCCACTGGACCTTCCAGCAGCAGGAGCTAGGCAAATATACATGACCTGCAACTCCATGGCAATCTGACCTTCATGCGTTTCTGTGGCCAGCACCGGGGTAGGACCTTAATGAGAGGCAATAGAGGGAGGCGATAACGATGACGTCAACAACATGCGAGGCTTGTGGCGTAAGCAAAGCCAGCCAAAGAGCTCTTGAGAGCTGCGAGCGTGCAACTTCCCCAACGGTAATGGATAAGGTGTGCCTGCTGCACACCCTGTGTGAGGATTGCTACGGTCGGTACCGTCAGATGGAGGACCCTGAGCAGGAGAAGTTCCGACACCACCTAGCAGAGGAAGGAATGGGAGTGGCTCTAGAGATCTAGATCACATTTGGTCAGGCGCCGTCACTCCAAGCATGCCGAGCCCGTTCGAAATAACCTGCCTAGTCGCGTCTACCAGTCGAAGTCTTGCACCTGCAATTTCCTTTTCGACCCCGACCACACGACAGTTGGTATAAAAGGAGTGAAAAGCCTCGGCCAGGCTCCTCAAATAGGTCGTCATCTTGTGCGGCGCTCTCTCGTCTGCGCACCTTTGAACGATCTCAGGCAGCTTGGATAGCTCTTGCATCAAGGTGATCTCGGATGGATCCACGAGAAGTGAAAGATCAGCCTCGTCAATGCTCGGCATTTTTTGCCCCCGCTCTGCTGCGGTTCGAATAATACTGCAGACCCGTGCGTGGGCGTACTGCACATAATAAACGGGGTTACTAGAGCTGCGCTCCTTCGCTAACTCAATATCAAAATCAACGGCTGAGTCAGTCGACCTCATGAGAAAGAAGAAACGAGTGGCATCGGCTCCGACCTCGTCAAGCAGATCCTCGAAGGTAACCATCTCCCCCGTTCTCTTAGACATGCGCACTGGTACACCGTTTCTGGTGAGGTTGACCAGCTGGCCGATGATGACCTCTAGCGAGCTGGGATCGCTACCGAGAGACTCGATAGCTGCTTTGACTCTGGGCACATAGCCATGATGGTCGGCACCCCAGATGTTGATGAGAAGGTCAAAACCCCTCGAGAGCTTATCAGCGTGGTATGCAACGTCAGCAGCAAAATAGGTAGGTGTACCGTCCGACCGGACAAGCACCCGATCCTTCTCGTCCCCAAAGTCCGAGGTGCGCATCCAGGTGGCGCCATCCTTGATGTATGCATGATTCCGCTCCAACATGCTATCCACGACCCGCTGAACGGAACCGTTGGTGTGCAGTTCCCGCTCACTAAACCAAACGTCATAGTCGACATCGAAGTCACTGAGGGAGCTCTTTAAGTGATCCAGGACCTGACGGTACGCGCGCTCTTTGAACAGCTCTTTCTGTTCGTCATCGGAGAGCTTTAGGTGTATTCGGCCGTCCGAGTCAACAATCTCTTGAGCGATATCTATGATGTATGAACCCTGGTATCCCTGCTCAGGGAATACGATTGTTTCACCAAGTAGTTCACGATATCTTGCAGCTACCGACTCGCCGAACAAGCCCATTTGGGCCCCGAAATCATTGACATAGAATTCTCGCTCCACCTGATGACCGGCTGCTTCCAGTATCCGCGCAAGACAATCACCTACTGCAGCCCAACGACCATGGCCAACATGCAACGGTCCGACCGGATTGGCGCTGACGAACTCTACCTGAATTCGCTTTGGCTCATCAGCAACGAGGCGCCCGTACGAGGAACCCTGCTCAGTAATTTTTCTCACGATCTTCTGCTGGAACCCTGACTGGAGGTAAATATTAATAAAACCGGGCCCAGCTATCTCTGTCCGGTCCAGTAGATCGTCCGCCATTTCGAGCTTCGCTGAGAGAGCAACCGCGATTTCGCGGGGGTTACATTTCCATGAGCGCGCAAGAACCATGGAGACATTAGTCGTGTAGTCCCCAAACTGTCGGTCTTTCGGTCGCTCAATATGAATTTCTTGGGGAACCTCAGCGTCAGGTCCGAAATCCCCAGATATTTCTGATAAAGCAGCGGTAATCGCCGCCGTTAGTTGGTCTCTAATCACTGGCTCATACTATCACTTCAGGCCCTATGATATTCTTCTCCCGTGATACGAAAATCCAAAGTACGGAGCAACGTTGATATACGCCGCCACTTTCTTCGGAATAATCCTTGGTATCAGTCTCATCGTGCTGGTAGCAACCGGTGAATTCCCCTCAGGCATTCCCCTGATAATCATATGGGTACTCGCACTTGCCGCCCTGTTCCTTGTGGGGCATCGGAGGCTCTACGGCACCATCGATGAGGCAGCAGATGAGCGCGAAGAGACGCCGGCAGAAGAAGAGTAGCGAGTTTCCGATCTAAGGGAATTCGATCCTTCCCACCAAGTGATGGTTCGTGTCGACTAAAACTCCGGTCCCAGTTCGGCCGCAGCCTCTTCGGGTGGAACAATGTTGATGAATACACCTGTCCCCAGTTCGAATCCCGCCATAATGCTCAGTTTGGGAACGATATCCAGCCTCCAGTGATAACCTTCTGACGCATGGTTCCCCCACGGCGAGGTTCTGAGAACTACGTTGAATGGAACGGGTCCAAGTACGCTTTGGAGGGCACCCAGGGAACGCCATACGGCCAAACCTAGATCCTCGATCTCATCATCGGAAACATCCTCGAACCGTGACTGATGAGAGATGGGTGCAACACTCACCTGATAAGGACTTCTGCTCGCGAATTGGATGAATGCGATGTGGGACTCGGTTAGACCAAGAATCCTCTCACTCCGTATTTGCTCTTCTTTGATTATATTGCAGAGCCTGCATTCACGACCCGCAGCACAATCATTCTCTGCGATCTCTACCTCGGTAGCCACATCGAATGGAACTCTGGATGTGGAAAACAATTGCGAATGTGAGTGCTCCAGGGAGGCGCCGGCTTCCGCTCCGTGATTGACTACGGCTACTGCGTATTTCAAGTCATCTCGCTCAGCAAACACCCCAAGACGTTCCCTGTATATCGATAGTACGCGTGAAACCTTCTTGGACCCCAGCTCAAAAAGACTTTTGCTGTGATCAGGGTCGTGTATTACCACCTCATGCACTCCGACCGCTGGGGAAGTTGCAAACCAACCCATCGACTCACTCGCTCGTTCGCTCGATTTCAAAGAGGGGGATTCAGAGGGAATCAGGGCAGGAAATTTGTTGGGTACTACCCTAATATCCCAGCCCGGATTGTTCGGTCCACCGCCCTCAGGTCTATGGGCTGTAACCTCCGGTGGGGTCATATCCTCATTCCCAAGACAGAATGGGCAGTTGTCCTTGTGTGATTTAAGGCTTGGGTCCGAATGGCTGCTGCTCTTCTCACCGGCACCATGGTTGTCGTGGGGTCGCCTTGACCTCCCTCTAGCGATAATGACCCGGCGATTAGTCAGAGGGTCGAGTCTGTACTCCGACCTGACAGTATCATCCGCACTCATGCGAGCAACTCACCCATGATTCCATCCAACAGGTCACTCTCTGAAACCATCATCACGCTCTTCCCTGCATATTGGAGTATTGCCAGTGCGATAAGCGATCCAGCCACGATCACGTCTGCTCTTCCTGACTGAAGCCCCTTGAGCATTTGACGTTCCTTCAGGCCGACATTACTGACTGTCGCAATCACTTCTTCTATGTCATCGGCTGAGAGCAGCCCATGATTTACAAGTTTTGGATCGTATGGGTCGATCTCATTTGCCATAGCAAATAATGTAGTAACAGTGCCGGCTACCCCGACTATCAAAGTATCCGGCGGAATATGTGGTGCCGCGTCATACATCCGCTGCAACGAATACTCCATCAATGCGTCTCGTTGCTCTTGGCTAGGGACATCGTCAGTGATGAATCGTTCTGTCAGGCGCAAGCATCCTATATCCAAACTTGCCGATTCCTTAATGCCTGCAAGGCCCCCCAAAACGATCTCGGTGCTGCCTCCCCCGATATCTACCATTACGACATCAGTGGTTGGGGTAAGGTCTGGGACACCAGTGACCGCGCCAGCAAAAGAGTATGATGCCTCCTTATGGCCGTCGATGGTAGAAGCGGTAAATCCAGAAAGACGTGATACGTCGGACAGAAATCGATTACCGTTGGATACATCCCGCAAGGCACTTGTGGCGACGGCCTTTCCAGACACCACGTTCAAATCACGGCAAATAGAGCCAAACCTCTCCACCACACCCAAAGTGCGCTTTACCCCCTCGTCGGAAAGGGCTCTGTTCTTGTCGACCCCCGCCCCGAGCTTGGTTATGACAGCGGACCTGTGCAGTTCAGTTACAACATCCCCACGTGAGTCGACCACAAGTAGTCTTGTCGAGTGAGTCCCGATGTCAATGACGGCGTGTCTCATCAGTCACTACCCGATGGAACGAGTCCAAGAAATTCAAGAATAACGTCGTACCAGTGCCCATCGGCAAATGAATCAGCTGTGATCAGTCCTCGGGAATCCGAGGTAGATGAAGCGTCATCGGACAAGCCCGCGCTTAGGTCATTCGTCACCGATCCGGTGCCGGGATCGGCTATAGCATCAGAGGTGACTACCAAAAAGGCTGTCTCGCCCTCTTTGACTAGTCCAAGCTTCTCCCTGGCCAGCAGCTCTATATTCTGGGGATCGTCGAACTCCTTGATCTTTCGGCCCAGAGCCTCGTTCTCGGCCTCTAACTGCGAGACCAATCTCTCAAGCTCGCGAGTCTCCTCCCGCTGCTCGACTAGAGCGAACGGGTTCTGAACCGCTAAAGCTATGGCGAGAAGTACAACCACCGAGATCAAGACTTTCTTGAGCAATTTAAAAGTGGATTAGACGTTTGCAGTCAAATGGGCAGCAAACGGCGCTGAGCCAGCGTATTCAGCTGTGCCATCCAGGTACTCTTCGATTCGAAGAAGTTCATTGTATTTGCAGGTTCTCTCTCCACGGCAGGGAGCGCCCGTCTTGATCTGCCCAACACCGGTGGCGACAGCTAACTGCGCGATAGTGGAATCCTCGGTCTCGCCTGAACGATGCGAGAATACTGCAGTGAACCCAGCTGCCTTGGCCATATCTATGGCGTCCATGGTCTCTGTCAGGGTTCCGATCTGATTCAGTTTGATCAAGATCGAGTTAGCGGCCTTTGTCTCGATACCGTTCTTGAGTCTTGCTGGGTTTGTCACGAATAGGTCATCCCCCACCAGTTGAACTCGATCACCTATCGCAGCGGTGAGCTCTCTCCATCCATCCCAGTCCTCTTCAGCGAGACCATCCTCAATAGATACGATGGGATACTCGTTAACGAGCTCTGCATAGTAGGCGACCATTTCAGACGAGGTGAGCTCTCTTCCTTCACCAGCAAGAACATACTTTCCATCTTTGTAGAATTCACTCGATGCGGGATCCATCGCAAAGACTATGTCGCTTCCGCACTCATATCCAGCCTTCGCAACTGCGGTCACAATGAAGTCCAATGCCTCCCTGTTGTTACCAAGCCCCGGAGCGAAACCGCCCTCATCACCAACACCTGTATTAAGGCCCTTGTCCTTTAGGACGCCTTTAAGGCTGTGGTACACCTCTGTGCCGATACGGATGGCATCGCTGAAACTCTCAGCGCCGACAGGGATGACCATGAACTCCTGGAAATCAAGTAGATTGTCAGCGTGAGCTCCGCCGTTGAGGATATTCATCATCGGTGCTGGGAGTAGATTCGCATCGGATCCCCCAAGAGATGCGTAGAGCTCTTTGCCATCACTTACAGCAGCCGCCTTAGCGCAGGCTACTGACACTGCAAGAATTGCGTTGGCTCCTAGATCTGCCTTGTTTGGTGTTCCATCTAGATCGCGCATAGCGTCATCAATCGCTCTTTGATCACTACAGTCCATTCCGCGAAGAGCTGGAAGGATGCGAGTGTTCACATTGTCTACCGCTTTGCTCACTCCCTTGCCTAGATAGCGGGGATTTTCCGTATCCCGTAGCTCAAGGGCCTCATATATACCAGTGGACGCCCCAGAAGGAACAGCGAACCTACCCATAGACCCATCCTCGAGAGTGACATCCGCCTCTACGGTCGGATTCCCCCTAGAATCAAGGATCTCTCTGCCCTTTACCCCAGCGATCTTACTCATCCTCTGACCTCCGTTCTAAACGGCCTTCGGCCGACTTTACTTCTTTCCACAGGGTATCCCAACTTTGAAGATCCTTGGGGTACCCATCCTTGCCATCCATCAATTCTTCCATTCCCCTGAACCGGCGAATGAATTTCATGCATGCTGCGCGCCCAGCTTCTTCAGCGTCAACTGAGATGTGCCTAGTGAGGTTTGCAATTGAGAACAGCACGTCCCCCACCTCTTCTTTGATGTGGATATGATCAGGCTCGGGGGCTGCCATAGCTACCCGAAGTTCGGACAGCTCCTCATTGAGTTTGCCTAAAACTCCATCGATATCATCCCAATCAAATCCGACTCGCGCGACCTTGGACTGTATTTTGGTTGCCAACATTAGCGCAGGCATGGATGTTGGCAACCCATCCAGAACCGAGTCATGGCCCTTATCCCTATTCTCTTGAGCCTTGATCGATTCCCAGTTGGCAGTGACTTGGGCTGAGTCATCGACTTCGACCTCTCCGTAAATATGGGGGTGCCTTCGGATCAACTTTTCATTGACCCCCCTAAGAACATCGGTGATGTCGAAATCATCGGCTTCTTTGCCTATTTGCGCATGGAATATCACCTGCAGCAGCAGGTCGCCAAGCTCCTCTTTTAGATGTTCGGGGTCTCGGGATTCAATGGCGTGGACGACCTCGTAGGTTTCTTCCAACAAGTGTCTTCTGAGGGAGAGGTGGTCCTGCTTGATGTCCCACGGACAACCATCTTCTGACCGCAGAGTCTCCATTATCTCCACTGATCTTAGAAACTCATCAGCCGGTCCGTTTTCAGCCACTAACCTCTACCATTCTGCTTGTCAAAACAGGTCCCACAAAAAGAAAGTGGGGGCGCCGTTCGGCACCCCCACTTATCAAAAGCTCCAGAGCTCACTATTAGTCGACTTGTTCCTCTGAATCATCGAGCGTGGGTTCGCCTGGATTTCCCTCGTCCACAGCGTCGCTACCATCTACGGGTGGAGCAGCGAAGAGGTCCTCGTCAGACTCAACATCATAGGGGGGTAGTTTCTCGATGTCGGCATCCTCTTTCCAACCAGTGATGACCTGTTCGAACAGCTGCCCCTTGAGCTGGGACTCGATATCGGCCCTGACTTCTTCTAGAGTCTGAGCCACAGCTTCCTGCTTGTCGTCTGTCCGAATAATATGGAAGCCAAAACTAGACTCCACTGGATCACTAATAATCCCGATCTCCTGAGTAAACGCTACATCCTCGAACGCCTCTACCATTGCCCCACGAGGGAAGAACCCGAGATCGCCACCGTCATCTTTGTTTTGGGTATCGTTGGAGTATTCAGCCGCAAGATCCTCGAAGGCTTCTCCGGAATCAAGCTTGGTCAGGACCTCTTGCGCGGTCGCGTCGTCTGTAACCAGTATATGGCTGGCCTTTACCTGCTCAGGGGTCTCGAACTGAGCCTTATTCTCTGTGTAGTAGGCCTCTACAGCTGCATCGTCAGCATCGAGCTTTGCAAACTCTACCTCTTGTAGCTTAGAGAAAAGAACAGAGTTGGTGATCTCAGTCCTGAACTGCTCTCTGGACATGTTGAGGTTGGCTAGCTCCTGGTCGAGCAGCTCTTCCCCGCCGAATTGCTCGGTGATCATCGCTACCTCAGCATCGACATCCTCGTCCGATATTTCGATACCCATGTCCTTGGCTTTCTGGAGAATAACTTCCTGAGTGATCAGGTCATCAAGAATACGGCCCTTGAATTGAGTTTCAAGAGCGTCACCATCTTCGCCGTCGAACAACTCACCGAATTGCGCCCTTACAGATGTAAAGGCCCTGTCAAGTTCAACACTTGTTATGGCAGTACCGTTGACTCGAGCGACGACATCGCCCGAATCCTCGCCACCATTCGTTGCGAATAGACTTATTGTGACTACAGCCACCACTGCCAGCAGGATTACGCCGGCCACTGTTGCTCTCTGCAAGAATCCCTCTTTCTAACAGCCCGACTTACAGTCGGGCACCACTATCAGCCTTTGGCATTGTATCATTTATAACCTGAATGCATCCTCGAGGTGAGATACGGAAATCGTCTCATTTTTACAGACGGTAACCTCAACGACATCGAACTGAATACCGCGCTTCTGCACCCTTAAGTTCTGAGGGTATCTGTGGTCACCCAAAAACACACTGGTCATCCGGGCGATCCTCTTTACCTTGGAAGGGTTTACCGCCTCACGCGGAAGCCCAAACCTGCGGGACCGTACGGCTCTGGTCTTCACTTCGGTGATTACCAGCAGATCGTCACACACAGACACAATATCAAGCTCTCCGAGGCTGCAGCGATAGTTGGTAGCTATGATTTCATGTCCCGCGCGTTTCAGAAGAGAAACGGCTATTTGCTCACCGCGCTCGCCAAGCTCCTGTTTACTCACCATTTAGATGATGCTAGATCAAAGACCGTAAATGGGCCTATGTTCCTATTGTCACGAGCACAACTATTAGAACTCTAACGACATCTGCGTGCCACCGGATGGAGCAAAGCTGAGCCTATGAACCTTTGAGGGCCCATCCTCAGCGAGTGCGATCATATGATCCCTGCTGCCATACCCCTTGTTGGATGCCAGCCCAAAGCCAGGATACTCTGAGTCCAACTTAACCATGATCCGATCCCTAGTAACCTTGGCAACCACCGATGCCGCGGCAATGGACAAGGATTTTGAGTCACCTTTGACGATGTTCATGCTGGGAATCTGTGTATCAACCTCGAAGGCGTCGCTTAGAAGGTAATCCGGTGGCGGATCAAGACCCGCAACTGCTTGGCTAAGAGCCATGTCGTTCGCAACCCCGATACCGTATCGATCGATGTCAGCGTGGTCTATGCAACTGACAGACACAGCCAGAGCAATTCGATGTATCACGTCGAATGCCATCTCTCGGGCATCAGCCGACATAACCTTCGAGTCGTCTACGGAAACTAACTCCTTGGTTTCGCAGCCTAGGGAAACAGCAGCTGCGACTATTGGTCCCGCCAAAGCTCCGCGCCCCACCTCGTCAACACCAGCAATGCTGCTGAAGCCGGCGAGCCAGAGCGAGTTTTCATGGAGAAGTAGCTCCTGGTGTCGTTGAGCCAACTGTTCTTGTCGTGCTACTCGCCTCTGGGCAGACGCAACGACGGACATTACGCCGGATCGGTCATCCTCGGAGTATTTTCGGATCAGAGGTGTCAGTTCCCCTATCGAGGCTTCAACAAGCCGCTTGCGAATGGAGGCGATGGTTTCCCGTCGCTCAGAAATCACGGTACTGTTCTCAGCCTGTCAAAAGGAAAGTAGACCACGAATGCCTTACCTACGATATTGGCTTCGGGAAGATAGCCCCAAACACGACTGTCAGCTGAGTTAGCCCGATTGTCGCCCATCATGAAATAGTGACCGTCCGGAACTAGTGCCTCACCGCCGTCGCCTGGGTAATCAGACATTTCAAGCGGTCGTTGGCGGTAGCCCTCTTCAACCTTGTCGCCATTTCGATATAGAACGCCGTCCTCAAGCCTTATCTTGTCCCCTGGTTTGCCGATCATACGCTTGATGTAGTCCTTGGTGGGATCAGGCGGGTAGGCGAATACCATGATGTCCCCGTAGTTCGGCTCTTGAAAGCGGTAGATGAATTTGTTCACGAGAACATGGTCCCGCGGGATCAGAGTAGGCTCCATTGATGCTGATGGGATAAAGAACGGTTGAACCACGAAGCTCTTGATCAGCCACGCTAGTGCAAAAGCGATGAGTACGAGCATCAATAGCTCGAGAATGTTTGCTGTTAATCCCTTTTTGGGGGGTAGGCCTGACTTTTCATCTACTACTACGTCTTTGCCGTCACCAGGGACGCCCAACAAGTCATTGCTGGTCGATGCGGGTTTTTCGTCCATTACCGCGTTAGGACCTTTCTAGGTACTATACTTCGCGCTTCTGCTTGATGCGTGCCTGTTTACCAGTACGCTCACGTAGATAATATAGCTTGCTGCGGCGGACCTTGCCGCGGCCAAGGACCGATATTTCACTTATTTTGTCGGAATTCACAGGGAAACATCTCTCAACACCGACGCCGAAAGAGGTCTTTCGAATCGTGAAGGTCTCTCTTGCACCCTCACCCTGACGCTTGATCACTGTCCCCTTGAACTTCTGAATCCGCTCGCGACCGCCCTCAACTACACGTGCGTGTACTTCAAGGGTATCTCCAGAGCCGAATCTGGGAAGGTTCTCTTTTATTTGCTCGGCCTCGATTTGCCTGATTCTTTCCATATTAATCTCCGTACCTAGTTCTACCAGCAGAAATGGCTGCCAGCTTGGGCAACCCTAGGAGTATATCACAGGGTGATTACCCCCGAAAGCCGTGAATTATAGGAGATCCGGTCGGTACTTCTCGGTACGGTTCCTTCCAGCATCCATTCGCCATTTTTCGATACGAGCATGATCACCAGAAAGAAGCGTCTCGGGAACGGAGGCCCCTTTGAACTCAGCGGGCTTCGTGTACTGAGGATATTCAAGCCCCTCGATTGAATAGCTTTCTGTGACGATCGACTCCTCACTCCCGATAATCCCCGGAATCAGCCGAACGACAGACTCGATGACCGTAAGGGCTGCCGCCTCTCCTCCCATCAGGACGTAGTCCCCAACAGACAAAACGTCCGTGCACAGATTGTCCTCAACACGGGCATCAATACCCTCGTATCTGCCACACAACAGTACAATGTGTTTCGCAGAAGCAAGCTCCGAACAGAGCGCATGGTCGAGCCGCCGACCGTTGGCAGCCATCATAATGACTCTGGTCCCATCTGGGTAATCCGAATCTGATCGACCGGTGACGTCATTGACCGCGCCATAAAAGGGTTGGGCCGTCATGACCATTCCTGGGCCCCCTCCATAGGGAGTGTCATCGACCTTACGATGTTTATCTGTACTGTACTCGCGAAGGTCGTGCGCGGAGATCGCCAAGTTGTCTGAGTCAATAGCTTTTGCTATAAGACTCTGCTTGAGCGGGGAATGAAAATACTCGGGAAATATCGAGATGATGTCTATGCGCAAAGGGTTCTCCTCTAGTCCAACAAACCATCTAAGGGCCGTATGTGGACTACCCTGGATGCGATGTCTACCTCGACAACTACCTCGTGAATAGCGGGGACCAGAATCGATCGACCATCTGAGTCTGCTCGAACTACATAGACATCATTTGCGGGGTACTCGAGTACCTCTGCGATCGTGCCTATGACCTCATTGGTGTCTGCATGAGTTACTGAGCAACCCACAAGATCGTCCACCCAATATGTCTGCTCAGGCAAGGAAAGGCCCTCTTCCCGCTCCGCAAAAAACTGTGAACCTTTAAGAGATTGAGCTTTCTCGCGAGTATTGACACCCTTAAGCGTTATCAGAAGAAACTTCATCTGTCTTCTGTGACGGGTAATCGTCACGGGATTACTTTCGTCATTGAGGTAGATATCTGCCCCGGGGGCAAAACGCTCTTCGGGAAAGTCTGTGGTCGGGTAGACCTTGAATTCTCCGTGCAGGCCATGAGCCGAAACTACATTACCGACCAGTACGAGCCGGTCGCTCATGAGCTACTCGACTATCTCAACCATCGCGCGCTCACCGAATTTGCTTCCGGCAGCCTTCATCACGGTCCTTATAGCCTTGGCTATTCTACCTTGGCGCCCGATAACCCGGCCCAGATCCTCTGGATCAACACGCAACTCAAGAATCGTTCCCCTGTCGGTCTCAACACGCTCGATGCTGACTTTGTCAGGGTTCTCAACGATAGCTTTGACTACGTACTCAAGAACTTCTTCCAATGCTAACCTTTCGCCCTTACTAGCTGCGCTCTATGCCAGAAATGGAAAGCAGCTTCGCTACTGTGTCTGAAGGCTGTGCACCTTGATCCAGCCATTTCTTGGCCTTGTCCGCGTCGATCGTAATGGTGGACGGATCTGTCATTGGGTTATAACGTCCTATGATCTCAAGAAACTTACCGTCTCTTGGACTACGGGAATCTGCGGCTACTATTCTGTAGTAGGGCTGCTTCTTAGCTCCTCGGCGAGCCAACCTGATCTTTACTGCCAAAACTCGTTACAACCTCCTCTCAAGAATCGAATATGTAAATAGGCAACCCTGTCAGATTACTCTCCAAAGCCACCATTGAACAGTCCTTTTCCGCCAAGCATCTTTTTCATCTGCTTGCCGCCCATCTGCTTCATCATCTTCTTGGACTGATTGAAATTCTTAATAAGTTGATTGAGGTCATGAATGGTGGTGCCACTACCCGCGGCAATCCGAGCTTTCCTGGACCCATTCAGAATTCCGGGTTCACGTCTTTCACCGGGAGTCATCGAGAGAACAATGGCCTCCATTCGGGCGACCGCATTGTCGTCAACTTTCATGTTTTTTGCGGCGCCAGCTGGCATACCTGGGAGCATCTCAAGAATCGAAGACAGCGGCCCAAGCTTCTTGACCTGTTCCATTTGGATCAGAAAATCGCTGAGATCGAAGTCTGCTGAGAGCATCTTTTTGGCCTGCTCTTCCATCTTGTCTTTCTCGAGAGTATCTTCTGCCCTCTCTATGAGAGACAGAACATCACCCATCCCAAGGATTCTTTGAGCCATCCTATCTGGATGAAAAATGTCCAAGGAGTCAGGCTTCTCACCGGCGCTTACATAACGGATAGGCTTGCCAGTGACCTGGGCAATCGATAGGGCCGCGCCACCTCGAGCGTCACCGTCCATTTTGGTGAGTATCACACCGTCCAGACCAACACGCTCGTCGAATGCAACTGCAAGGTTTACAGATTCCTGACCTGTCATTGCGTCTACGACCAATAGAACGTGGTGGGGCTTTAGTGCGCGCATGTTTTCAAGCTCGGACATCAGCTCGTCGTCAATGTGCAGTCGGCCGGCTGTATCAATAATGACTACAGCGTGCCCGTGACTCTTGGCGTGCTCAAGACCGTTCTTGGCTATGGTCACCGGATCCTCTGAGCCAGAGTAGACCTCGAAGTCCCAATCACTTCCAAGTTGTTTGAGCTGCTCTACGGCTGCCGGTCTTTGCATGTCAGCAGCGATTACGCTAGTTCTCTTGCCTTGCTTTTTGTAGTGAGCCGCCAGTTTTGCGCAGGTGGTCGTCTTACCAGCACCTTGGAGTCCAACTACCATCATGACAGTGGGCGGACTGGGAGAAAGGGATAGTGGGGCCGCTTGCCCACCCATCAGCGCTTCCAATTCCTCGCGAACGACCTTGATGATCTGCTGTGCCGGAGTAAGGCTCTTCATCACCTCTGCCCCTAGGGCACGTTCTTTCACTTTGCTTGTGAATTGCTTAACGACCTTGAAGTTAACATCAGCCTCAAGAAGGGCTAGGCGCAGCTCTTTCATGGCCTCGTCCAGATGTGCCTCTGTGACTTTTCCATGACCCTTGAGTCGCTTGAAGGTCTGCTGGAGCCTATCGGAAAGAATCTCGAACATAACTAGTCCTCGTAAAGGTCTTTGAAGGTGGTCTTAAGGTTGTCTTCTAGGAGAGACGTTCTCAGCCTAGATAGTGCCGAAGTGAACTCATCCAGCGCCACTCTCGCCTTCTGGCGAGACTCCGGCGTCCTCTTGGGGCTTACTCCGAGAATCTGACCACAAAGTGCTGCCTCGCGACCAACAAAACTGGTGTACATGCGCATGTGCCGAGGCTCAAGGCCGTACCTGCCGAGCTCTCGAGCAATTTCAACCACGCCAAGGGCTCGAAGGCTAAAGGATGGTTTGCCGTCGTCATCTGCAGTGGGAGTGATCATCCCCACTTTCACCAGTTCGTTCACTGTGTCCTCAGACAAGCCCGACAGCTTTGCAAGCTGCTCTGCGCCAACAGTGCTCTGCCCTCCAGGGAAGACATCAGAATCAGAAGAAGCCGATAGTCCTTCCGTGGAAGCTTCACGCGTTCCATTTCTCGGCATATCTTTCAGCCGTTGTTTGATAACGCTAAGGGGAAGATATTCATCGCTTTGCATCCGAAGTATCGCTCGTAGGTCTTCCAGGTCGTCTCGAGTGAATTTTCTGTAGCCACCCTGCGTTCTGGTCGGCTTAATCAGGCCCTCAGACTCAAGGAATCGTATCTTGCTGACACTCACACCCTTGAATTGCTCAGAGAGCTCATCGACGACCTTGCCTATTGATAGAAGCTCATCAGCCATGGGTTCTATTCACCGATCACGAAAATCATCTTATATTTGCCTATCCATAATTCGTCGCCACTCTTTAGTTCGGCCTCGTCGACCCTCTCCCCATTCAGGTAGGTACCGTTCAGGCTTCCAGAGTCTTTGAGTGTGAACCGTTCTTTGATTAATGAGATCTCTGCATGCTTTCGCGACACAGTAACATCGTTGAGAAAAATGGTGCTTTCAGGATCACGACCGATGATGGTCTCAGTTCCAACCAGCTGGATCTCTTGTTCGCTGTGTGAACCCTTTACAACCATAAGGTGAGCCCCACTTCGCCCGGGGGCTGCTGCTGTTCCGCCAGATTGAGCCTCGTTCTGGCGCAAAGGAAAGTTGATGGTCACCCCAGTGGATGCTAGAGACTGTCCGCAGTTTTGGCATTTTATCGAGCCGGACGGATTTTCCGTTCCGCAGGTCTCGCAAAGCATTCCTGTTTGACCTATTTGAAGACGCTCTCGTCACTCAGCTCGTCAGGATTGATCTCGCGAAAAGCATTAGATACCGTGCCCTCTCGCGCCAAGATCTCTGATAACCGAGCGATATCTTCAGGTCCAAAGGATAATTTGCCCTCGTGAACTGACTTTTTCATGCGTGCAACTAATTCATTGCGCACAATGTCGATTCGACCGTGCAAAATGCGTCGGCGATACGACAGGCGTGATTCTTCCGCGTACAGTTCGTCGAGAATCTGCTTGAGCTCAGCCTCGGACTTGTCTCCGAGATCGGTCAGTACTTCATTCAATTCATGTTCTGTATGTGCGCCTTCAGTCATAACTACCTTCCCAGGATCAAGCGGGACTTTCCCCGCGAACGCGGAACCTCATTCTAAACCACCACTTTAGAGTCTACAAGAAGGCCAGATGCAACTGACCTCAGCATATATCGCCCCGATGACATCTTCTCTGGAAACCCTCCCGACTACTTCCTCTATAGACGTGGCATCCAGAACCGCATTTTCCTGGCTGACAGACAGTTGAGCTATCCTTTGCTCCTCCGTCACCAGGATAGTTCCGTGTTGAAGGAAATCGTCACTGATTCTTCGCTGTGCTCCTCCACATATCTTCTTACCCTCAACGGTAAGATCACTGCTTGTTGCTGACCCAAAACAGTCAGCACGGTGATGGTACTTGCCGGTATCAGGCCTGTGCACATCCACACCCAAGCGTGCGAAGGCCCCCACGAGGACCTGGGAGACCAACTCATAGCTGGTGGACAAACCCGCAGGAAAACCAGCTCGGGTCCCCCCCGCCACCATGTATGTGACTTCATCGGGAGTATGCACAACGGCTCTTCCTCCGGTAGGCCTTTTGACGATATCCAGGCTAGTTGCAGCCAAAGTGCCAGCTTCCTGAAAGCGACCCAGGCTAATCGTGTTCTCAGCCCATCCGTAGATCCTCACTATTGCCCCGCCTCCGTAATGTCCAGCGCGAAACGCCTCAAACATGGAGCTATCCATGTCCATGTTGTGACACCCGGAATTTGGAGGGTCAACTCGCAGCAGAGAGAGTAGTGGAGACACAGTATCCACCGGGCCCTAGCCGCGAAGGTGAGGTTGTCTCGCGGCTGTCGCCTCGTCAAGCTTGGCCACCGGTGTGGTCGTGGGTAACTCATCTGCAAGACTGGGGTTCGCAATCAGCCACTCTACAGCTTCATCCAATAGAGTCGCGAACCCGTCCAGACTCTCTAAAGACTCAGTTTCTGTGGGCTCCACAAGGAGCGCTTCAGGAACGGTTAGCGGGAAATACATCGTGGGAGCATGCACCCCCCGATCAAGCAGAGCCTTAGAAATATCCAAGGCTCTGATACCCTGTTCTCTTTTCAATGACTCAGCGCTAACAATGAACTCATGCATGCATCGGTTCCCAAATGGAGCTGTCAGCCGCGGGTGTATTCTGGCAAGCAGGTAGTTTGCGTTCAGAACGGCCGTTCTACCCACATCGTTCAACCCAGCTGGCCCGAGCGACAAGATATAGGTGTACGCACGAACAATATTTGCGAAGTTTCCAAAGTAGCTGCGTGATCGACCAATGCTATGATCCCTGCCTTCGGCAATGGAATAGCCGGATTCAGTCAGCTTGATCAGTGGATCGGGTAGGTATTTTTCGAGCTGAGACGTGACACAGAGACCACCGGCACCAGGCCCCCCTCCCCCGTGCGGGGTGGAGAAGGTCTTGTGGAGGTTCACGTGGCAGATATCAAACCCTTGTATTGCAGCGTCCGTCACGCCCAGCAAGGCGTTAAGATTCGCTCCGTCCAAATACATCAGAGCCCCGCACTCCCGCGCCATGGAGCTAACTGTCTGAACTTGGGCTTCGAAAAGACCATGTGTGTTCGGATTGGTCATCATCACGGCGGCAACATCACCGGTGAGCTTTAACTGGAGGTCTTCAATATCAATAAGTCCGTCAGCCCCAGATGCGACAACAACCGACTTGAATCCAGCTGCTGTCGCTGAGGCAGGGTTGGTCCCGTGGGCGGAGTCAGGGATAAGGACAGTCGACCTTTCTTGGCCGAGCTCCCTAAAATGGGCGCGAGCAATCAGCATCCCGACTAGTTCACCATGAGCGCCAGCGGCTGGCTGTAAAGAGACTGCTGGGAGCCCGGTTATCTTTCCCAGCCAACCCGAAAGGGTGTGAATGAGCTGAAGTGCGCCTTGGACTCCTCCGCTTTCTTGATGAGGATGAATGTCTTCAAAGCCGGCAAGTGCAGCAGCTGAGTCATTGACTTTTGGGTTGTACTTCATCGTGCACGAGCCCAAGGGATAGATTCCTTTGTCGATGTGGTAGTTGCGATCTGCAAGTCCATTGAAGTATCGAGCCAGCTCCCCTTCGCTTCGATCAGCTATATCGGGCGCGGTGTGTCTCAGGTCAAAACTGGAAAGACCGCTTCGTGCCTCTTCTGCAGTACCGAAGGACTGAACATGGCCCACATCGGATTTAGACATGACCACCCACTGCCCGGTCCAATGTCTTTACGAACAGATCGATGTCTTCCGGTGTCATCTGGTCATTGACGGCCACCAACATCGCACCATCATCTATCTGAAAAGAGGCCCCGATTTCGAGTCCGGGCTCAAACCCAGCCGACACCATCTTTGCCCTTGCCGCCCTGAACCCGTTTACCCCGGGGCCGGAGCCACGTATAAGAACATCCCCAAATGACGTATTCTCGGGAAAGACTAGCGCCAGATTCTCGGACTCCCTCACCCTGGCTTGCAACCATCGAGTGCGATTGAATAGCCCCACAGACAAGTTCGCTACGCCTTTACCACCAAGTGTCATCAGGTATACGGCGGCAGCCAGAGCTGACAGCTGGTGATTAGTGCAGATATTCGAAGTCGCCCTGTCGCGCCTGATGTGTTGCTCCCTAGCCTGCAGAGTCAACACATATCCATCGCGGCCTTCGGCGTCAGTAGTCATGCCACAGACACGGCCGGGAAGATCACGCAAATACTCGGTCATGGTCAGAAAAAATCCGAAACCGGGTCCGCCGAATGATACTGGCAAACCCAGCGGCTGGCCCTCCCCTACGACGACGTCCGCCCCCCACTCTCCTGGCGGAGCGAGCAGCCCAAGTGTGCATGGGTTGACCACAGCAATCGAAAGCGCACCTTCAGCCTTTGTGATCGCAGCTATCTCTTGGGCTCTCTCTACGAACCCAAAATAGTTCGGCTGGGACAACACTACGCAGCATGTCTGTTCATCTGTGCACTCACGAACATCATCGGGATTCGTGACCCCGTTCGTGTGAGGAATGGAATGGATGATGCCGCCAAGGGGCGCGATATAAGTAGCGACCGTATCAACATACTCCGGATTGGTTGCCGAGCAGATAACCACCTTTTTCCGGCCTGTTTTCTTGATAGAAAGTTTTACCGCCTCAGCTAGGCTGCTGGCCCCATCGTACATGGAGGCATTGGACACGGGCATCCCGGTCAGCTCGGACATCACTGTCTGATAATCGAAGATCGACTTCAGGGTGCCCTGGCTGACTTCAGGCTGATACGGGGTGTAAGAAGTCATGAACTCAGGTCTTGATATCACCGTTTTCACAAGGGCTGGAACATAATTCCGGTATAGCCCAGCCCCCAAGAAGAATCTTTCCGGTGGCACGACGGTATTCATGCTGGCCAAATCACGCATGTGACGCATGGTGGCGCTTTCGGAAGACTCCGCAGGAAGCTCATACTCTCGGTCAATCCCAATACTCTCAGGTATTTGCTCTAGAAGGATCTGGTCGATGGAGTCGGCGCCTATCACCTCTAACATCGAGGCTATGTCAGGATCTGTCAGAGCGGTGTAGCGCAAATCAGATCAAAGGGTGTCGACGTAGGCACTGTAGTCATAAGCCGACATCAGGCCGTCGGTTTCGTTCGCGCCACTCATCTCGACCTCGAAAAGCCACCCTTCGTCATTGGGTGAGCTATTGATCAGCTCAGGTGAGTCCACCGCGCTTTGATTCACGGCTGTGACAGTCCCCGAAACGGGAGAGTGCAAAGTAGAAACGGATTTAACGGATTCAATCTCTCCACAGGCCTCCGTGGCCGTTACGGCTGAGCCAACATCAGGTAATTCAATGAACACGATGTCACCCAATGCCTCGGCGGCATATGCGGAAAGACCGACCCTGCCATTGGCTCCATCGGATCTCACCCATTCATGCTCTTTGAAGTACTTTCGATCATCAGGATGGATTGCTCCGTCACCCATTTACGCCTCCGAATCTATAGATTGGCCTGCCCACGATTTCCGCTGTATGAAGTTTACCTCTTACCTCGACCTGAACTGAATGGAATTTATTGGCAGCCAAGGGAAGATAGGCGAGCGCGATTCCTCTTTTTAGCGAGGGCGAGAATGTTCCACTTGTCACTGGCACGGAAGAGCCGTCAGGCAAGAGAATCCTGTCTCCTCGCCTTGCGATCCCAGAATCCATCGAAAGCCCGGAAAGACTGTAGGTCTGCCTCGTCATCTGCTTCAGAAGGGAAGCTTTGCCTAGGAACTCATGGTCAGCTGCATCGACAGCGAACAAAAGGCCCGCCGAGTCCGGGGATGTGTCTGGGTCGATATCATTACCCCACAGTGGATAGCCCATCTCAGTCCTCAAAGTGTCTCTAGCGCCGAGGCCACAGGGAAGAATCCCTATGCCTGCTCCTGCCGCCACAATCTCTCGGAACAGTCTTTCACCATGCTTAGCCGGGACGATTACCTCGTAGCCCAGCTCGCCGGTATAGCCAGATCTGGCTACTGTCAGGTCCGCGCCCCGCCAGACCTGAGTGCTGGTGCCATACCGGGGCAGGTCACCAATCTGAATCCCAAGCTGGTCGAGCACCTGGGGGCATCGCGGTCCCTGTATGGCGAGCATAACGGTGCTAAATGTTGTATCGAGAATACTAGTGCCTGACTCAGGGCATACCGATTCGAGGGTCTTTATGACTTTGGCTCTATTCCCCGCATTCACCAGAAGCAGAAACTCATTATTGGCTTGCCTGAGAGCGATAAGATCCTCTTCGATACCCGCATTCGAGTTGAGGATCAGACAGTATGCACCGGTGTTCACTGCCAGCCTCGAGACATCCAATGTCAGGATCCTGCCCAATGTCGCTGCAGCCGCGGCGCCACTGACAAGCAGTCTACCTAGGTGTGAAACATCAAAGACCCCTACGGATTCCCTTACGGCCAAATGCTCGCTGGTGATACCGGAGTACGAAACTGGCATCTTCCATCCGCTGAATTCTGTCATCTTGGCGCCGATGGCAAGATGATACTTCTCAAGCGGAGTGGTTAGAATATGGAGCCTATCCATGTGAACAGGCCGGCAAAAAGCGCCGTCGAGGCCGCCACTATCTCAGACAAGAAGCTGGGCGCTTTGACCTCGTGCTCGGCAAGCAGCGAAACCGCACCAACACGCTTGTCGCCGCTCATCAGAATAACCTCACCCATCTCCTGCCCCTCGGCGATAGGTGGCGCTAGATCGCCCGTATAGGCTGTGATGCGGCGAAGATGAGAGTCCTCGGCGATAGTCGCCTCAAGTGTTACTCCGGACACCAGAGCTAGCGTGTCCTTGACCCCCTCAAGGCTCACAGCCCCTACCTCTTCGCCTTGAGCGACTAAAACCTCGTTGGAATATAGCGAATAGCCCCACTCCAGTATTCTCTGGGACTCATCGGCAACATTCTGAGGTGAAGACCCTCCGAGCACGATCGCCACCAGGTTGATGTCATCCTTGGTCGCGCTCGAGACCAGGCAATGCCGAGCGTTGTTCGTGAAGCCAGTCTTGATTCCCGTTGCGTACGCATAGTTACCTATCAAGCGGTTGTGATTCTCGTACTCTCGGGCCTCGAACTTATTTGTCTTGGGTATAGTGTGTTTTTCGGTCGCGACTATCTTGCGGAACTCACTGTGCTTCATGGCTTGCTCCGCCAGGACACCAAGGTCCTTCGCGGTCGAATAATGTTCGGGGTCAGGCATACCATTCGGATTAGCAAAATGGGTTGAATCTGCGCCCACCTCCGCTGCATAGACGTTCATGTCCTCCACAAACTCCTCAACGGATCCGGATACGGACTCCGCCAAGGCTATGGCCGCGTCATTACCTGACTTGAGTAGTAGCCCCCATAGAAGTTCATCTCTAGACATAATCTCGCCGAAGTAGAGGCCGAGCGATGAGCCACCCTCTTTATCGGCTCGCGCACTGACTGTGACCAGAGTATTGAGCTCACCGGCCTCTAAGACCAATAGAGCTGTAACCATTTTGGTCGTGCTAGCCATCGCTCGCTGCTCGTCCGCATTCTTACTGAGGAGTACCTGCCCGGTGTCCGTATCGAGCAAATAGGCGGAGGGGGCGACAACATTCAGGGTCGCTGCTTCGACCGGACCGACAACGAAAAGGAGAGGTGTCAGAACAATGAGAAGTAGCTGCCGGATTCTCTTCTGAACTTGCATGTCTGCCTCGCGCATCAACCGTCGCTTTCGAGCATCAGGTAGTCGATCTGCTTCAATACCCTGTCCCTAATGACTCGGGGTCTATCGGGCATCTGTACGATGTTACCATCTTTGACTAGGGGTTTTATCTGCTCTTCCATGGGTTTACCGCAATGCTTAGGCGGGCTTGATCCTCTGGGAGTGACATCAGAGTGTAGGTCATTGGCGCAACGCCAAAGGGTCTTGCCCCCAGACTGCTTGCCTCTCTTGGCAGCAGGCTCTCCGTCCACAGAGACTATGTCTAGGGAAAAGTCTATAACAGGCGCGTTACTGATAGCAGTTCCGACACCATAGGAATCGACCACAGGATTAAGTGAGATGATTTCTGCCTCATCGATCCCGCCGGTGGCCATAATTCTTACGTGGCCATAACCTCTGAGGTCAAGCTCCCACCGCACCTCTTTGCATATCTCTTTGAAATCTCCACGTCTGGAGCCCGGGGTATCCAGCCTAACTGCCTCAAGCTTCTCAGCAAATACTTCGGCAGCGGCAAGTGCGCCGAACTTCTCATCACTTAGAGTATCGACCAGGGCTATCCGAGGGACCTCTCGATCCATGTGCTCATCAAATGCCCTAAAGGCTGCCCTCTCGTCTCCGAAGCACATCACAAGCGAATGAGACATCGTGCCTACTGGCTCCTCTTCTAAAAGAGCAGCACTAGTGGCCATCGCTACGCCTTCGCAGCCACCAATAAAGGCAGCGCGATCGATCATGGGTGAGATGGCGGGGTGCATTCTTCTTGCACCAAAACTGAATACCGGTCTACCCTGGGCGAGCTTACGGATACGTGCAGATTTTGTGGCGATTCCGCTCGCCTGACACAGCAGGCCGAGAAGTGCGGTCTCATAGACGGCGAACTTCGAAAAATGCCCGTCAATCGCAAGAACAGGCTCGTTCCTATGGAAGGAAGTGCCTTCCTGAATAGAGCTAACTTCAACGTCAAGACCCTGAAATAGATCAGCTACCTCTTCGACTCCTGCCAGTATCGCCCAATCCCAGCCCTCGGGTAGCTGGCCTGCCCTCACTTCGGCCCTAATCAATGGGTCGACACCGGAACTGGCAAGAATACCTGAAATTCTTTCAAGATATATGTCAGTGGCCTGTCCAGACTTGATCTGGTCCTGAGTTAGTATCCAACGATTATTCGGGAGGCTGTTCATGGTTAATGATTATGCCTCACAAGTGAGCCGAAAGCATCACCCGACACCGGCCTCCCGGTTAAGCTAAAAGCAGATACAGCCGATGTATCCATAGACAAAGATAACGGTGGAAGATAAAGGGTGACGATGGACGGTCTGGAAATACTTCTGTTCGGCGACGCAATCCTTGCGGATAAATCCGTAAGCAAACTACTGAATGACAGGGGCGCACTAGTGCACACCTCTTCCTCGGTGGCGCACGCGTCCGAACTCATCCGTTCCAACTCCCTTGATGTTGTGATGACCAGTCTTCCTGGGGGCGACAGAGCCTCCGTAGACCTACTGCGCGACCTGATACAAAGTTCTCAATCAATTTATGTTCTGGCTATCGCTGATGATCACGATGCTCGAACCACTAAGGCGCTTTTGGATATGACTTCAGTCTCGGTTCTGCTTAGTCCCTATGACGAGAATGATCTTGCTGATGCCGTCGTCCAGGCCCTTGTCGGCAAGGGCCTGGACGACGAACTCGCAGGGCTACGAAGCCTGTCCCCAGTCCTAGAGATGGGCAAAAGGATCACTGGCGGAGCAGGTATCGAAGAGCTAGCACACAGCATCCTCACTGTTGCAGTCGAGGAAACCGAGGCAGATAGTGGATCGATCATGTTGATCGATTCGAATACGCAGTCACTCTATGTGGAGGCGTCACAGGGGCTGGATCATATAGTATCCAGAGATGATCGCCAGCCTCTGGGCCAGGGAGTGGCGGGTTGGGTCGCCCAGAATGCTACTCCCTTACATCTTGGTCCGGACGGCGTCAACCAAGACAACTTCGGGCAGCCGCTCGACCGCGAGGAATTGCTGTCATCGGTGTCCATCCCCATCACCTACATGAACCCTGGCGATGAAGAACAGTCAGCTCTCGGGGTTCTTAATCTGAATAAGAAGGAGGGTAAACCGCCGTTCACAAAGGACGATCTGGACATGCTCACAGTTCTCTGCTGTCAAATATCGGTCGCCCTGAAGAGCTTCCAGCTCTATACAAATCTTCAGGACTCATACCTTGGAACGATGGACGCGCTGGCCTCAGCGATAGACGCCAAGGATTCGTACACCTCAGGCCACAGCAGCAGAGTGTCGAAGTATGCTATTCGGCTCGCAGAGGCCCTTGGGATGTCAGACCAAGAGATATCCGCGATTCATCAAGCCGGCCGTCTTCACGATATTGGAAAGATCGGGGTCTCAGACCAGATACTCACCAAGCCAAGTGCGCTCACGGAAGGCGAGTATCGTGAAATGCGCCAGCATCCGCAGTTAAGCTATAAAATCATCGGCCGAACCACGCTCTCAGAGGAAGTCGGACCTGCCGTCCTTCACCACCACGAGTTCATGGATGGGAGCGGCTATCCGGATGGCCTTTCCGGTGAGAATATCCCCTACGGGGCGAGAATTCTAGCAATCGCAGATGCATATGAGGCAATGACTTCAGATCGACCATACAGGCCCGCCCTCGACGAGAAGGTAGCAGTCACTGAGCTGCACGCCTGCTCAGGCAAGCAGTTCGACCCAGCGATGGTCAAGGTGTTTGTGGAGTCAGTTCTCTGATCAGAGGGTTGAGATGTGCTCAGCAATTGCTTCGCCCATCTCTTTCGTTCCAGCAGTTCCACCAAGATCATAAGTGACGGTCTTGCCTTCACCTATAACGTGTCTATCCGCTGCTAATACGTTGTCCGCAGCGACTTTCTCGCCAAGGTGACGTAGCATCAGAACGGAAGAAAGAATGATCGCTGTGGGGTTTATCTTGTTGGTACCAGCGTACTTCGGAGCACTTCCGTGCGTTGGTTCGAATACCGCTAGTTCATCGCCAATATTTGCTCCGGGAGCTAGCCCGAGGCCGCCAACAAGGCCTGCACAAAGATCTGAGACCACATCTCCGTAGAGATTCGGCATTACCATTGTGTCGAAATTCTGTGGATTCATGACCAGCTGCATACACATTGCATCGATCAAACGCTCATCAGGGGTAATATCTGGGTAATCCTTGGCAATATTTCGGAATGAGTCCAGAAACATACCATCAGAGAATTTCATGATGTTAGCTTTGGTCACACAGCTGACCATCTTGCGGCCCTCTTCCTGCGCGTAGTCAAAGGCGAACTTAGAGATCCGCTCTGATGCAGAGTGGCGGAGGTTTGACCCCAGGTTTGGCCTCCTGAACCTCTAAATCACCGTCTTCCCACCAATCGTCTTGACCTGCCATCGGCTCCTACCCGTCTGATTTCACACTTAGATGGGGGCGATCAGCCCAAAGTTCTAGCCCTGTCCCCAATTAACCACAACACATGAGCAGGCATAAAACCTCCCCTTACTGCAGCAAGCATAGATTAGATCCGAAAGCAGGCGCAATCTTGACAAAGGGGTAAATGCAGTCTGGGCGAGAAAATAAAAAAGGCCGGGATGATCTGCTCATCCCGGCCTTTGTAGGGGTTTCAGCCCAACTCGGGCTTAGATTCAACCAAGGGTCGCCAGAGCAGCGTTCAGAGTATTACTTGGACGCATGACAGCAGCGACCTGCTCATCCACCGGGCGATAGTAACCTCCCAGATCAACCGCACCACCCTGGCAACCATTGAGCTCATCCACAATGGCCTGCTCATTGCTGGTTAGCTCTGTGACCACTGGGGCAAATTGGGCCTTCAGCTCTGCATCTTGATCCTGTGCGGCAAGGGCCTGTGCCCAGTACTGGGCCAGGTAGAAGTGGCTGCCGCGGTTATCCAGCTCACCCACCTTACGTGACGGTGACTTGTTGCTGTCCAGGAACTGGCCAGTGGCCTGGTCCAGGGTATCGGCCAGCACCTTGGCCTTGGCATTACCGGTCACATTACTGTAGTGCTCCAGTGAAGCGGCCAGGGCCAAAAATTCACCCAGCGAATCCCAACGCAAATGGTTCTCTTCCACCAGCTGCTGTACGTGTTTGGGGGCCGAACCACCGGCACCGGTCTCGAACAGACCGCCACCATTCATCAGCGGCACCACCGAAAGCACCTTAGCGCTGGTACCCAGCTCCAGGATTGGGAAGAGATCGGTCAGGTAGTCACGCAGCACATTTCCCGTCACCGAGATGGTGTCCTTGCCCTCTTTAATGCGTTCGAGGGAGAAACGGGTCGCCTCAATGGGTGACATGATGTGGATCTCCAGACCACTGGTATCGTGCTCAGGCAGGTACTGATTCACCTTCTCAATCAGCTGGGCATCGTGGGCACGGTTCTTATCCAGCCAGAAGACGGCGGGTGAACCGGTGGCACGGGCGCGGGTCACAGCCAACTTGACCCAATCACGGATCGGGGCGTCTTTGGTCTGGCAGGCACGCCAGATATCACCCTCTTCCACACTGTGCTCCATGAGTGTATTTCCAGCACCATCCACTACACGCACACTGCCATTCGCAGGGCTCTGGAAGGTCTTGTCATGTGAGCCGTACTCTTCGGCCTGCTGCGCCATCAGACCCACATTGGGCACGCTACCCATGGTGGTGGGGTCGAAGGCGCCGTTCTTTTTACAGAACTCGATCACCTCCTGATAGACACCGGCATAGCAGCGATCGGGAATCACAAACTTGGTGTCCTTCTGCTGACCATCGGGGCCCCACATCTGACCCGAGGTACGGATGGCGGCCGGCATGGAGGCATCGATAATCACATCGGATGGAACATGCAGATTGGTGATCCCCTTGTCGGAGTTGACCATGGCCATGGCAGGACGCTGGGCATAGACGGCATTCAGATCGGCCTCGATCTCGGTACGCTGTGCCTCGGGCAGGGACTGGATCTTGGTATAGAGATCACCAATACCGTTATTGGTGTCCACACCCAGCTCCTCAAGCACCGCGGCATGCTTGTCAAACACATCGGCATAGAAGACCGAGACGGCGTGTCCGAAGATAATGGGGTCGGAGACCTTCATCATGGTCGCCTTCATGTGCAGGGAGAAGAGCACATCGTTGGCCTTGGCATCCTCAATCTCGGCCGCCAGAAACTCACGCAGACCTTTCTTGCTCATGCAGGTGGAATCGATGATCTCACCGGCCTGGAGGGCCACCTTCTCTTTCAGCACCTGGACGGAGCCATCCGCACCCACAAACTCGATCTCGGCATCGGTTGCGGCAGGCACGGTCACCGATTGTTCATTACCGAAAAAGTCACCGCCACTCATGGAGGCCACATGGGACTTGGAATCGGCCTTCCACTCACCCATGGAGTGGGGGTTGTTCCTGGCGTACTGCTTTACAGAACCCGGGGCACGACGATCCGAGTTACCCTCACGCAGGACCGGGTTCACCGCACTGCCGAGCACCTTGGCATAGCGGGCTTTGATCTCTTGTTCGGCCTCATTCTGGGGCTCTTCCGGGTAATCGGGCAGGTCATAACCCTTCTCCTGAAGCTCGGTGATGGCTGCCTTAAGCTGAGGGATAGAGGCACTGATATTAGGCAGCTTGATGATATTGGCCTCGGGGGTCTTGGCCATCTCACCCAGCTCTGAAAGAGCATCGGCTTGTTTCTGTGCCTCGGTCAGGTTGTCGGGGAAATTGGCCACGATACGGCCTGCCAGGGAGATATCCTTGGTTTCGATAGCGATACCCGAGGAGGCAGTAAAGGCCCGGATGATGGGCAGCAGGGACTGGGTCGCCAGCGCTGGGGCCTCGTCGGTGATGGTATAGATGATCTTGGAATCAGACATTCGTGTACCTATCGTGTCAGGGCATCTTAACGATGCAATCAGGTTTATTTATCAAAGCATCAAAATTTTGGACCATGGTTCTGGGCGGACACGGGGACACCATTGCCATGGCCACTGAGCCGGATGCCGTCAAGTACCTCAAGACCGGTTCCGCCTTCTACGCGTTGGTGATCCTCTTGATGCTCTCAGCAGTCTCGTCGTCGACCATGCGCTCTATACCGGTGGATTCCACGACCATTCTCATGGCTTCCGAAATCTCTGGTCCTATTCCGTCTCCGGGAATCATCGTTACTTTGTGCGTGCTCAAATCTTTGTCTCCATTCCTGCATTGACGTCGACTCGCTCTTTCAGAGCGAGGTAATCCTTGTATATGAACATTAACTCTTTATCGAACAAAGCTCTCTTTAGGGCGATTGCGCTCTTGCGAACCTCGACCAGCACATCTTGGGCTTGGTCCTCGGGCAAATCGATCCCGTACTCGTGGAACTTCATCACGATGGACTTGCTGCCTGAGTGCTTGCCTATGATCAGTTGCCTTTCAAGACCCACTTCTTCCGGCGGAAAGGCTTCGTATGTGGCGGGGTTCTTCATGACACCATCGGCATGAATACCGCTCTCGTGGGCGAATACGTTAGTGCCTACGATGGACTTCCATATTGGAATGGTCCTGGTGGATGCTCCTGCAACATACTCTGACAACTCGCGGAACATCTGAGTCTTGAATCCCAGGTCTAAACCGCCCATATGCTTGAGGGCCATGATGACCTCTTCTAGCGGCGCATTTCCTGCGCGCTCGCCTAATCCGTTAACGGTGGTATTAACATAGGTGGCCCCGGCCTTAATGCCTGCGAGCGTGTTCGCCGTTGCCATCCCGAAATCATTGTGAGTGTGCATTTCGATGTCAATGTCGACGTTATCACGTAGAAACTTGATGTAGTCGTAGGTCGAAAATGGGTCCAGCACCCCGAGGGTGTCACAGAAACGAAGGCGATCAGCCCCGGAATCTTTCGCTGTGTTCGCAAAGTCTAAGAGGAAGTCAGGCTCAGCTCGCGAGGCATCCTCAGCATTGACTGAGACATAGAGCTCGTTCTCCTTTGCAAACTCTACCGCAGATCGAACGCTGTCTAAGACCCACTGCTTGCTCTTCTGAAGCTTGTACTCCATATGGATCTCAGAGGCTGACATCGATATCGCGACGGAGTCCACACCACAATCAATGGAATGCTGAATGTCAGACTTAACCGCCCGGTTCCACGCCAATATAGAGGCATTGAGGCCTAGCTCGACGATGTCTGCGATCGTCTGCTTCTCATCGCCCTTCATGGCGGGAATGCCGACCTCGATCTGATTGACTCCGACTTCATCCAGAAGTCTGGCGATCCTGATCTTTTCCGCGTTTGCGAACACTACGCCGGCCGTCTGTTCGCCATCTCTTAAGGTCGTATCGTCGATATACACCTGAGGCTGTTTGCTGTCGCCCTCTGCTATTACAAGAGTCTCTAGGTGGTCGTGATGCTCTTCGTTGTTGGTCACAGTGCACCTTAATTTCAATAGTTAGGAATTTAGAAATAGTGCTCGTTACCTGGGCTTCATCGAGTGGGCCCGTGAGACAAGCCCTTTGATTCTATCCAAATCATTGGGGCAAGTAAACGAACTCTTTTTAGAGCTTTTCCTTGAGGAGCTTGTTCACAACACCAGGGTTGGCGGAGCCCTTGGTCTCTTTCATGACCTGACCGACAAGAAAACCCAGTGCCTTATCCTTGCCGCCCCGAAAATCCTCAACGACGCTTGGGTTTCCCTCGATGACCTTTGCAATGATCTCATCAAGAACGGACACATCGGATATCTGCTCAAGGCCCTTATCTTTGACGATCTCTGCCGCGGACTTGCCGGTGGAATACATATCTTCGAAGACTTCCTTGGCCATTTTGCCGCTGATCGTACCCTGCTCGATCAGATCCAGCATACCGATCAGCCCATCCGAACTGATCAGGCTATCCTCGATGTCTTTGCCTTCACTGTTCAGGTGGCCCAACAATTCACCGGTCATCCAGCGAACCACGGAGCCCACATCCTTGGTCTTCGCTGCTGCGGCCTCAAAATAGTCGGCCATGGCTTGGCTGGACACTAGGATCTCAGCGTTATAGTCACTTACCTCATACTGATCTATGAATCTCGCCTTTTTACCTTCGGGTAGCTCAGGAAGGCTCTGACGAAGCTCATCGATCAGGGACTTCTCGACGACTACCGGCAATAGATCCGGCTCTGGGAAATAGCGATAGTCATGGGCCTCTTCTTTTGAACGAGTCGGTGAGGTGCGCTGGCCAACGGCATCCCAATGACGAGTCTCTTGAGTGACCCGGCCACCCCCTGATAGAACCTTGTCCTGACGCTCAATCTCATACGTAAGAGCCCTCTGTAT
>JAUVYG010000094.1 GCA_030603185.1 Actinomycetota bacterium | reverse complement strand
AAGGTGGACACTGGCATGCACCGAATGGGTGTCTCTCCGGAAGAAACGGTTCCATTAGTAAGACACATCAGTCGCTTTGACAGCGTGAAGATCGAGGGAATCTTTACCCACCTCGCGTCTGCAGATGAAACCGACAAGGGTCCGACCAAAACCCAGCTGGATCGTTTCTCAAAAACGCTTTCATTCCTCGATCAAGAAGGCATACGACCCCCAATTGCACATGCCGCCAACAGTGCGGGTGCCATCTGCTACCCCGGCTCGCATCACGACATGGTTCGAATCGGTATCGCCATGTACGGATTGCACCCAGGAGAGGCCACGAAAGACAAGATAGAACTGAGCCCCGCCCTATCTTTAAGAGCCCGCGTCGCCAGGGTACACATCGTCGCTGCTGGCGAGGGGGTTAGTTACGGAGCGGACTGGATTGCTCCAGAGCCGACTAAGATCTGCACAGTTTCACTTGGATATGGCGACGGATACAGTCGAGCTTTTTCGAACCAAGCTAGCGTTCTGGTAGGCGGTGCAAAACGACCCATCAGGGGTCGCGTCTGCATGGATCAGATCATGTTCGAGGTGCCAAGAAGCCACCAGATCGAGGCTGGAGACGACGTTACGATCATCGGCAGGAGCGGAGACGAGGAGGTTTCAGTGGACGATCTCGCCCAGATAGCTGGAACCATCAATTACGAGATCGTCACAGGACTAACCCGACGTCTTCCGCGTTTCTACGTAGCGTCCGGACAACAATGAAGGTACTCAGGGTCCGCGTTCTAGCGCCGATCCTTGTGGTTGCTGCCCTCACAGTTACTCTGATCCTAATGATCAATGATGACGAAAGAGATGTCTCAGAATTGGGGCCCAAGAGCGATCCGATCGTCGTCGAATCAACGACTGAGCATCAAGACTTGCTTCTAATTCTATCCATGCCTAAGGCTCGGTGGTCCGCTTCAGAAGAGATCCTAGTTGAGGCGACCCTCAAGAACACGGGTGACGAATCGATCTCGCTTCAGTACCCGAGCAGTCAAAGATTTGATCTCGCGATAGTCGGAGCAGGAGATCAAGAGGTATTCCGCTGGTCAAAGGGCCAGGTCTTCCGTCAGGTGCTCGGAGAAGTGACCCTGAAACCGGGGGAATCAATCTCTGAGAACCTCATGTGGGTCATCACAGACAACGACGGTACCAGTACCCGATATTCGGGTACCTACATCCTAATTGTCGAATCTTCCGCGAATACCCTAAAGGGGGTGAGGGTTGAGCACGATATTAGCCTAGAGTAATCAGTATTATGCACAGCATCTACATTTGAATTATTTAACAGGAGCAACCATGACCGACGCGCCCCTAGCGGCCATCAGAGACAAAGAGCAACAGATCGAGGCAAGGCTGACCAGCGCAAAAGAGTCTGCCCAGGCCATTCTTGCTCAGGCGAGATCTGATGCCACAAGACTTGAAAAACAAGCCAAAGAAAAGGCAGTTGCGGATGCAACGAAGGAATATGACAAAGCCCTAGCGGCCAGCAGGCTACAGGCTGACAAGATCAGGCTCGCTGTTCCCGAAGAACTAAAAGCCATCACCAGCAGGGTAGAGACCAGAAAAACTGAGGTCGTCGACAACATCGTCGATGCCGTACTACCAAGGAACTAGCTAGCAAATATGATCCTTCCAATGACCAAGGTTCAGGTGATCGGGGACAAGAGGCATCTCTACCCCACCATCACGCTGCTGCATGACCTTGGCGTGGTCCACCTAGAAGACGCTCATGGTGACGCTATCTCGGCAAGCCCGTCTGATGCAGACCGCGATCTGACAACTAGGATGACCCTGGACTCGGTGGGCGAAGAAAAGAAACGAATCAGTGATGAGCAGCTACTTAGATTGAATGCTGTTCTGAGCGGCCTCCCGAGGCCCGAAGATGATGCGCATTCATCGGAACGAGACAGGCTGTACGCGGACATATCAAAAAGTGATTTTTCAGCGGCTGTCGAGACCTCTTCTGGGGTCCTGGATGAGATCGAGACCAAGGCCAGAACACTAGCGAACGAGAGATCTAACCTAACCAAGGAACTGGCTTCGGCCGAAAAATACGAAGCGATCCTCGAGCAGTTCCACCCCTTGCTCGCCGAGTCGGCCCCGATTCAGGGCTACGAGACGATCGCCCTTCTGATCGACCGGCGCCACGAAGAGCTAGTCGCCCTGCTGGAATCCGAGGTAGCCGAGGTCACAGGCAACCGGTCATACGTGACTTCCGCCGATATCGGAGAAGACTCGACCGCCGCCATCATCATGTTCGCGTCGGATGCCGCAGAGGCGGTCAGACGACTTCTCTGGGAAGAGAAGGTCAACGAGGTACGCCTACCCGAGAGCATCGCCGAAACACCGTTTGAACAGGCATTATCTGAGCTGCATGTCCGGAAGCAAAAGATTCCGTACCAGCTGGAAGAGGTTGAAAAGCAGCTCGATGAGCTTGGTTCAGAATGGTGGCCCAGAGTACGCGCGGTACGCGATGTGCTGCTAGATCATTCCGAGGAACTGAAGCGCATCGGGCAGTTCGGCGAAACGGATTACACGTTCGTGGTCCGGGGCTGGATACCCGACCGAGAGCTCGACGAACTTCAAAAGCTGCTGGCAAAGCATTTCAATGGAGAGGTAATGACTGAGACTCTTGAGGTAAAAGAGCTGGACATCGACAACGTACCAGTCGCACTCGAGAACGGCAGCTTCTTCAAGCCGTATGAGTTCCTGCTCAGCTCTTTCAATCTCCCAAGATACGGGGCGATCGATCCTACCATCATGCTTGGAGTCTTCTTCCTTCTGTTCTTCGGACTCATCGTCGGAGACGCCGGCTACGGAATCATTATCCTTGGAGCATCTCTGTACCTGCGTCGCAGGTTCAAGGAGATTGAAATAGCCCAAATGGCCTCAGGTATCTTCATGTGGGCCGGCGTCTCGACCATCATTTTCGGCATCATCTACGGAGAGTTCTTTGGCGACCTCCTGCTTAGGCTGCATCTGATCCCGCATTTTGAGTTGTTCGGACTCGGACTTCCGCTCGAACGCACCGAGCTGATAATGCCCATTCTAATAGTCACTGCCGCAATCGGAGCCATTCATCTGCTCTTCGGGCTGGTCATGGGTGTTGTCATGGGGCTTAGATTCAAAGCCTACAAACATCTCGCAGAGCGCGCTGGCATGCTTCTAGCGCTCATCGCAGGCGCTCTGTTGATCCTTACGACCGTACTCGGTTGGCCGCCGTTTCTTATGACTATCGGATGGGTGGTCTTGGCCCTAGGCCTGGCCGCCCTAGCGTACTCGGGTGGCCCCGTGATGTTGATCATGCACGTTATCGACCTGATCAGAAACGTCGCGAGCTACACACGACTCATGGCTCTCGGACTCGCCGGAGCATTCCTGGCAAATGTGGCCAATGAGTTGGCTGGAATGACCTCCATAGCCATTCTCGGGGGACTGATCGCACTCTCGCTACACACCCTGAACTTAGTGATAGCTGTGTTCAGTCCAGCCCTTCATTCTTTACGTCTCAACTTCCTTGAGTTCTTCAGCACGTTCTATGAATCTGGAGGCAGGGAATATAAACCGTTCCAACGGTCAGAGAAAGTGGAATCAACGTAGTCATACACCTTGAAAGGCAGGTGAAAGGTTTGGAAGGTCTAGAAATACTCGGAAAAGCTTTGGGCATGGGTCTCGCGATCGGTCTCGGAGCTATCGGCACAGGAATCGCTCAAGGCGGTATCGGTGCGGCAGCCGCAGGAGCTATCGCTGAGAAACCGGAGCTAATGGGTAGGATGTTGTTCATCCTCGTAATCCCCGAGCTCCTGGTAATCCTCGGTTTCGCGATGGCACTTATCATATTCAGCGTCCTTTAATAGGGGAGCCTAGTTGGCACTTGAAGACATCCTCCGCGCTTTAGAAGAGCAGGCGGCGGAGCAGGAAAAGGAAATACTGGCTGAGGCCGAGACCATGGCTGACTCTACTCGCAACGACGGCGTTCGCACGGCCGAGCGCATCTACACGGCCGAGCATGAACGAATCTTAAAGCCCCTCAAGGGCGAACAGGCTCGTATTCTGAATGAGGCTCGACTTTATCAGCAGAACGAGATCCAAAGCCGAAAGAGCCAGCTCTGGCTGGAGGCTGTTGAGGCCGCGCGGTCCAAGCTATCGGAAGCCTCCAGCGGCAAAGAATATGACGCTGCTCTTAGGATTCTCATATCAGAGGCACTCCCAGAGATGAACCACGATGTCGTGGTCGTGGTGCGACCGGCCGATGTTAAGACAGCCAAGGCTGCGCTAAAAGAGTCCGGTCGCAAAGACGCGACGGTTGAAGAGGACCCCGAATGCATAGGGGGAGCCTCTGTCACGTCTCCGGCGACGAGCACACGAACAATAAACACGCTCGACGCTCGATTGGAGCGCTTCGCTACCCGTCACGGAAGTGAGCTCGCGACCAGATTGTTCACGGAAACAACTGAAGGGGACGAGTAGCTTTTGCCCACCTTCTACGCCTACACCAATTCTCGGATCAGGACTATGAGGAGCGAGCTACTCAGCTCGACCCTTCTTGATCAACTGATGGAGGCAAAAGATGTCATGTCGGCGGTCTCGCTCCTTCAAAGCAGTGATTACCGAGCCGACATCGAGGAGGGCCTTTTGCATCACTCCGGGATAGACGGGGTTGAGGACGGTTTGCGGAGGAACCTTTCGCGATCCTTGCGAAAGGTTCGAATAGTCGCACTTGGGGACGCAAAGATCCTTGTCGACCTTCTGCTAGGAGTCTGGGACGTCCAGAACCTGAAGACCGTGATGAGGGGGCGCCGAGTCGGAGCAACGACTAAAGAGATCATGGATGACATGATTCCGGCTGCGACCCTGGACGAAGACGACCTTGAGCAACTTGCCTCGCAGCCCGACGTTCGTGGTGTGGTCGACATGCTGGCGACTCTTGGTAATCCATACGCCGCTCCCCTGACTGATGCGGTCTCTGAATACCATCGAAATCAGGACTTAGCTCCCATGGAGATCGCCTTGGACCGTTTTTACAATGAATACGCTTTGCGACGCTCATCCTCGGTGCCTGACTCACGCGACGTGAGAATGGTCAGAGGCATACTCAAACAACGTATCGACATGACGAATATAACAACACTTTTGAAACTCACTGAAGCAAGAGTGGACTTCGTCGCTGACCTCTACCTGGAGGGTGGCAAAGAAGTCTCGATCGAGCGACTGGCTCAACTACATGAGCTGGGCGACGTGGGCGAGATCATCTCGGCCCTTCGTGACACTAGCTACGGCGCTATCCTCGAAGAAGAACGAGAAGCCTTTAAGGCCACCGGTCGCATCCACCATCTAGAAAGAGCCCTGGAAAGCGAAGTATTCCGGGCAGCCTCAAGACTATTCATAGCTAACCCTTTAAGTATTGCGATCACCATCGGCTATCTGTGGTCCAAGCACAACGAGGTGGTCAACCTCAGAGTCATCATGCGAGGTCTGCACGCGGGGCTGGATAAACATGACATCAAAGAAGATCTGTTGGTGGCCTGATGTCAGCAACAGTAGTGGTGCTCACCGACGAGACGCTGGCCGATGGCTTTAGACTGGCGGGAACCGAGACTCAAACGGTGGAAGACGGGCCCGCTGCTGAGGCCAAGCTGCTTGAGCTACTGGACAGAGCTGACATTGGGATCATTGCCATCAATGAAGACTGGATGGACGCAACATCCGAAAAGACCAAGGACAGGATAGACCGGCTGTACAAGCCAATAGTCGTATCGATTCCCACCCCGACCGCGGGTGAGGCAGAGGATGAGCGAGGCTCGCGGCTCGCTCGTCTCATCAGAAAAGCGGTTGGATTCGAAATAAAAGTCGGCGGCGACTCCGCCTCTGAAAACTGAGATGTCAGGAGAATAGATGGAACAGGCTAGGATAAGCAGCATTTCCGGACCGGTAGTCATCGGTAGCGGAATGCGCGGAGCGAGGATGTACGATGTTGTCCTCGTCGGCGAGATGGACCTGATCGGTGAGATCATCCGCCTCGACGGCGACAAAGCAGTCATCCAGGTTTACGAGGACACTTCTGGACTGCGCGTCGGCGAGAAAGTCGCCACTACGAGCGCGGCCCTTCAGGTCGAGCTGGGACCTGGTCTTCTAACGTCCATCTATGATGGGACACAGAGGCCACTGCCCGCTCTATGGGAAAAGTACGGCGACTTCATCGGCAGAGGCGTTCAGACCCAAGCCCTTCCCCGTGACCGACACTGGCAGTTCACGCCCACTGTTGAGGTCGGCCAACAGGTCGCTGCAGGCGACATCCTGGGAACCGTTCCCGAATCAGCCTCCATAGTTCACAAGATAATGGTCCCACCTGGATCCTCTGGCGCTGTTGCAAAAATAGAGTCCGGTGAGTTCATCGTCGACGACGTTGTTTGCTCCCTGGATGACGGAACAGAGATTACTATGATCCAGCG
>JAUVYG010000134.1 GCA_030603185.1 Actinomycetota bacterium | reverse complement strand
TTCTCGTCGATCCACTGGTTTCCATCGAGGTCATGGGCGGCGAGTTCGCTAAAACCATCATCGGTACGAGGACCGAACAGCTCTGAGCCATCATTGATGACTCCATCTGCATTGTTATCGATGGCCAGGAATCCGCTTCCCGGACCGACGAAAGAGATATTCTCAGCGGTTCCGTCTGAATCAAGGTCAAACTCGATCTTGTCCTCAGTAAGGCTGGCAGCTGATCCACCGAAGTTGATGACAAGCGGGTCCTTGCGAATGGCGTTTCCGGCTCGTACCTCTATGTGACTCTCTTCAAGGTACTGACGACTGGCATTCATTTGGAGCGTGAACTCGACTTTCTGTCCATCCTCAGTGAGGACGACGCCTCGTGCAGAGAAGCTCATTTGCTCTGTTTCTACGTACCGCTCATGTCGCTCGTACTCCATGCCCCAGTTAACCTCTGCAGCGGGAGGGTTGTTTCGAGCGGCAGAAGCGGAGTCAGCTAACTTTTTCATGTGGGCCCTATCGCCCTCGGACTGTTGCCAGACCTTGGGGTCAAGTGGCTTGAACTTGAATTGTTTCCCCGTGATGGCTTCCATCATGCGGGTGATGAGCTCCAGCTTGGCCTGTAATTCTGGGGGAATGTTCTCGATACCGGCAGCTACTTGGCTAACAGGTGCGGTTAATTGCGCTTCTAAGTTGCCCGCGATCTCACGAGCCTGAGCTGTGAGTTCTGCGATATCTGCAGCCAGTCGTTGACCAATGGAAAGGCGACCATTGTCTTGATTCTCGAAGTCAGGGCGTTCACCCTTCCAAGAACGAAGACTTTCCTGCAGCGAGTGCTGCTTCACCTGGAGCCAGGAGCTCTGCATTTGAACTGCCGAAGATTCTATCTTCATGGAGACTCACTTCCTTGTGATATGCGTACTCAGCATCCATACCGAGTAAATGCACCTTCTCTATTTTATGTTATCGGTCTGAATAGGTGGCTACTTGAGTAAAGGGGGTAAAAAGACCCCAGGTAGAACAGTACAAACGTTCGATATTAGACATTGAATTTGAACAACATGACATCGCCGTCGTTGACGATGTATTCTTTGCCCTCGATACGGACGTCCCCGGTGGTTCGAGCGTTGGCCCAAGAGCCTGAGTCGACCAGCTTGCTCCAGTCGATCACGTCCGCCTTGATGAAGCCTCTTTGGAAGTCGGTATGGATCACTCCCGCACCTTCGGGAGCAGTAGCTCCCTTATGAACAGTCCATGCACGGACTTCTTTTTCGCCGGCGGTGAAATACGAGATGAGCTCGAGGAGTTCGTATCCCTTGCGGATGACTCCGGAGAGGCCACTTTCTTGGTAGCCAAGCTCTTCGCGGTACTCTGCAGCGTCTTCATCATCCAGCTCGGCAAGTTCCGCCTCGACTTTTGCGCAGACGGGAACAACTTCGGACTCTGCTCCTAGTCTTTCAGATAGGGTGGTGTCGCCGACTGCGTCCTCGTTCACATTGGCAATGTAGATGTGCGGCTTGAGGGTTAGAAGGTGAAGGTCTTGCAGCATCTCGCGCTGTTCGTCTGTGGTTGCGATGGCTCGAGCTGGCTTGCCCTCTGCCAGGGCTTCAGCGACGGTTTGGGTGAGCTGAAGCTTGGGTTCGAGCTTCTTGTCGTTCCTGGCCTCGCGCTGAAGTGCTTTGAGTCTCTTCTCGACTGTCTCGAGGTCGGAAAGGGCAAGCTCGTATGAGATCGTCTCCATGTCGGAATGGGGGTCGACCCCGCCTGCTACGTGAATGACGTTATCGTCCTCGAAGAATCTAACGACTTCGGCTACGGCATCACATTCGCGGATATTGGCTAGGAACTGGTTTCCTAGTCCTTCGCCCTTGTGGGCACCACTTATCAGGCCGGCGATGTCTACGAACTGGATGGCGGTGGGTATTATGCGTTCTGGATGGATGATCTCAGCCAATGCCTCTAGGCGATTGTCGGGCACTGTGACCACCCCGATGTTGGGGTCGATGGTGCAAAAGGGGTAATTCGAGGCCTCTGCGGGTGCTGAGGTCAGAGCTCTGAATATGGTGGATTTTCCGACATTGGGCAGGCCGACGATACCGATTGATAGCATATGTTGTTAGCTCCCTTTGACCTAAAGACCCATGCGGCTGTAACCGCCGTCACAGATCAAGGTCTCTGCGGTGATAGAACGCGACAGGTCGCTAGCAAGGAAAACGGCTACATCGGCTACGGAGTCTACATCCTGTAGTCCGAGTGGGGCCTTGTCTTCGTAGGCTGCGAGCATCTCAGACAGACCTGAGATGGTGCGAGCGGCTAGCGTTTTTACCGGCGGAGCCGATATGGCATTGACCCGGATCTTTTTCTCTCCAAGGTCGTAGGCGAGATATCTTACTGTCGCCTCGAGGCTGGCCTTGGCCGGCCCCATGACGTTGTAGTTGGGGAACGCGAATGTAGAGCCTAGATATGTAAGGGTCATGATGCTTCCGCCCTCGTTCATCATCGGCTCAGCAGCCTGAGCTAGGACACGAAGGGAGTCAGCGCTCACATCGTGGGCTATTTTCGAACCCTCGCGCGAAATGTCTATGTAGCGGCCACGTAGGTCATCTTTTAGTGCGAAAGCGACACTGTGGACCAGACAATCCAATGAACCGAACTCGTCTTTTAGTCCAGAGAAGAACGCCGTGAGTTCGGCCTCGTCGGTGACGTCGCAGGGGGCCACATACGTCGCTCCCAATTCGTCTGCGAACTCTTGGACAGTATCTTTCAGGCGCTCTCCCTGGTAGGACAGGGCTAGGCTCGCGCCCTCTCGGGCGAGTGCTTTGGCGATGGAGTAGGCAATGCTTCGCTTGTTAGCTACTCCGAAAATTGCGATCTTTTTGCCGGATAGAAGTCCGTTACTCATGAGGCAGTAAGGCCCTTTCTAAGTGTGGTTGCAGTAGCCGTTAGTATCTCAGATAACGGGTGGGTGTGACAGGTCGTGAAAGTGAGCGATCAGACGCTGTCGCCTCTGAGGCTGAAGGGGCCTGTAGCCTCTCGGCCGCCGAGGTTGAGTGGTGAGTCTGTTCCGTCAATCAGTGAGGTGCTTCCGGTCATGATGGGCGCAGGAAGATCCGGAGAGCGTCGGAATACGAGAACGGCTAGGTCGTCCGATAGCTTGCCCTTCGCGAAGCGTACACACTCTCTGTACACTCGCTCAGCCAGATTCTGTGGGGTGAAGTGAGCATATTGAGAGAAGATGCGCTGTGTTCGTTCTTCGCCAAAGAGCTCACCGTTATGGCGTGTCTCGATCAAACCGTCTGTGAACATCATCAAGGTGTCCTCTGATCTCAAGTGAACGACTTTGGTCTGGTATTCAGGATCCTCGATGACACCGAGTGGGACTCCGGATATTTGTGGTAACTCGACTGCACCCCTACCCTTTGAGCTGACCATGGGGCTCGGATGTCCCGCCTGGCAGTAAGTGTAGGTTCCGTCGAGCGAGTC